>NZ_JBJDMY010000001.1:0-523005 GCF_044900305.1 Agrobacterium sp. NPDC089420 | reverse complement strand
GCCAAAGCCAGCAAACGGTCTCAATCGACCAGGACCCCGACGGCCTTCCGCCCGCAACCCTTATAACACAAGCGCAATACACAGGACCCCGGATCTAGTCCGGGGTGACGGAAGGGGCGTTGCGCGCTATGGTAAACATCGAGACTGCCGTGCACATCTCCTCGTGTGGTAAAATCTTCTTCCGATGGTCTGTCTCGAAACAACGCGACGCGCTTCACAGAATTCAATTCCGTTTCCTCCCCCTATACGATAGCTAGTGAAAGTCGATTTCTGCAAAGGGGCGGGGCATGACGGCAATCACCATGAACGATGCGCTGGAGCGTGCGGGCGCAGGCGCCTATCAGCGGCGGCTGATGGGCATATTCGGCCTCGTCTGGGCGGCGGATGCCATGCAGGTTCTGGCCGTCGGTTTCACGGCAGCCTCGATCGCCGCGACCTTCGGCCTGACGGTGCCGCAGGCGTTGCAGACCGGCACGGCGTTCTTTTTCGGCATGCTTTTGGGCGCTGCCGGTTTCGGGCGGCTGGCGGATCGTTATGGGCGTCGCCGCGTGCTGATCGTTACCGTCGCCTGTGACGCCGTGTTTGGCGTGCTTTCGGTTTTTGCGCCTGATTTCACCATTCTGCTCATCCTGCGTTTTCTTACCGGAGCTGCGGTTGGCGGCACTTTGCCGGTGGATTATGCGATGATGGCCGAATTCCTGCCTGCCAAAAATCGAGGGCGCTGGCTGGTCTTTCTGGAGGGTTTCTGGGCTGTCGGGACGCTGATCGTGGCGCTGGCGGCGTGGGGCGCCAGCCTTGCCGGCGTGGCCGATGCCTGGCGTTATATTTTTGCGGTGACGGCCTTCCCGGCCGTCCTCGGTCTCGGGCTTCGCTTCCTGGTGCCGGAATCGCCGCTTTACCTGTTGCGCAGCGGCCGGTCCGAAGAAGCCAAGGCCGTGGTCAATCGCATGCTGGTGGTGAATGGGCGTGCGCCGCTTGATGCCGGCACGGGGCTTTTCCAGCCTGACCCGGCCAAGGGGCAGGGGATATTCTCTCCCGCGCTCCGGCAGCGCAGCATCATGATCCTCGCCATCTGGTTTCTCGTTTCCGTTTCCTATTATGGCGTCTTCACCTGGATGCCGGCGAAACTGGCGGGAGACGGTTTCGGCTTCGTGCGCGGTTACGGGTTCCTGGTGCTGGTGGCGCTGGCGCAAATCCCCGGTTATGCGCTTGCCGCCTATGGCGTCGAAAAATGGGGCCGCAAGCCGACGCTGATCGGCTTCTGCCTGCTGTCTGCGCTTGGCTGCCTGCTGTTCACCCTTGCCAGCGGTGGCGCAATGATCGCCGCCTCGCTTCTTATCATGAGTTTTGCGCTGCTCGGCACCTGGGGTGCGCTTTACGCCTATACGCCGGAACTTTATCCCACCGAATCGCGGGCGACCGGCATGGGCGCTGCGGGCGCCATGGCAAGGCTCGGCGGCCTTTTGGCGCCGTCGCTGCTCGGCTATGCCATTGCACAGGGCTTTGGAGTTGCGATCGGCATTTTCGCTGGTTTGCTGGTGCTGGCGGCCGTCGCGGCGACGATGATCAATGCGGAAACGCGGCAGGTGGCGCTGAGCTGAAGACGAGCGCCCCTTTTTCGATGCGTCAGAACCGCTTTTCGAGCCATGTGATCAACTGGCCGGTGGAGAGCGGCCCGAGTGAGCCGATTTTCGTGAAACCGTAGCGTTCGTAGGTTCTCAACGCATCGGGGTTCATCGTGTCGATATAGGCGCCGGTGCAGCCGCGTTTTCTCGCTTCTTCCTCCGCCATTGCCAGCAGCCTCGGGCCAATGCCCTGGCCGCGCATGGTTTCCGGCACGAAGAGAAGCTGCACGTAAAGCCAGCCGCGGGCGGTATGGCCAACAAGGCCGCCCGTGACGCTACCGTCATCATCACGGATGGTGATGGTAAGCTCGCGTTTGTCGCTTTCGCCGAAACGGGCGAGATTATAGGCCACCAGCGGATCGCGGATGGCCTTTTCGGCGTCCGTATCCGCGACGTCGCTCAAAACGAAATTCATGGTTTCTTTCCCTGGGACGCCGGGCGGCGGCCGTTTCTCGTTTCCAATCCGGGACGTGGAAAACCCCGTGCCTTCGCCGTTGGAAAGCCCTTACCGGCCTTCACGCCACCAGAGCGCGGAGAAGGCAAGCAGCAGCGCGCCAAGTCCGGCAAAACCGGCAAAGAGCGGCAGCGTGTTGACGCCTTTCAGCACCGTCTCGTCGGTCATGCGTATCAGCATGCGATCCTCGTCGGCAACCCTGATGTCGCCCCGCACCGGCAATATATCGGGCAGCGCGATACGGCCGGAATTATCGGCGACACGGTGCACGCTGCCCCGGGTGGCGTCGGCGAGCGGTTTCAGCGTTTCGGTCGTTGAAATCATCGCCTTGAATTCCGGCGCATCCACCGCGCCGACATGGACGAGGGTGGTGAAATCGCCGTTCCTGATCTCGAACAGGCCGGTTTCGTCCATGCGGCGGTCGATCCTGTACAGGCCCGGCTCCGTATTGGTGAAGGCCATGTTTTCGGTCTTGCCGGAAGGGAAACGCACGCTGGCCTGACCCGGATCGTCACCGATGGTCTGGCGGGTGATTTGCAATGTGCGGCCATTGGCACGCGCCGTCAGCGCCTCTTCCTCAAGCTCGGGTTCCTTCATCAGCCAATGGGCGATGCGGCGGTAAAGCGCCACATGCGGGCCGCCGCCTTCGAAGCCGCGCGCCCAGAGCCAGCCCTGATCCGACAGCAGCATGGCGACACGGCCTTCGCCCTGACGGTTCAGCACCAGCAGCGGGTCCTGCCCGTCGCCCAGCATCACGGTCTGGCCCTGCGGCGGGTCGACGCTGATGGTGCGGAACCAGCGGCCCCATTGCGGCGGCTCGTTGCCGGAGCCATCGAGACCACGGGTGACGGGGTGTTTCTTGCCCGCTTCCGAAAGGCGCGGATAAAAGGCTGCCTGATGCACCTGGCCGGTCGGCTGCGCCGGCAGCACTGAGGCGAGCGGGGTCATGGCGATCGAATCCTGACCGGCATGTTCCGGCCCGGCGGCGATCAAGAGCGCGCCGCCTTTTTCGACATATTGGGCGATGTAATCGTAATAAAGGATCGGCAGCACGCCGCGATGCTGGTAGCGGTCGAAGATGATGAGATCGAAGTCATTGATCTTCTCGACGAACAATTCGCGGGTCGGGAAGGCGATCAGCGAGAGCTCGTTGATCGGCGTGCCGTCCTGTTTTTCCGGCGGGCGCAGAATGGTGAAATGCACCAGATCGACCGAGGCGTCGGACTTCAAGAGGTTGCGCCAGGCGCGTTCGCCGGCGTGCGGCTCGCCGGAAACGAGCAGCACGCGCAGGTTCTGGCGGATGCCTTCGATCAGGTGAACGGCGCGGTTGTTCGCTGCCGTGACTTCGCCTGGAAGCTCGGCGACAGAAAACTCCATGACGTTGTTGCCGCCGCGCGGAACCTTGAAATTGAACGGCGTCGGCTGGCCGGGTGTCGCCTGCAGCGTGGCGATCTCCTGCCCGTTCATCTTCACCGTCACTTCGGCCGCACCACCGCCGGCGGGGCGACCGTCGTCGAAGACACGCAGCGTCAGCTGCTGCTCTTCATTGACGATGCCGAAGCGCGGGGCGCGGACGATCTCGATGCGGCGGTCGAATTCATCGGCCTTGCCGGTGATCAGCCCATGCAGGGGGGCGCGGAAGCCGAGCGCCTGTTCGGCATTGGGCAGGGCATTCGGGATATCGTGGATCTGGCCGTCGCTGAGGAAGATCGCGCCGCCGACGCGCGACGGCGAGACATCCGAAACGGCGGAGGAAAGCGCGGAGAACAGCTGCGTCGAGGGTGAATCGCTCTCGCCGTCGTCGCGCACTTCCACAATGCGCGGCTCGATGCGCGGGAAGCGCGAGAGCCGATCCTTCAAGGCTTCCAGCGCCGTATCGGTCATCTGCGGCCGGTCCTGCACGTCCTGGCTCTGCGAGCGGTCGACGATGACGGGGACGATGGTGGAAAGCGGCTCGCGTTCCTCCTGCGTCAAAAGCGGATTGGCGATGGCAGCCAGCAAAGCGGTAAGCGCCAGCCCGCGCAGCCATGCGCCACGCACGCCCCGCCACAGGCCGATGAAGGAGAGAGCGAGTGCGGCGACGGCCAGAACGGCAATCACGATCCACGGCAGGAAGGGGGCGAAGGTCAAAGTCATGTCACTGTCCCAACCGTTCGAGAAGTGCGGGAACGTGGACCTGATCGGCCTTGTAGTTGCCGGTCAGCATATACATCATGATGTTGACGCCGGAGCGGAAGGCGTGCTCGCGCTGCATCTCGTCCGGCGGCACGGTGGGCAGAACCGGCGCGCCCTGCGGATCGACGGCCCAGGCGCCGGCAAAATCATTGCCCGTTATCATGATCGGCGTCACGCCATCGCCGGAAGAGGAGAGGCCTGAAGTTGTCTTGGCGGCTCCTTGTCGCGATTCCACCCAGAGCGGCGAACCGTTGTAACGGCCGGGGAAATTGGTGAGCAGGTAGAAGGACCGTGTCAGGACATGATCTTCCGGCACCGGCTCCAGCGGCGGAATATCGATATTGGCGAGGATCGCCTGCAGGCGTTCGCCATTGGCGCTGGTGGCACCATTGTCGAGCGATGAAAACTGGTCGCGCGTATCGAACAGCACGGTGCCGCCCGCGCGCATATAGGCGTCGATACGCGAAATGGCGGCGCTCGACGGCATGGGTGCCGTGGCGGAAACCGGCCAGTAGATGATGGGATAGAAGGACAGTTCATCCTTGGAAATATCGAGGCCGACCGGCTGGCCGGGTTCCAGCGTGGTGCGCCAGGTCAGGAATTCGCTGAGACCTTGGAGACCCTGCTCGGAAATGCGGTCGACATCGTCTTCGCCGGTGCGGACATAAGCGAGATGGGTGGTGTCCAGCCGCTCGAAGATCTGCTCGTCTCCGGGTTTCGGATCGTCGGCGCGGGCATCCGTTGGCGACATGGCGGCAAAGGCGCCAAGCGCCAAGAGCATGGTCGCGACTGTCGCGCTGCGGGCTTTCGGCAGGCGCGCGAAGGCACCGTTCATGAAGAGCACGATCAGGCTGTCGGCAATCAGCATCAGGAAGGCGGCGATGAAGAGGGCCGGGCGCAGGGATTTCGCGGTTTCGCCGATCAGGGCTTCGCTGGTGGTGCTGACACCGGCGACGGACGTATCGAGCGGGCGCAGCGTCGCGCCTGCGGCCAAGAGATTGAGAGCCACGAAACCATCCTCTGTGCCGTAAAGGCCGGGGGGATTGTCGAAACCGCTGCGGGGTGGCTGGCCGGCGCGCATTTCCAGCGGCCGGGCAGTGCCGATTTCGGCCGTCAGCGCCCCTTCGGCCGTCAACAGCCGGAACGGCGGCAGGGCTGCGGCCGGGGCATTGGCGGAAGCCGAAGCGCCGCCCGCTTTCGACAATTGCACGATACGGCGCAGCATGTCGACGAAATGGCCCGATATTGGCAGGTCGGACCAGCTCGCCTCGGCGCTGACATGGAATAGCACGATGCGGCCCGCCTCGATGGTGCGGGTGGTGACGAGCGGCGTGCCGTCGGCAAGGCTGGCCCAGGTGCGTTCAGCCAGATCGGGTGTCGGCTCGGCCAGAACCTGGCGCTTGACGAGAATGCCATCCGCCTTGGGCATGCCGGCGAAGGCGCCGAAGCTCGGGAAATCGGCAAGCGGCTGCGGCTCGGCCCAGGAGAGCGCGCCGCCGAGCGCACGTTCACCCTGCCTGAGGGTCACGGGCACCAGCGGATCGTCGGCGGGGGCCGCGGCAAGGCGTGGCCCGGCAAAGCGGATCAACGTGCCGCCGCCGGCGAGCCAGCGCTGCATCGGCTCATAGGTTTCCTGCGGCAGGCGACCGATATCGGCCATGACGATGACGGAGGGGTTGGATTGCAGGATTTCCGGGATCGCCTGCGCCAGATCCGCCTGCCGCTGCGGGATGAGATCGGCAAACGGCTGAAGCGCGCGGCTGATATAATAAAGCGGCTGCAGCAGCGGCTGGAAATCATTGCCGGTTTCGCCGGCCAGCAGCGCCACGCGGCGGCGGCGGAAGCCGTCGTCGAGAAGATGCACGGCGCCCGCCGTCGAGAAACCTTCGAGGGAGAGGCGGGCGAAATCGTTGCGCAGCTCGAAGGGCGCTTCCACCGTTGCCGTGGTTTCGGCCGCGCCGGGCGCGAAGCTGGCGGTGCCATTGGCGAGGATGCGGCCCTGGCTGTCCTGCGCGTTCACGGTCAGTCGGGCGGCTTCGGCCGTGTCCAGCCGTGAAAGCGTGACGCTCATGGCATCGGCATTGTTGGTGGCGCCGGTAATGGCGGCAATCGCCTTGCCGTCGCCCTTCACGATGCGGAATTCGGCGGGCGAGAGGCTGGCAAGCGTTCTCATTGCGCTTTCGTCCTGCGCGGTCTGAACACCGTCGGCAATATAGGCGAGCGTGCCGGGGGCCGTGCCGTTCAGCGCCTCGGTGATGGCTTCCGCCGTGCGCACGCGGTCCGGAACGAGCGGCTTCGGCTTGGCGGCGGCCAATTTGTCCAGCGCCACGGCCGTTGTCGCCGGTACGGGGTCGTTTTCCGCATCGGCGGTGAAGCTGATGGAGACGGGGCGATCGGCGCGCTCCGCATCGCCGATCAGGGCTTGAGCGGTCGCCACGCGCCTTTCCCAGTCGGGCGCGGAGGCCCAGCTGTTGTCCACCACCAGCACCAGCGGGCCGCTGCCGGCGATGCTGTTGTTGCGCGGGTTCACCACCGGATCAGCGAGCGCGAAAATCACGGCGGCGGCAAGCGCCATGCGCAAAAGGGTCAGCCACCACGGGCTTTTCGACGGCGTTTCCTCACGCTTCAGCACCGTCGCCAATATCTTCAGCGGCGGAAACACCTCAGCCTTGGGACGCGGCGGGGTAAGCCGCAGCAGCCACCAGATGGCGGGCAGCGCCAGAAGGCCGAAGAGGATGTAGGGGCTGGTGAAGACGAAAGGCAATGCGCTCATCGACGGCCACCGCCTTGCCCACCGCCCTGTGCTGGCGCGCCGGAAAGATACATGTGCATGGCGACGAGCGCCTCGGAAGCGAGATGGTCTGTACGGTGGAACACGAAGTTCCAGCCGAGGCGGCGCAGCGACGACGACAGCGCCTCGCGTCTTGCGAGATAGGCGCGGGTGTAATCCTCGCGAATGGTCTCGGCGCGGCCGGACACGAGTTTTTCGCCGGTTTCCGGATCGGTAAACTCGGTGCGGCCGGAATAGGGGAAGGTTTCTTCGGCAGGATCGGCGATTTCCACCACATGGCCGCGCAGGCCGCGCCTGGCGAGCGGCGAAATCCGCTCCATCACATTTTTCGCATCATCGAGAAAATCGCCGATGAGGACGATGTCGCTCGCGCCGCGGATCATGCCCGTTTCCGGCATGCCCGTGGTCAGCGGCGCATGCATGATGGCGGCGGCCAGCCGTTCGGCGGCGTTTCTGGCCGAGACCGGCTCCATGATGCCGGGGCAGCCGATGCGTTCACCCGAGCGCGCGAGGATTTCCGCCAGCGCCAGCATCAGCACCAGCGCCCGGCTTTCCTTGGAGACGGAGCCGAGGGTGGATTTGAACATCATCGACGGCGACATGTCGGCCCAGAGCCAGATGGTATGGGCGGCTTCCCATTCCCGGTCGCGCACATAGGTGTGGTCGTCGCGGGCGGAGCGTCGCCAGTCGATGCGTGAGAGGCTTTCGCCTTCGGCATAGGGGCGGAACTGCCAGAAATTTTCACCGATGCCGCGCTTGCGGCGGCCGTGCCAGCCGGCGGTGACGGTATTGGCGATGCGTTTTGCCTCGACCATGCAGTCCGGCACCAGGGCGGCGCGCTGGCGCGCGCGCGCCAGAACTTCGCTGCCCGGCGTCTTGTCTACGATCTGGCCGATGGATGCCACATGCAGTCCTTTCGCGAAAATTTGGGCCTCAGTGCGCCTTCAGTTCTTCGCCTGTTCCACGAGGGCTGCGATGACATCGCGTACCGACATGCCTTCGGCGCGGGCCGCGAAGGTCAGCGCCATGCGGTGTTCCAGCACCGGCTCGGCCAGTGCGTGGACATCGTCCAGCGACGGCGCGAGCCTGCCTTCATAGAGCGCACGCGCACGGGCCGTCAGCATCAGCGACTGGCCGGCGCGCGGACCCGGTCCCCAGACAACGTGTTTGTCGGTCAATTTGTTGCCATGGCCGGGGCGGGCGGAGCGTACGAGCGACAGGATGGCGTCCACCACCTTGTCGCTGACCGGCATCTGGCGAATGAGGGCCTGGATTTCCATCAGGCGTTCCGCATCGATCACGCGGCGCGCTTCGCCGGAGGCGGTGCCTGTCGTGTCGAGCAGGATCTGGCGTTCGGCGGCAAGCTCGGGATAACCGACATCCACCTGCAGCAGAAAGCGGTCGAGCTGGGCTTCGGGCAGCGGATAGGTGCCCTCCTGTTCCAAAGGGTTCTGGGTGGCGAGAACGTGGAACGGCTTCGGCAGCTCATAGGTCTGGCCGGCCATGGTGATGTGATATTCCTGCATGGCCTGCAAAAGGGCGGACTGGGTGCGCGGGCTGGCGCGGTTGATTTCGTCGGCCATCAGCAATTGCGCGAAAACCGGACCCTTGATGAAGCGGAAGGAACGGCGGCCGTTCTCGTCCTGATCCATGACTTCGGAACCGAGAATGTCCGACGGCATCAGGTCCGGCGTGAACTGGATGCGGTTGGCGTCGAGGCCGAGCACGGTGCCAAGCGTGGTGACGAGCTTGGTCTTGGCGAGGCCGGGAACGCCGACGAGCAGAGCATGGCCGCCCGACAGGATGGCGAGAAGCGTGTTCTGCACCACTTTCTCCTGGCCGAAAATGACCTTGGAGACTTCCGTGCGGATCGCCGCAATGTCCGAAAGCGCCTTTTCGGCTGCGGCGACGATGGCCTTTTCATCGAGGGTTTCGCCGGTATTCATCACGCCCATGTCGCTCTCCTCATACCTTCGCCGCTGTCCAGTCGCATCCCGGTTTTGCCGACGGCCGGCCGGGACGGATTTTGCGCTGCATATAGCTTATTGCTCTCTTGGCCGCTGACAAGCGCCATTCGAATGACTATGTCGTGACTTAGTATTTCCTTATCGGCAAAGCGAGACTCGAATATGGCAGCGGAGACGATAAATTCGGCGGGCGATGCGGCCGGGCTTGCGGCGATGATTTCCCGCGCCGCCGAACAGACCGGCGACGCCAAGCGCGGGCCGGCCCCGGTGGAGCGCTGGAATCCACCCTTTTGCGGCGATCTCGACATGGAAATCCGTGCCGACGGCACCTGGTTCTATCTCGGCACCCCCATCGGCAGGGCACCTCTGGTCAGGCTGTTTTCCACGGTTCTGCGCAAGGACGAGGACGGCAAGACCTATCTCGTAACTCCTGTGGAAAAAGTCGGCATCCGTGTCGCGGATGCGCCTTTCGTGGCGGTGGAGATGAAGGTGACCGCGAGCGACGAGGATGGCGAGGAGCTGCTGACCTTCCGCACCAATGTCGGCGATGTGGTGGAGGCGGGGCCGGAACATCCGCTGCGGTTTGAGATTTTCGGTGAGAACCGGGAATTGAAGCCCTATCTTCTGGTGCGCGGCCGGCTGGAGGCGCTGGTCTCGCGGGCGGTGATGTACGATCTCGTCGGCCTTGGCGAGGTGATCGACGTGGATGGCGTCGAGATGTTCGCCCTGCGCTCGGGCGGGATGATCTTTCCGGTCATGCCGGCCAAGGAACTGGAACGGCTTTCGCAATGACGATGACGACAATGGGTCTCAAGGCTTTTACCGCTAGCGACTTCCGCCGCCGGGTCCTGCAGGACGGCGAGGGTGTGGCCGAGCGTGAGGAGAATGGCGATCATGTGCTCAATCCGGGCGTGGTGCTCACGGGCAACGGCATCAGGCTCAAGGATGCCGCCGTACTGATACCGGTGATCGACGATGGCAACGATGCGCGGGTGATCTTCACCCAGCGCACATCCACCCTGCGCAAGCATTCCGGACAGATATCCTTTCCGGGCGGCGGCATCGATGCCGAAGACCACACGCCGGAAGAGGCGGCCCTGCGCGAAGCCGAGGAGGAAATCGGTCTTGCACGCTCTTTCGTGGAAACGGTGGGACGTCTGCCGGATTATATTTCCGGGACCGGTTTCCGCATCAAGCCGGTGCTGTCCGTCGTTCGCCCCGGTTTCGATCTGACGCTCAATCCGGCCGAAGTGGAAGAGGTTTTCGAGGTGCCGCTGTCGTTCCTGATGGACCCGGCGAACCACGCGCGCGGCAGCCGCATGTTTCAGGGGAAGGAGCGGTTTTTCTACGAAATGCCCTATGGCGAGCGCTATATTTGGGGCATTACGGCGGGCATCGTGCGGACGATTTACGAGAGGTTTTATACATGAGCAGCCTTGCCGGGCAGGACTGGTTCGAAAAGCCGGCGCTGAAGCGCGTCTTTGCGCTGCTGAACGCCGATGGCGGCGAGGTGCGGATCGTCGGCGGCGCGGTGCGCAACGCGCTGATGGGCCTGCCCGTCGCCGACATCGACATGGCGACGACGCTTACCCCTGATGTCGTGGTCGCGCGGGCAAAGGCGGCGGGTATCAAATCGGTGCCGACCGGCATCGATCACGGCACGGTGACGCTGGTGATCGATGGCGAGGGTTACGAGGTGACGACGCTTCGCCGTGATGTCGAGACCAATGGCCGTCACGCACAGGTGGCTTTCGGCACCGACTGGCAGACCGATGCGGAACGGCGCGACCTCACCATCAACGCCCTTTATGCCGACGGGACGGGCGAGATCATCGATCTCATCAATGGGTTTCCCGATATTGAAACCGGAACCGTGCGCTTCATCGGCGATGCCGCGACGCGGATTTCGGAAGATTACCTGCGGATTCTCCGCTTTTTCCGCTTCTTCGCCCATTACGGGTCCGGCCGCCCGGATGCCGATGGCCTGAGGGCAAGCGCGCGGGCCAAGGACAAGCTGGCGACGCTTTCGGCCGAACGGGTGTGGAGCGAGGTGAAGAAGCTGCTTTCGGCGCGTGATCCATCGCGCGCTCTTTTGTGGATGCGGCAATCGGGTGTTCTCTCGGAAATTCTTCCCGAAACCGAGAAATGGGGTATCGACGCCATTCACGGGCTGGTGGCGACGGAACAGGCGCTGGGCTGGGCGGTGGACCCGATGCTGCGGCTTGCCGCCATCCTGCCGCCGGACCGGGACAGGCTGGTTGCCCTTGCCGCGAGGCTGAGGCTTTCGAAGGCCGAGGCGGGTTATCTGACCCAGTGGGCCGCTGCGCCCGCCGCCGACCCCGACATGAAGGAGACGGCGCTTGACCGGTTGCTCTACCGTCAGGGTGTCGACGGTGTGAAGGCACGGCTGAAGCTTGCGCTCGCTACCGCCCGTGCCGATCTTTCGGCCGGTAATGCGGCCATGCAGAAAGTCGCGCGGTTTTCGACGCTGCTGGCGAGGGCGGAGAAATTCCAGAAGCCCGGATTCCCGCTGAACGGCGCCGATGTGATGGCTGCGGGGGTCGAGGCGGGTCCAAAGGTCGGCGAAGTGCTGAAAAGCCTCGAGGAAAAGTGGATCGACGTCAATTTCTCACTCGACCGGGCAGCGCTGACCGCCCGGCTGAAGGAAATGCTCGAGAATTGAAGCCATATTCTACCTCATTCCTGTGCTTGTCACAGGAATCCGGCCGATACGCGTCTGCGCGGCGACAGAGGCCGTTCAGCCCAAGGACTTGGGCTGGCTGGTTCCCTGTCACAAGCACAGGGATGAGGTTGGGTGGCAGCACCCGAAGTTGCGCCTTCGGGGAAATGCGCTAGGCCGCATTCGCCTCGTCGCGGATGCGGGCCTTGATGTTTTCGATCATGTTTTCGCGAATGACGGTTTCGCCATGGGCGGTGCGCATATGTTCCACCGCGCGGCGAACAACTTCCGCATCATCATCTGCGCGCGTGTGCCAGGCGCAGCCGGGCACGAGCGTTCCGCATTCAAACAGTCTCATGGTCTTGCCTCCCTGTTTCAAGCGGGGGACAGCGTTGACGTGCATGCTGTCCCTCCGACAGGAAACGAATGGTCGCCGCTTATGTTCCCGCGCGGCGCCCTTCAATCCTATTCAGGCATTGCCCAGCACTGGAAAACAGAGGATGTGCCGGCTGCCGGGATTTTTGTACGGGGCATTTCGTCATTATCCGCCCGCTTCACCATTTTGCCGGCCAGCGTGCGTTTGACCTGTTCAACATAAAAGGAATGCGGCAGTTCACGATCGCCCGTGGCGCGCATTTCCGCGGCCAGGCGGTCAATCAATTCCGGAGTGTCGATGGAATGCGGCGCTTCCTCGGCGGAAGCGGAGATAGGCATGCTGTTCGAAGTAATCATGACGATAGCTCCTCCAGTACGTCTGCGGGAGGAGACTACCATTGCCTTGATTTTTCCATAAGTCCTAATTTGCGCTATTTGCGACCAAATGGCTGATGAGCGTCAAATTTGCGTGAGGTTTATGGCCAGCGCACCACCGGCGGCAGCGAGGAGAGAATCGATTCGACATTGCCGCCCGTCTTCAGGCCGAAGATGGTGCCGCGGTCATAAAGCAGGTTGAACTCGACATAACGGCCGCGGCGGATAAGCTGTTCGTCGCGGTCCTCTTCCGTCCAGTTCTGGTTGAAATTGGCGCGGACGATCTTCGGATAGACGAGGTTGAAGGCGCGGCCGACATCCTGCACGAAGGCGAAATTGGCGTCCCAGCCGCCTTTCTCCTCGTCGGGATGCAGCCAGTCGAAAAAGATGCCGCCGGTGCCGCGCGGCTCGTTGCGGTGCTTCAGGAAGAAATATTCGTCACACCAGCTCCTGTATCGCGGATAGTCGGCGACCGGATGACGGTTGCAGGTAATCTCGAAGGCGCGATGGAACAGCTGGGTGTCCGGGTCCTGCTGCGTGCGTCTGCGGCCCAGCACCGGCGTCAGGTCCGCGCCGCCGCCGAACCAGTGGCTGGTGGTGACGACCATGCGGGTGTTCATATGCACCGCCGGCACATTGGGATTGACCGGGTGGGCGATGAGTGACAGGCCGGAGGCCCAGAAACGCGGGTCTTCTTCCGCGCCCGGCATCTGCTTGCGGAATTCCGGCGAGAATTCGCCGTAGACGGTTGACGTGTGGACGCCGACCTTTTCGAAGACGCGGCCTTCCATCATCGACATCTTGCCGCCGCCGCCTTCGCCATTGTCGCGCAGCCAGTCCTTCTGCACGAAGCGGCCGGGCTCCTGATCGGAAAGCGGGCCGGTGAGTTCGTCTTCGAGGGTTTCGAAGGAGGCGACAATGGTGTCGCGCAGATGCTGAAACCACGCCTGGGCAACGGCCTTCTTGTCTTCGATGTCCTCGGGCAAGCCCTTCGGCAAGATTGGCCGTTCCATATCGTCTCTCTCCTGCGGTGACGTCTGTTCCCTGCCGCGTCTAGCAGGTGTTTGCACCGCGTACAAATTCGACTCGCCAAGGCGGGGTGCTGGCACTATCTTTATCGATGTAGGTGCCAGAGGTGAATATCATGCCGAAATTTGCCGGACCGCCGCCCCTCGACGGGCTGAAGCGCAGGATCGCCAATCACCGCAAGGAACGCGAAAGCGCCGGCGGCGAACAAAAGCGCGACGGCATGTTCGTGCGCCAGACCTTCTGTCTCAGCCGCGAGGAGGCCCGCGCCAAGGCGCGCGAATGGTTCGACAGCTTTCCCAAGGCCGCCTATTGGACGGAAGTGGAAAGCTGGCGGCAGCTGGAAGGCGACCGCATCGAATTCACCATGCGCAGGCTACCTTCCGCCGATTGAAATAGAATCAGGCGCGCGGTTCGGCGTAACGCAGGCGGCTTTCGATCAGCACGCCGCTTTCATCCAGAATGGGATGCGCCACCGTCACGATATGGGCGTTGATGCGTTTCAGGTCCCGCAGCATGTCGAGATGCAGCGAACTGGTCTGCATGCTTTCCGCCAATCCGTCGCGCAGCCGCTCCAGATGGCGGTTGGAGGATTGTTTTTCGAGGCGGCGTATATCCACCTTGCTTTCCATCAGCCGGCGGGCGAGCTCGAAATCGCCGGTCACCAGAATGCTCTGGGCGGCGCGCAGGTTCTCGATGGTCATGTCGAACAGGGTCTTCAGCTCGTCATAACCATCGTCGGAAAACTTGAAGCTGTTCAGTACCTTCTTGCGGATCTGCTCGCAGATGCCCTTTTCGATGATGTCGCCGATATGTTCGAGATTGATGGCATAATCGATGATGGCGATCGACCGGCGCGCTTCCTCGTCGGAAAGCCCCTTGCGCCCCAGTTGCGACAGATAGACCTTCACTTCCTGCTGACGGCGGTCGACCTTCTTTTCGAGCAGAGCGACTTCCTGAAGCGGGGCGAGATCATTGTGCTTGAAGGCGTTTTCGGCGCGGATCAGCATCCGCTCGATGCTGTCGCCGACGCCGAGGACCTCGCGGGTGGCGTTGGCGAGCGCCACCACCGGCATGTCGAGGGCCTGCTGGTCGAGGAAATTCGGGCCGTCTTCGGCCTTGGGGTCGCCCGGCACCAGCTTCGCCATCAGGTCGGATATCAGGCCGGAGAAGGGCCAGGCCAGCGCCGCCAGAATGACGTTGAAGATGAGGTGGGCGTCGACTGGCAGTTTTGCGGGCGAAAGCGGCAATTGCTGCAGATACGCCGCGCCATAGGAGGCAAGCGGCAGGGCGATGAGGCAGCCGATAGTGCGGACCACGAGGTTGCCGATGGTGATGCGCCGGGCGGATGCGGGGCCGGACAGCGTGGCGATGACGGGCGGAACGGCGCCGCCGAGATTGGCGCCGAGAATGAGGACGATGATGAGCCCGGTGGACAAGGTGCCGGTGGCGGCCAGCGACAGGATCAGCACCACGACAGCAAGGCTGGACGAGGAGACGAAGGCGAGTACGGCGGAAAAGATCAGCGCGACGGGCCATGCACCGTCCAGCAGGCCGATGAAAACGCCGAGCGCCGGCGAGGCGCGCATGGGCTCGGTCGCGCCGCTTAGAAGATGCAGCGACAGAAGCATGAGGCCGATGCCGATCAGCGCCGTTCCGCCGCCCTGTCTGGCATTGGAACTGCCTTTTTTGAGCACGATGCCGGCAAGGATCAGCAGCGGCGACAGCCATTCCACCCCGGCCGCCACGATCCATGCGGTCACGGCGGTGCCGACATTGGCGCCCAGCAACACCACCTGCGCCATGCGCGGACGGATGAGGTCCCGTTCGGCGAAGGAGGCGACTGTCAGCGCCGTCGCCGTCGAGCTTTGCAGGGCGACGGTGGCGAAGAAGCCGGAAAAGAAGGAGCGGGGGCCGTTCTGGGTTCCGGTGGCCAGCACGCTTCTCAGTTTCATGCCGAAGGCGCGGGTAACGCCATCCTTGACCTGGGCAAGGCCGAAGAGCAGCAGCGCGACCGCGCCGAGAAGGTTGACGATGACAATGGTGGATTGCATGCGACGTCTCCTCACACCCGCCGGCGAATGGGTCCGGCGAGAGCGATTTTTATTGTCCGGCTAAACAGTATAGGAGCGTATACGCCTTCGGTACAGGCCGGGTTGCGACAGTTTCGCGGTAAAAACGGTCAATTTTCATGTTTGCCTGAAAAAATGGCTGCAAAGATGGCGGGTCACGCCCATGCCGTCTGGCGCAGGGCCTCGCCGGTGACCATCGCCGCCGACATGGCGACGTTGATGGAGCGCTGTCCGGCTACCATCGGGATGATGATTCGCGCATCCGCCTTGTCATGCACGTGGTCCGGTACGCCGGCGCTTTCCCGGCCGAAGAGGAGGATATCGTCGGGGCGGTAGCCGATATCCGTGTAGGGCAGGGCGGCCTTGGTGGAGGCGAGGACGAGGCGGCGGCCGGTGGTTGCACGCCATTCCTCGAAACGGTCCCAGCTGACGTGGCGTGTCAGCGCCGCCGCGGCGATATAATCCATGCCCGCGCGTTTAAGATTGCGGTCGGAAATATCGAAACCGGCCGGCTCGATGATATCGACGCCAAGGCCGAGGCAGGCGGCCAGCCGCAGGATGGTGCCGGTGTTGCCGGGAATATCGGGCTGGTAAAGGGCGATCCTGATGTTGTTCATGTTTCTGCTATGCCAGTGTTACGCGCTTCATGCAGAACGCTTAACACGAGCGGACCTCAAACCGCCATCGTGAGCCAGGGCCATCTTGCCTGGTAGTCACGGCATTTGCGTTCGAAAAGCTCGATCTGCGGATTGTTCGGATTGAGACGCAGGATGCCGTTCCACATGTCCTCCAGCCCGTCCGGCGCATAGAGGCTGCGGTCTCCGATCCTTATTCCGAGGCGCGTGCAGGCGACGAGATATCGGTCGATACCGTCTTCAACCCGCCTCAGGGGCGGACAGAAGGCGCCGAATTTCCGCTCATACCACAGGTGCACGCGCGCCTGATTCCTGATCTCGACCTTCTCCGCCAGATCGCCGAGGAACCGGTTGGCCCGCCGGATCACGGCGTCTTCCGCTTCCCATGAAAGATCGTCGGCATCGAAATAAAAGACGTCGTAGTCCTTGATGGCCCGTTCGGGTTCGTAACCGCTTTTGAGGTTCCAGACGGTCTGGAACAGGCATCCCGCCGTCAATGTGGTCTGCGGCAACTGCAGGCCGGCAAGACCATCCAGAAGCCGCGCGTTGGTCTCGTTCTGCGCGGCGTATTCGATGAATTGCAGTTCGGAAATCGTCATGGTCCGCCGTGAATCAGTCTGCCGGTCACGTTTGCCATGTTGCCGCATGGATCGCCGTTGTCACGGAGTTTTAGCGCGCCGGGTCATTCGGCTGTCATGCGCCGATGCTAGTCATCGAACAATAGCGATGACAGGAAAAAAGCCATGTCCGAACGGGTGAATTTCGTCCATCTGACCGATCTGCATGTCGGCAATCCGCAGGTGCAGGATGATGATCTTTATTCCGACACATCGGCCACGCTTGCCGCCACGCTCGCGCAGGTCAAGGCGCTGGTGCCGCCGCCCGAATTCATCGTCGTCAGCGGCGACCTGACCAACCAGGGCGATGCCGGCAGCTATGAGGAGCTGAAGCGGCTGATGGCCGAGGCGGCGCTGGATGTGCCGGTGCTTTTCGCGCTCGGCAATCACGATCGTCGCGACGGATTTTATCCGGTGATGCTCGACCGCCATGAGGATCTGGATGAGCCTTATGATCATGCCCAGGTCATTGCCGACATCCATGTCATCGTGATGGATACCAGCGTCCCCGGCAAGGTCGGCGGCGCCTTCGAGCCCGGTCAGATCGAATGGCTCGAGGACGAGCTGGAAAACCACCCCGATCTGCCGAAGCTGCTGGTGATGCACCACGCGCCAGCGCTTGATTTCGACCGTCCGGAGGCGGAATGGGAATCCCTGTCGTTTGACGATACCGAGGCGCTGGACGAGGTGCTGTTCGAGCACGACGTCATCGGTATCCTCGCAGGCCATATTCATTATGACCGCATGTCGCACTGGCAGGGCATTCCCGTGGTGGTCGGCATCGGCCAGCATTTCGCCACCGATCCGCTGTGGCTGCATGAGGGCGTGCGCATGTTGTCCGGCGCGTCCTTTGCCATCGGTACGGTGCGGGATACGGGCCTGACCGTGACCTTTGCACCGCAACCCAGCGACCGCCGGGAACTGAAGCGCCATACGCAGGCCGGAATGGCCGCGCTGGTTGCCGAATATGAAGGCGGGCAGGCGCAGGACGCAGCCGAATAAGGCCAGGCCGGATTGGCTTGACGGGCGGAGACCTTCACGGGTCACTTCCGCCCGCTTCGGCTTATTCACCGCAATCGCGTATTTTCTCACGCATCCGCTGTCTTTCCGGCTGGTCAATGATTAATTTTTACGCTACAAGGCCACATCTTCAACACCAGCTCAGGGAGGTTCGCATGGATATGTACGTTCGCTTTCGCCTCCCGGCCCCAGTCGTGCCGCTGCTGGCCTAGGTGTTCTTCCGCGGTTCGTCCGCGTTTCCCATAATTCGATTCGTCATGTGGCTGTCTCAGCCATATTCAAAGACTTCTCCGTTCCGTCGTGAGCCATATTTGCGTCCGCTCACCTTTCACGATGGGGCGATTGATTGCCGGAGCTTGGCCTATGTTTGGCTGGTTTGAAAAACGCCTCGATCCTTTTCCGTCTTCGACGCCCGCCGTGCCGCCGAAGAAATTGCTGCCGTTCCTGTGGCATTATGTGAAGCCAGCATGGCCGTGGCTGCTGCTGCTCGGCCTGATGTCCATGGGCATCGCCATTGCGGAAGCCATGCTCTACAAATTCCTCGGCAATATCGTCGACTGGCTTTCCACGGCCAATCGCGAGACGTTTTTTGCCGATGAGGGCTGGCATCTGATCGTCATGGCAGGGCTGGTGCTCTTCCTGCTGCCGCTGATGGGCGCGATCCACACCATGACGATGCACCAGACGCTTGCCGGCAATTTCGGCATGATCGCGCGCTGGAAAATGCACCGTTTCCTGCTGCGTCACTCGATGAACTTCTTCGCCAACGAGTTTGCGGGCCGGGTCTCGACCAAGGTGATGCAGACGGCGCTGGCGATCCGCGAAGTGGCGCTGAAGGTGATCGACGTCTTTGTCTACGCCATCAGCTTCGTCGTCTCGATGCTGTTCATGGTGGCGGCGGCGGACTGGCGGCTGGTCATTCCGCTGCTGGCCTGGCTCGGTATCTATATGGGCATTCTTGCCTATTTCGTGCCGAAACTCGGCCGGCTGGCGCAGGAACAGGCCGATGCGCGCTCGTTGATGACGGGCCGGATCGTCGACAGCTACACCAATATCTCGACGATCAAGCTGTTTTCCCATGCGGGCCGTGAGGAGAGATATGCGCGTGAGGGCATGAACGTGTTTCTCGGCACCGTTCACCGCCAGATGCGCAAGATTTCCGGCTTCAACATCCTGATCGACCTCAACAATGCCGTGGTGCTGTTTTCCACGGCGGCGCTCGGTCTTTATTTCTGGATGCAGGGTTCGGTGACGGCCGGTTCGGTCGCCATCGCCATCAGCCTTGCCATGCGCGTCAACGGCATGTCGCAGTGGATCATGTGGGAAGTCACGTCGCTGTTCGAAAACATCGGCACGGTCTATGACGGCATGTCGATGATGACGAAACCGCACGATATCGTCGATGTCGCCAAGGCGCCGCAGCTTGCGGCACCGCAGGGCGCCATCCGTTATGACAACGTCCGCTTCCACTACGGCAAGAACAAGGGCGTGATCGACGGGCTGACGCTGGATATCAAGCCGGGCGAAAAGGTCGGTCTCGTCGGGCGCTCGGGCGCCGGCAAGACGACGCTGATGAACCTGCTGCTGCGCTTCTATGATCTCGAGGCCGGCAGGATCACCATCGATGGGCAGGACATTTCCAAGGTGTCGCAGGACAGCCTGCGCGAGCTGATCGGCGTGGTGACGCAGGATACCTCGCTGCTGCATCGGTCGATCCGCGACAACATCGCCTATGGCCATCCCGAGGCCACGGACGAGCAGGTGATCGCGGCGGCGAAGCGGGCGAATGCCTGGGACTTCATCGAAACGCTGGTCGACATGCATGGTCGCCAGGGTCTCGATGCCCAGGTGGGCGAGCGCGGCGTAAAGCTCTCCGGCGGCCAACGCCAGCGTATCGCGATCGCCCGCGTCTTCCTCAAGAACGCACCGATCCTGGTGCTGGACGAGGCGACCTCGGCGCTCGATTCCGAAGTCGAGGCGGCGATCCAGGAGAACCTGTTCTCGCTGATGGAAGGCAAGACGGTGATTGCGATCGCCCACCGCCTTTCGACGCTGACGGAAATGGACCGGCTGATCATCCTCGACAAGGGCCAGATCGTCGAGGCGGGCAGTCATACGGAACTGGTGGCGATGGGCGGCATCTATGCCGATCTGTGGCGGCGCCAGTCCGGCGGTTTCATCGCCGACCACGACGCGGAAGTGGCGGCGGAATAAGCAAAGAGAGAGGGCGGGAAGCATGGTTTCCCGCCCTTTTCGCGCAATGGGTTAAAGCCTCGCCGCCGTTATGCCGGTCTTGATCCACTGCTCTCCGGTTTGAAATTTCACCGGGCTGCCTTCCCATCATCCTGGTGGCGAAGGCGCGCATTCTCTTGACGTCATCCTCGGTCCTGTGCCGAGGATCTAATCACGTTGAATAAAATCAAGATGTTGCATATCCCCGGGACAGGCCCGAGGATGACGTCGGGGCAATTGGCTCAGTTCTTCTTCCCATCTGACGACGTGGTGACGGAGTGCGGATGTTACCAATGCGCAAATCCAGTCGGCTCGATTGAAGGGTGGGCGGAACATTCGCCGCCCTTTTTCATTTCACGAATGTTACCGAAATATAATCTCTTCCCAAAGGCTCTGCGGCTGTTCCCGAGAGGGGAATCCGCCTATATCCGGATCATGGTCATTCCCCGCATCTTCGAGTATTTCGAGAACTGGATAAAGCCCTTCGCCCGCAAAGACGATTTGCGGCCACCCGAAAACACATTCGCCTTCATCTGGTTCTACATCAGGCAGGCCAAGGCGCCGTTTTTCGCCATGCTGGTGCTCGGCGGGCTGACGGCGGCCATCGAGGCGGCGCTGTTCTGGTTCGTCGGGCGGCTGGTGGATATTCTCTCGACGGTGAAACCGGAAGAGGGCTGGGCCGGGCTTCTGGCTGCCCATGGCGGCGAACTCGTCGGCATGCTGGTGCTGATCGGCGTCGTGCGCTTCGTCGTCACGATGATTACGGCACTGGTGGACCAACAGATCATCACGCCCGGTTTTTACAATCTGGTGCGCTGGCAGTCCTACATGCATGTGGCGCGGCAATCGCTTTCCTTTTTCCAGAATGATTTTTCCGGACGCATCGTCACCAAGGTCTGGTCCGGCGGGCAGGCGGCGGGTGACCTCGTCACCTCGCTGATGGAAAGCGTCTGGTTCGTCGGCATCTATTCCGTCTCTATGCTGTTTCTGATCGGCGGGCTGGACTGGCGGCTGGCGCTTGTCGTTCTCGTCTGGGTGCTGATCTTTTCGGCGCTGGCGCGTTATTTCGTGCCGCGCATCCGCCACCATTCGAAAGAGACGGCGGAAGCCGCCTCCATGCTTTCCGGCCGCATGGTGGATGCCTATAGCAATATCCAGACGCTGCGGCTGTTCGGACGCGACGATGCGAATGACCGCTACATGCGGCAGGGCTTCGACATCTTCCAGAACGCGACCATGACCTTCACGCGGTTCATCACCGGCGTGCGTGCCTCCATGGCGCTCTTGTCAGGCGTGATGATCACCTCCATGGCGGCGCTGTGCATCGATCTGTGGCTGTCGGGGCGCATCAGTTCCGGTGCGGTGGCCTTCACGCTGGCGCTGGTGCTGCGCCTCAACTTCCTGCTTGGCCGGCTGATGACGCAGTTCAATGGCATCATGCGCAATTTCGGCACGGTGCAGAATGCCGCAGAATTGATCTCGCAACCGATCGGTCTCGTCGACGCGCCGGATGCGGCGGTGCTGGAGGTCAAAAAGCCCAGCATCCGCTTCGAGAACGTCAGTTTCCACTATGGACGGGCGAATGGCGTCATCGACAGGCTCAACCTCGATATCAAGGCGGGCGAAAAAGTCGGGATCGTCGGACGCTCGGGCGCGGGCAAATCCACACTCGTCAACCTTCTCCTGCGGTTTTACGATGTCGAGAAAGGCCGCATCCTGATCGACGGCCAGGATATCGCCAGCGTGACCCAGGAATCGCTGCGCGCGCATATCGGCATGGTGACGCAGGATACCTCGCTGCTGCACCGCTCCATCCGTGACAACATCATGTTCGGTCGCACGGATGCCACCGAAGCGCAGCTGCGGGAGGCGACGCGACGGGCGAAGGCGGATGATTTCATCGAAAGGCTGGAAGATCAGCGTGGCAGGACGGGTTTCGACGCGCATGTGGGCGAACGGGGGGTGAAACTCTCCGGCGGTCAGCGCCAGCGCATCGCCATCGCCCGCGTGATGCTGAAGGATGCGCCGATCCTCGTGCTCGACGAGGCGACGTCGGCGCTCGATTCGGAGGTGGAGGCGGCGATCCAGAGCAATCTGGACGAGCTGATGCAGGGCAAGACGGTGCTGGCCATCGCCCACCGGCTGTCCACCATCGCCGCCCTCGACAGGCTGATCGTGATGGATCAGGGGCGCATCGTCGAGCAAGGCACGCATGCCGATCTGGTCTCGCAGGGCGGGCTTTATTCGGAACTCTGGGCGCGGCAGTCGGGCGGTTTTCTCGCGGCCGAGGAGACGGCCTGAGGACCGTGAGGGGTCGCCATGCGGTTCTTCAAATATGCATAAAATATAAAATCTTTGGTTGCCAACAGCTTCGCGACGGCCTTTTGTGAAAGTTTTATTCAACCTAAAATTTATAATGTGGCGGTAAGCTCTTGTTTATCGGTGCATGCCACAAAAATGGCCGCGGGAGGAACGCGCTCATTTTTGTGGATGGAAAACAATGCATATTTTCAGAATTCGTATTCTTCTGCCGGCATTGTTCGGCGTCACCGTTCTTTTTTCCATCGCCCAGGGGATCGCAAGCATGCGATCCGTTGCGGAGATGGATCGGCAGGCCAGCAATATCGTTCTGCGCATGGAGCGGTCATTGGCTATTGCCGATCTTGGCGACAGGCTCAACGATATTCGCCGCAATTATCTGGCTGTCATGACTTCCGCCACTCCGGAAGCGCGGAACGCCCTGTTCCAGCGCATATTGAAGGCGCAGGAAGAGCGCATGCAGGCGTTTGACGCCTATGCCGCCGAATTGAAGATCCCCTCCATCATCGAAAAATTCCAGCGCCTGAATGTCATGGTCGCAAATTATGAGACCATGGGGGCGGAGCTGAAAAAAATCGTTGTCACCGGCGATATCGATGCCGCGCGGGCGCAGGTCGCCAGCATGACGCCGGTGGGCAATGCCGCCGGCGCGCTGATGAAAGAGATGATCGAGGATAATCGTCAACGTGGTCTGGCGGATCAGCAGGCGGCGGAAGCGGCCGGACAATTCGCCTTCTTCATGTCGCTTGGCGCAATGCTGGTCGCCGCCGCGGTCGCGCTGGTCGCCGCGCTCTTCAGTTTCCTGCGTATCTCGCGCCCGATCAACGACATCACCCGCGCCATGAACGGACTGGCGGCAGGCGACACGGTCAGTTCCATTCCGCATTCCGGCCGCAAGGACGAGATCGGCGAAATGGCGGCCGCCGTTGCCGTGTTCCGCGACAATGCCGTCGAGCGTGAGCGTCTGGAGCGGGAAACCGAGGCCAATCGCAGCCTGAGCGAGCGTGAGCGTCTGGAGCACGAGGCACAGAAGGCGCGCGAGGCGGAAGAGGTCCGTTTTGCGGTTGAAAACCTTGGTGCCGGACTGAAGAAACTGTCGCAGGGCGACATGACCTGCCGTCTGGAAATCGCCTTTGCCGAGCGGCTTGACGGTTTGCGCGGCGATTTCAACGAATCCGTCGCGACGCTGCAGGCGGCGTTGCGTTCGGTGGGTGAAAACGCCCGGGTCATCGATGCCGGCGCCGGTGAAATCCTGGCGGCGGCGGGCGATCTTTCCCGCCGCACCGAGCAGCAGGCCGCTTCGGTCGAGGAGACCGCCGCGGCGCTTGAAGAGGTGACGACGGCGGTGAAGGATTCGGCCCATCGCGCCGCCGAGGCCGGCCAGATCGTGGAACGGGCACGTGAAAGTGCGGAAATGTCCGGCCAGATCGTCACCCGCACGGTTCTGGCGGTGCAGGACATCGAAAAATCCGCCAATGAGATCAGCAATATCATCAGTGTCATCGATGAGATCGCCTTTCAGACCAACCTTCTGGCCCTGAATGCCGGGGTTGAGGCGGCGCGGGCGGGTGATGCCGGCAAGGGTTTTGCCGTGGTGGCGCAGGAGGTGCGCGAGCTGGCGCAGCGTTCCGCCAACGCCGCCAAGGAGATCAAGGTTCTCATCAACCGCTCCGGCGAGCAGGTGCGCGAGGGTGTTACGCTGGTCGGCAAGACCGGCGAGGCGCTGGCGGGAATCGTCGAGGAGGTGCGTGAGATCAACCGCCACGTGGCATCCATCGTCGTCTCCACGCGCGAACAGTCGACCGGCCTTTCGGAAATCAGTTCCGCCGTGAACCTGATGGACCAGGGGACCCAGAAAAACGCGGCCATGGTGGAACAGACGACGGCGGCGAGCGGCAGCCTCGCGTCACAGGCAAGCGCCCTCAATGCGCTTCTGGCGCAGTTCAGGCTGCGGGAGGCGGCGGAGACTGTCCTTGTCGCCGCTCCGACCTCCGTTCCTCAGCCTTCGCCGGCACGCGCGATGGGACACAAGATCGCCGCCGCCTTCGGGGGCGGGCGGCAGGCGGCATCGGCGCAGGACTGGGCAGAGTTCTAAACCGCACCCGGTGCGCTCGTGAACAGGATAATGGCGGCTTTCGGGCCGCCGTTTTCTCATGGTTTGCGTCTGCCGTTACCGGCCGATCATGAAATCCGAGATCAGCCCGTAATGGTTGGAGCCGAGGCTTTCGGGCAGGCGCGCCGTCTTCGTCAGGATCGCCGGTGCGCGGGCGAAGACGTGGTCGATGGCAATGCCGAAGCGGCCGGCCTCCGTCGGCCATGTGGCCGGTTCGAAGGCCGCTTTCCTCAGGTCGTTGGCGGCGAGGAACGCCCGCATGTCGGGGGCGATGCTCGCCGAATTGAAGTCTCCGGCCAGAATGAGCGGCCCGGTGACACGAAAGAGAATTTCGCTGACTTCATCCAGCTCGTCGCGGTGATAATCGTCGAAATAGGGTTTGGTGATGTGCCCGGCGGCAAGCGTCAGCTCCGTGCCGTCGAGATCGATGCCGGCGATTGCGAAGCGGTCCCGGCGCAGATCGCTGAGACTGTGGAAACGGCCTTCCAGCAATGGCCGCTTCGACAGGATCAACAGGTCGCATCCCGGCGTTCCGGCAAAACAGCCGAGCCTGTAGGGATAGGTTTGCTGCAGACGCGGCAGAGCCGATTGCAGCGCCGCCGCTTCGAACAGATAGACCGCATCCGCGCCCGAATCGAGAATGGTGTCGGCAATCGCATCCGCATTGGCGGCATTGTCCATCAGCACGTTGAAGGACAGGAGCCGGAAAGGCCGGGCATCGGGCGCTGCGGTTGCGGCGGTGGAGAATTCCAGGAGCATGACGACGGCATGGACGGCGAGCGCGAGCGACCAGACCAGAAGCAGGGCGGCGACCGCATCGCGCGTCAGCCAAAAGACGAGGCCCGACAGCAGGATACAGGCAATGGCGACGTGGAGCTGGAAACTGGTGACGAAGGCGAGAAGCCAGAAATCCGTCACATAACGCAGGCTTGCGAGAAAAAGAACGGCAGCCACCGCCGTGGAGACCATGCAAGCGAGCTTCGCCGTCATCCGAATCCCTGCTTTCCAAGCTCTCCCTGCGCGTCTCCTAACATGGCGCAGGGGTGTGCACAATGTTGCCCGCCTGCCAAGGGCAGGGAAAAAATGAGAAACAAATCCGGCCCTTCAGGCAGAATTACGGCAGCTTTGTGTGCTTTGCTCTTGCCAAGTCAGTCAATATTTTGCGATCAAACACAATGACGCGGTTTCTCTAATGCCGCGAGAATGACCAGGACGGTGGGACGGAGTTTGTCTTGGATCAAATCATAGCGGGAGGACTCATGCGATTTACGGCAAAAACAGCGCAGAGGATGGTGTAGCGGTGAGCGAGCACGTAACCAATCACGACGCCTCGGGTGAACCGACCCGTCGCGATTTTCTATATCTAGTAACCGGAATGACGGGCGTCGTTGGCGCCGCTGCAGTCGCATGGCCTTTCATCGACCAGATGCGCCCCGATGCATCGACGCTGGCGCTCGCCTCCATCGAGGTGGATGTGGCGGCGGTCGAGCCGGGCATGTCGCTGACGGTGAAGTGGCGCGGCAAGCCGATCTTCATCCGCAACCGCACGGAAAAGGAAATCGATGAAGCCAAGGCCGTCGCCCTTGGCGATCTCAAGGATCCGGTGGCGCGCAATGCCAACATCGCTGCCGATGCGCAGGCGACGGACATCGACCGTTCCGCCGGCCAGGGCAAGGAAAACTGGATCGTCATGATCGGCTCCTGCACCCATCTCGGTTGCGTTCCGCTCGGCCAGGCCGGCGATTTCGGCGGATGGTTCTGTCCCTGCCATGGCTCGCACTACGATACGGCGGGCCGCATACGTAAGGGTCCGGCGCCGGAAAACCTCGCCATCCCGACATTTGCATTCACATCCGATACCGTGATCAAGATCGGATAAGGGGACAGATATTCATGAGTGGTCATTCCAGTTATCAGCCGTCCACCGGCATCGAAAGGTGGATCGATTCGCGGCTTCCCTTGCCGCGCTTGATCTATGACAGCTTCGTTGCCTACCCTGTCCCGCGTAACCTGAACTACGCCTATACGTTCGGCGCGATGCTTTCCGTCATGCTGATCGTGCAGATCCTCACCGGCGTCGTGCTTGCCATGCATTATGCCGCGGAGACGACGGTTGCCTTCAATTCCGTCGAAAAGATCATGCGTGACGTCAACCATGGCTGGCTGCTGCGCTACATGCATGCCAACGGTGCGTCGTTCTTCTTCATCGCGGTCTATCTGCACATTGCCCGCGGCCTTTATTACGGCTCCTACAAGGCGCCGCGCGAAATCCTCTGGATTCTCGGCTGCGTGATCTACCTGCTGATGATGGCGACGGGCTTCATGGGCTACGTGCTTCCCTGGGGCCAGATGTCCTTCTGGGGTGCGACCGTCATCACCGGCTTCTTCACGGCTTTCCCGCTCGTGGGTGAATGGATCCAGCAGTTCCTGCTCGGCGGCTTTGCGGTGGACAATCCGACGCTCAACCGCTTCTTCGCGCTCCACTATCTGCTGCCGTTCATGATTGCGGGTGTCGTCATCCTGCACATCTGGGCGCTGCATGTGACCGGCCAGACCAATCCGACCGGCGTGGAAGTGAAGAGCAAGACCGATACGGTTCCCTTCACGCCCTATGCGACGCTGAAGGATGCGCTCGGCGTTTCGGTGTTCCTCATCGCCTATGCCTGGTTCATCTTCTACATGCCGAACTTCCTCGGCCACCCTGATAACTACATCATGGCGGATCCGCTGAAGACGCCGGCGCATATCGTGCCGGAATGGTATTATCTGCCGTTCTACGCGATGCTGCGCGCCATCACCTTCAATATCGGGCCGATCGATTCCAAGCTCGGTGGCGTTCTCGTGATGTTCGGCGCGATCATCGTGCTGTTCTTCCTGCCCTGGCTCGATACGTCGAAGGTTCGCTCCGCCGTCTATCGTCCCTGGTACAAGATGTTCTTCTGGCTGTTCGTGGTCAACGCCATCCTGCTCGGCTGGCTGGGTTCACGTCCTGCGGAAGGCGTCTATGTCGTCATGTCGCAGCTCGGAACGCTCTATTATTTCGGCTTCTTCCTCGTCATCATGCCGATCCTCGGTCTGGTCGAAACGCCGCGGCGTATTCCGAATTCGATTACCGAGGCCGTTCTCGAAAAGAACGCCGCCAAGAAGGGTGCCGCGCCAGCGGCCGCCCAGATCTGAGCGCGAAGGAAGGATGACGACAATGAAGACGCTTCTCACGAGCATCGCGCTTATCGCCGCCATCGGCTGTTCCTCCGCCGCCTTTGCGGCCGAGGAGAGCCATGACCTTGCCTCGAAGACCGAACATGCAATTGCCGGCGGCCACTTCCCGGTCATCAAGCCCGAGGAACAGAGCTGGTCCTTTGCCGGACCTTTCGGCAAATACGACAAGGGTCAGCTGCAACGCGGTCTCAAGGTCTATAAGGAAGTCTGCTCCGCCTGCCATTCGATGAGCCTCGTTTCGTTCCGCACGCTGGGGGATCTCGGCTATTCGGAAGACCAGGTGAAGGCTTTCGCCGCCGAATATGAGGTGCAGGACGGACCGAATGCCGATGGCGAAATGTATAATCGCAAGGCCGTGCCTTCCGACCATTTCCCCTCGCCGTTCCCGAACCATGAGGCGGCGGCCGCCGCCAATGGCGGGGCCGCGCCGCCCGACATGTCGCTGCTTGCCAAGGCGCGCGGCGTGGAGCGCGGCTTCCCGCAATTCATCATCGACATGATCCCGATCGTCGGCGGTTATCAGGAAGGCGGCCCGGATTATATCCATGCGCTGCTGACCGGATATCAGGACCCGCCGGCCGGCGTCGAAGTTGCGGAAGGCACGCATTTCAACCCGTATTTCGTCAGCGCAGCGTCGCTGAAGATGGCGCCGCCGATCAGCGCCGATCAGGTGACCTATGACGACGGCGCGCCGCAGACGGTGGACCAATATTCCAAGGATGTCTCCGCTTTCCTGATGTGGGCGGCGGAACCGCATCTGGAACAGCGCAAGCGCACCGGCTTCATGGTCATGGTTTTCCTGTTCATCTTCACGGCGCTGATCTATCTCACCAAGAAATCGGTCTACGCCAACAAGGAACATTGAGCCTGTTTCAACTGGCTGACGTCACCGGCCCCCACGGTCTTCCGTGGGGGCTTTTTCATGGCCGGCCTGACGAGGGCTGCTGCCCTCATCACGGCTCGTGCGCCCCGGGTCGCTTGGTTCCGTGCCGACAGACGAAGGCCGTTGTCTGCGCCGGTCCTTTTTAGTTGGTCCGCAGCCGGCAAGTTGATAGGGTGGCCCGAACCTTCTGATCCATCCCATCTATGGAAATACCATGACCGTTATCGCTTCGGAGCTTGCCGCTGCCATCCGTTCCATTCCCGACTATCCGAAGCCGGGCATCATCTTTCGGGATATTACGACGCTGCTCGGCAATCCGCGGGCTTTCCGCCGGGCGGTGGACGAGCTTGTGCAGCCCTATGCGGGAACGAAGATCGACAAGATCGCCGGCATGGAGGCGCGCGGCTTCATTCTGGGCGGGGCGGTGGCGCATCAGCTTTCGGCCGGTTTCGTGCCGATCCGCAAGAAGGGCAAGCTGCCGCACACGACGGTACGGGTCGCCTACAGCCTGGAATATGGCGTCGATGAGATGGAAATGCATGTGGACGCCGTGCAGCCGGGCGAGAAGGTCATTCTGGTCGACGATCTGATCGCGACCGGCGGCACTGCCGAAGGCGCGGTCAAGCTTTTGCGGCAGATGGGTGCGGAGATCGTCTCCGCCTGCTTCGTCATTGATCTGCCCGATCTCGGCGGCCGCAAGAAGCTGGAGGATCTTGGCGTCGAGGTGCGGACGCTGGTGGAATTTTCAGGCCACTGAGGCCGAAGGAACGGTTCAGCGCTGCTGCGGCAGCCTGCGTTTTTGGCTGGTCCTTCGCAAGGCGATCCATGTCCAGTGAACACCCAGAGCGCGGTTTTCCGGCTGAATGGAGTCGACCTCCGCCTGTCTGATGAGCGTGAAGCCGAGATGGACGGCCTCGTCCATGGTTTCCGCCGGGGAAATGGCAAAGGCGCGACGGCCCTTCGGCGCCGGGCCGTGACGCAGCGACATGATCAGCAATCCGCCCGGCGCCGTCATCGCTGAGAGGCTTGCCATCGCGGCTTGCCTCACCCGGTGATCGATGTGGTGCCAGACGCCGCACAGGGCAACCAGATCGAAGACGCCATGGCGGCGAGCCTTCGCCAGTGCGGGCAAAGTGTCGTCCAGCCAGGTTATTCTGTTCGATGGATGCAATCGCATGCCGGGTTCACGAAGCTCTCCAACCGGTTCGACGGCGAGAACATCATGCCCCCGCGCGGCAAACCAGGCGGCGTCGCGCCCGGTGCCGCTGCCGATATCCGCGATCCGGGACGGTGTCGTCGGCAGCAGGTCGATGACGGGTGCGTAAATCTCTCCACAGTCCAGTCCGTCGAATCTGGAAATCAGCTCCGGCGTCGCGGCTTTGGCATAACCTTTTAGAATATCATTCATATTTATCTGCCCGCTGCGATTCTTCCGGAAAAGGTATCGCCGCGGATTGAGATGGGCCAGCGCCTATTCGAATTCCAGAACCCCGCTCTGGAACGTCAGCACGGTTTCGCCCGACTGGTTTACACCTTCGTTGAAGGTGGTGTTGAGCCAGACGCCGGCGCGGGATTCCAGCGGGCGGGCATCGAGCAGCGTGACGAAGTAGGTCACGTCGTCGCCAGCGAAAACCGGCTTCTTCCATTTGAGTTCGCGAAAACCCGGGGAGGGGCCAAGCCGCGGTGGTTCGAGGCCTTGCTGTTTCAGCCTTTTGACCTCCTTTGCCCAATGGGACAGGAAACACTTCATCCAGCCTGCGCCGGTGTGCCAGCCAGAGGCGCAGAGGCCGCCAAAAACACTGTTCTTCGCGGCTTCGGCATCGAGATGAAAGGGCTGAGGATCGAAGTCGCGGGCGAAACGGATGATGTCCTCGGCGGAAAAATGCAGCGTGTCGAGGGTGACGCGTTCGCCGATCGGTGAGAGTTCCGCCAGTCTCATGCCGCGAGGCCTCCATTCGTCCGCATCAGGAACATCACGGTGTTTTCGCCCTGCGCGACCAGCAGGCCGCGCTGGTTGTGAAGCTCGTGGCGGAATTTCACGAGGCCGATGCCGGGGCGCGACGCGGAAGGGCGCTGCTCCAGGACGATGGATTTGCCCGAAAGCGTGTCTCCGGCCAGAACCGGTTTCTTCCAGTCGACGTAATCGATGCCGGGGCTGCCCTGCGAGGTCGAATTGGCGATGTAGCTGTCTGCCATCATCCGCATCAGCAGGCTGCAGGTGTGCCAGCCGGATGCCGCCAGCCCGCCAAGTATGCTCTGGCGGCCTGCTTCTTCGGAAAGGTGCATCGGTTGCGGGTCGAATTCACTGGCAAAAGCAACGATCTGCTCTGCGGAAATCGATTGCGGTCCAAGGGGAAATTCCTGCCCGACGGAAAAATCCTCATAGGCATAGGTCGCGACCGGCGTCATGGTATCCTCCCTTCGCACAGTCAGTGTTTGCGCATCTAAGAGGATTTTTCCTTTTACGTAAAGGTCAAATTGAAGATGCGCCATGGAATGGGAATGCTGCGAAACGCGCGGGTGCGGCTATCGCCTTCTCCCCGAGAAAGAGGAGGTGGCGGCAGCGGGATGAGTAGGCGGCGGGCGCGATATTCGCAGAGCGCGCTGCCTCATCCCGACCTCTCGCGCCATCTTCTCCCCCCTTGAGGAGAAGGAAAAAGCGGCAATGACGGCGCCCTGGCGCCTCAAGGGAAGCGATCTTCCCCAGGCGCGCTCCGGAGGACATCAGGTATTGAAGCGGAAGTGGATGACGTCGCCGTCCTGAACCACATATTCCTTGCCTTCGTCGCGGGCCTTGCCGGCTTCCTTGGCGCCGACTTCGCCCTTGAAGGCGACATAGTCGTTATAGGCGATGGTGTTGGCGCGGATGAAGCCGCGTTCGAAATCCGAATGGATGACGCCGGCGGCCTGCGGGGCCTTGGTGCCGCGCTCGATGGTCCAGGCGCGGCATTCCTTCGGGCCGACGGTAAAATAGGTGATGAGGTCGAGCAGCTTGTAGCCGGCGCGGATCAGCCGGTCGAGACCCGCCTCCTCAAGACCGAGGGCGGAGAGAAATTCCTTCGCCTCTTCATCGGGAAGCTGCGCGACTTCGGATTCGATCGCTGCGGAGATGATGACGGTTTCAGCACCCTGGGCCTTGGCCATCTCGGCGACCGCCCTCGTGTGTTCGTTGCCGTCGACGGCGTCGCCTTCGGCGACGTTGCAGACATAAAGGACCGGATGTGCGGTGAGGAGGTTAAGACCCTGAAGGATGCGCATCTCTTCGGCATCGAGCGTGGAGAGCAGGGTGCGGACCGGCTTGCCGTCGTTGAGAAGCTTCAGCGAGGCTTCCATCAGCGGCAGCTGCGCCAGCGATTCCTTGTCCTTGCCGGTGGCGCGCTTGCGGGTCTGTTCCGTGCGGCGCTCCAGGCTTTCGAGGTCTGCGAGCATCAGCTCGGTCTCGATGGTTTCGGCATCGGCGACGGGGTTGATGCGGCCTTCGACGTGGGTGATGTCGTCATCCTCGAAGCAGCGCAGAACGTGCACCACGGCGTCGACTTCGCGAATATTGGCGAGGAACTGGTTGCCGAGGCCTTCGCCCTTCGAGGCGCCGCGCACCAGGCCGGCAATGTCGACGAAGGAGATGCGGGTGGGGATGATTTCCTTCGAGCCGGCAATGTCGGCGAGGATTTTCATGCGCGCATCCGGAACCGCGACTTCGCCGGTGTTCGGCTCGATGGTGCAGAAGGGATAGTTGGCGGCCTGTGCGGCGGCCGTTTTTGTCAGCGCGTTAAAGAGGGTGGACTTGCCGACATTCGGCAATCCAACGATACCGCATTTGAAGCCCATGGCTTAAAACCTGTCCGTTTGAAAGAATTCGTTGAGGAGCCTTTTGCGGAAACGGCAGGGCAAGGTCAAGCCCGCGGGCCGATTTGGGCGGGCAAAGCCCGGTGAATGGCGTGGAATTTCGCGCCGGCACCGTGCCGGGCTTGTCGATGGCGTGGTTGCGGCGCAATATAGGCGGGTCGGGCCACCGATCTTTCGTCATCAACGGGGTTTTCCATGAACAACCACGATGAACGACAGGCACGAGCGACGATGATGAGTGACAGCCCTGTCGATCTCAAGCCCAAACCGAGAGTGAGACCGAAGCTGGAGCGGCCGAAGCTCTACAAGGTCATTCTGCTGAACGATGATTATACGCCGCGCGACTTCGTCACCGTGGTGCTGAAGGCCGTCTTCCGAATGGCAGAGGAAACCGGCCACCGGGTGATGATGACGGCACATCGCTTCGGCAGCGCCGTTGTGGTCGTCTGCGAACGCGATATCGCCGAGACCAAGGCCAAGGAGGCGACCGATCTCGGCAAGGAGGCGGGATTTCCGCTGATGTTTACGACCGAGCCGGAAGAGTGAGCGTTATGCAGTGTAACGGGTGCCGAGCGGGATGCCGTCTGGTCATGGTGCGGAGTTCGACCCTCATTCCTGTGCTTGTCACAGGAATCCAGCCAGTCCAAGTTCTTGGACTGAAAGGACTCTTCTCGCCGCGCAGACGCGCGTCGGCTGGATCCCTGTGACAAGCACAGGGATGAAGGGTCGCTTTGCTCCCTAGTCTTGCCGGATCTGGAAACCGGTCTTGTTCTGAACAAAACCGCAGCTTTCGTAGAAGGCATGAACTTCCGGGCGTTCTCGGCCGGTCAGCAGCATCACCTTGTAACAGTTCGCGGCGAAGGCGACCTCAACGGCGTGGCGAACGACCGCGCGGCCGTATCCTCGACCCTGACGGGCCTCCAGTGTCACCACGTTTTCAATGAAGGCATAGGGGCGGGCGGCGCGGGTCAGGTTCGGAGCAATCAGAAGCGTGGCGGTCGCGACGGCTTTTCCGTTATCGGTTGCCACAAACACGGTCAGGCCCGGCTGGGAGAGCACGGCGGCGAAGGCCGCGCTTGCCTCTTGCGCCGTCAATACAGGATCGGACGGATTGAGTGTTTGGTAGAGTGCGAGCAAATCGGGCAGATCGCCGGCTCCCGCCTCGCGCAGGACGATGGTCTGCGAAGTCATTCGCGGCCTAGTCCTTCTTGCCGAACATGCGCTTCAGCATTTCGGCCATCGGGCCGGTTTCCGGCAGCTTTTTGGGCTGGGCGCTGTTGCGTGCCTGATGAATGTGGGATTGTGCGGCGGGTTTGGCTGCCTTGGCCGGCTTCTCGGCCTCGGGCTTGCTGCCCGTCGCAAGCGCCAGCTTGTTCATCAGCTGCGAATCCTCTGATTTCACCAGCATGGCGGCATTGTCGGCAATGGCGTCGAGAAGCGGATCGAGCCAGACCCGGTCGGCCTTGGCGAAGTCGCCGAGCACGTGGCCGTGCACCCGCTCCTTGTCACCGGGATGGCCGATGCCGAGGCGCAGACGGCGATACTCCCTGCCGCAATGGGCATCGAGGGACTTCAGGCCGTTATGGCCGCCATGGCCGCCGCCGGTCTTGATGCGGGCGCGGCCGGCCGGCAGATCCAGTTCGTCATGGATGGCGATGATATCGGCGGGCGCAAGCTTGAAGAAACGCATCGCCTCGCCGACGGAGTCGCCGGAAAGGTTCATATAGGTCAGCGGCTTCATCAGCAGAACCTTTTCGCCGCCGATTTCGCCTTCGGAAATCTCCGCCCTGAACTTCTTCGACCAGGGCGAAAAGGAAGGCAGGCGCTGCAGCGCATCGACGGCCATGAAGCCGATATTGTGACGGTTTCCCGCATATTGTGCGCCGGGATTGCCAAGTCCTGCGATGATCTTCATGGAGCATGTCCGCGTTTTGCCGGTTGATGCGACTGTCACCACCCCGAAATGGACCGCCTGTCAATCTTTTTATGGAACTGGCTTTTGACGCAGCGCCGGCTCCTGTCGATTTTTGCGGATGTCGCGCCGCCGCTCAGGGGCTGACGAGATTGTAGCGGTCGAATATCCGCTGCTGCGTTCCATCGGCAATCAGCCTGTCCAGCCGGGCCTGTAACTTCGCGATGAGAGCATCGGGAACGCTCCTGTTGCAGGCGAGGCCCAGCTGTTGCCGTGTCAGCGTTATGACCTCCTTGAACGTGTCTGCCGGCAGCGCCCTGAAGGTGCTTTCCGACATGGGCATCAGGTCGATGCGGCCGGCTTTCAGCTTGTGGAGCGTAATCGCGAAATCCGCGCCGACATCCACCTGCGAAAAACCGAGCTTCTCCAGAAGCGCCTCGGTATAGTCGCCACGCTGGGTTCCCACCCGGTATTTTCGGGCTTCGTCGAGGCTGGAGAGATTGATATTGGCCTCGCGGCGCGCCACGAGGATGTTGCGGTCGACATGGATCGGTGAGACCCATTTGAAGAGTTCTTCCCGCTCGGGCGTTCTTGCCGTGGCGAAAACGCAATGCATGGCCTGGGTTGTGGCCAATGCGATGGCCCGCGCCCAGGGCATGACGGCGACCTCGTAACTGGTGCCGGTGTCCTCGAGCACGATCTTGAGCTGGTCGAAATAGACGCCCTGCACGCTGCCGTCGCCGGCCTGCAGATTGTAGGGCGGATAGACCTCGGTGGTCAGGAAAAGCTTGGCCGCGCTGGCCGGCGTGGCGAGAGCAAGAAGGGTCAGGCAAAGGCGGATCAATCCCATGGCTGCTCCCGCCTGTTCACACTTGCCGCACCGCGGTGCGGCCTTGACCGGCAGCCGCAGTGAAGGCGGTGATCAGCCCTTCGACCGGTTGTGGCCGCGCGAAGAAATAGCCCTGCCCGAAATCCGCGCCGATTTCGGTGAGAAGCTCCTTCTGTTCCTGGGTCTCGACACCCTCGGCGATGACGGCGCAGTTCATCTTATGGGATATGGCCGCGATGCCTTCGACCAGCATGCGGTTGCGCTGCCTGATGTCCATCGCATCGTCGCAGATCGAGCGGGTGAAGGACTGGTCGATCTTGACGATATCGACCGGAAAGCGGCTGAGGTAGCTCAGCGAGGAATAACCCGTGCCGAAATCGTCGAGCGCGATGCGGCAGCCGAGCTGGTGGATGGCATTGAGGATCGCCCGGATTTGCGGATCGTCCTTCATGATCACGGCTTCGGTTATTTCGATGACCAGCCGTCTGGGACGAATGCCGTGCCGATGCAGCACGCCGGCAATGCGGGTGGGCAATCCCGGTTCGAATTGCAGCGGCGAAAAATTCACCGCCACATAGGTCTGCTCCATTCCGGGCAGGCGCGACAGCCTTGCGAGATTGGCGATCGATTGATCGAGAATGACATTGCCGATGCGGTGAATGGTGCCGTTTTCTTCCGCAAGGCTGACGATGGCGGCCGGAGATAGCAGCCCCTTATCCGGGTGGTTGAGACGCAGCAGCGCTTCGAAACCCGCCGTCTGGCCGGTCGCGAGGTCGTGAATCGGCTGGAAATAAGCCTCGAACCAGTCCTCGGACAGCGCCTGAGCCATATCCCGTTCCAGTTCCGCATGTTCGCGCGCGCGGTCCATGATCGAGCTGTCAAAGACCTGGGAGCCGTTCTTGCCCGTTCTCTTGCGGGTATACATGGCCATGTCGGCATTCTGCAGAAGCTCGGAGGCGCTGGACGCGTGCAGAGGGTAAACCGCCATGCCGATGCTGGCGCTGAGGCTGATGCTGTTGCCGCCAATCTCGAAGGGCGTGTCGAGTATGGCGCAGATGCGTTCGCAGAACTCAAGAGCGCGTTCTTCCACCTTGTCGCCGGCCAGCAGGATGGCGAATTCGTCGCCGCCGAGCCGCGACGCGCTGTCCAGCGGCGTGAGCAGGGGGGCGAGCTTCAATGTAAATTGTCTGAGAACGGCGTCGCCCGCCGCATGGCCGAGATTGTCGTTGATCGCCTTGAAGCGGTCGAGGTCGATGAACAGGCAGGCCAGTTCGCTGCCGTTCCTGTCCGCCTCGCGGATCTGCAGGTCGAGGATCGCCTCGAAACCCTGACGGTTGAAGAGGCCGGTCAGATGGTCGGAAATGGCTTGCTGGCGGTTGCGTTTTTCCGACTGGCGCAATTCGGTGACATCCGTCATGACGCACAGGCATATGCTCTGATGTACGGCATCACCGGACTCGAGGGCTTTTTCGAGAATGAGGGCATCCATCACGCTACCGTCCATGCAATGGAAGCGCACGGTGATGCCGGTATGGGACGCATCGGATGAGCTGTTTGCCGCCTTGCGCTGCTGGAACAGGGAGCGGTCATCGGGGTGGATGAGCTCGGCAAAGTTCAGGCCGAGTATTTTCGAGCGGTCGTAGCCGGTCGCCTGTACCCAATAATCGCTGACGGCGGCAATCCGGTCATACCGGTCGAGCGAGAACAGCATGGCGGGTGTCCGGTTGTAGATTTCCGTCTTGCGTTCATGGGCGTTCTTGATCTCCAGCTCTTCCTTTTCGAGCTGCGTCTGCATTTCGTTGAAGCTTTTGGCGAGGCGGCCGATCTCATCCTTCGAGCGCCAGTCGACGTGGTGGCGGGAGCCGAGGCGCCGCGTTGCCTCGATTGCCGCTGCCAGCCGCATCAGCGGACGGATCACCATGAAGCGATTGCCGGCGACGGCCGCCAGAACGATGGTGAGGATGGCGAGTATGAAGATCGTGATGAATGCCAGTTCGGAACGGCTCAACGAGGTGAGGAGGCTGACATTGTCGTAATAGACCGTCAATTGTCCGACGGTGACGGAGCCCTTCGTCGTCTTGTAGGTCACCTCGCGCGTCGTCGAGGCGGCGTCCTGAATGATGTCGCTGCCGGCTGTCTGGACGATATCGAGCTGACCGGACGTGTCCTTGACCTCGACCATTCTGATCATCGGATCGGAGATGAGGGTGCCGGTAATCTGGTTTATGGTGTCGTCGTCAAGATCCCACAGGGGGCGGGCGAGCGCCTGCGCATTGGTCGACAGCAGGATTTCAAGGTGATTGCGCTGGTTGCGGATGGCTTCGTGATAGGAAAGCGTCAGCAAAAGCGTGAAGAGGGGGGCGACCACTGTAAGAAGTGCGCCGGAAACAATCGCGATAAAGCGACTTTCGACGGAATGAGCCATGTTCGATTGCAGCTACCCTTTGCCCCAGAATTGCTGCGCCCCGTTTCGCCCGTCCGGAGAGATTTTTACGGGGGGCCGGCATTAGCCCTGTTTTCCCGCGATATTTCTCGGTCCGTTCGGTGTTTCCACGACAGCGCGAGGGTATCGTTTCATGGAAGTGTTAATCGACGCTGAAACAGCCGCCGTGCGATGTGCCGGCGACCGGCTTTCTGGTTTTAAAGTTCATAAAAACTAAAAGGCCCGTTCCGGTGCCGGAACGGGCCTTTATGCGCAAAGCTGTTCGGCCCTGCGGCCGCCGATTATTCCTCGGAAGCTTCTTCGGTCGTTTCTTCTGCAACGCCTGCGGCCGGAGCGACGATCGTGGCGATCGTGAAGTCACGGTCGGCGATAACCGGCGTGATGTTCTTCGGCAGCTTCACATTCGAAATGTGGACGTTGTCACCGATCTTCAGACCGGCGAGATCAACCGTGATGAATTCCGGAATGTCGTTGGCCGGGCAGTGGAACTCGACCGTATGGCGAACGATGTTCAGAACGCCGCCGATCTTGATGTCCGACTTTTCTTCGTTGACGAAGTGAACCGGAACTTCGACGTTGACGAGCGTGTTGCCCGAAACGCGCAGGAAATCGACATGCATGGTGAAGTCGCGGACCGGATCAAGCTGGTAATCCTTCGGGAGAACCTTGATCTTCTTGCCGTCGACATCGATCGTCGCAACCGTCGTCATGAAGCCGCCGGCGTGGATACGCTTGGTCACTTCGTTGGTCGAGAGCGCGATGGAAATGGGGGCCTGCTTGTCACCATAGATGACAGCGGGAATCAAACCGTTGCGGCGAAGTTCACGAGAGGACCCCTTACCAACTCGTTCGCGCGCCTCGGCCTTGAGCTCATACGATTCTTTGCTCATGGCTATTCCTTTCGAGGTTATTGGAGAGTTCATGCCGAACAAGGCGGCCTGAACCGGAGAGGCTTGACGCCATCCCGCCCGCGTTGCCTCCAAGGGTGTCTACACGGGTGCGGGCGCTATAATACAAACGGCGGATAAAGACAAGAGCGGCCGGTTTCTCCACGGTGCTTAGCATGGATTTCATTAGTCGAAACTAATGCACTCGTTTGTTGCAACCTTTAATATATACTTATCCATGCATATAAACGGCGTGAAAACCCGGCAAGTGATAAGACTGCGCAAAATTCCAATAGCGTAGACACCCATGCTCACAGTTCTTCAGTGCCTTACCATCGATCACGACTTCCGATACACGGCCGCGGCGGTCTTCGTCTGCATGTTGGGAAGCTTCGTTACGATACGCCTTTTTTCAAGGGCACGTCTCGCGACGGGGTTGCAGAAGGTGAACTGGCTGTTTCTGGCCGGCGTAAACGGCGGCGCGGCGATCTGGACCACCCATTTCGTGGCGATGCTGGGTTATGTCGCGGCGGGCGAGGTTGGTTACGATCCCTATCTGACGGGACTGTCGCTGCTTATCGCCATTGTCACGACGACCGCCGGTTTCGGCATTTCCGCCTATGCCGGGCGCAGCGCGCTGGTGGAAGCGGGCGGCATGGTGCTCGGTCTCGGTATCGCGGCCATGCATTATACCGGCATGGCGGCCTATAATGTTCAGGGCATGCTGTTCTGGAACCAGACCTATGTCATCGCCTCGCTGGTGCTGGGGGCGGTGCTGGGCGCCGTTGCGGTCAACCGGGTTGCGCGGCCTCTCAACCGCTTCTGCCAATATAGCGCTGTGACATTTCTCATCCTGGCCATCGCGTCGATGCATTATACCGGCATGGCCTCGATGTCCTTCGCCTTCGATCCGCGCGTGGTCATTCCCGAAAACCTGCTGCCGCCGGCCATCATGGGCGGCGGCGCCATCGCCGTGACCCTGCTGCTGCTGGCGCTCGGGCTGTCCACCTATGTCATCGACGCCCAGTCCACCCAGCAGGCGGTTGCGCGCTATCGCCATCTTTCGCTGCACGATCCGTTGACGGGCATTCCCAACCGGGCGGCCTTCATCGAGCATCTCAACCGTCGCACGCGCCATGTCTCCATGGGTGCGCATACCGCGCTCCTGTCGATCGATCTCGATCGCTTCAAGGAAATCAACGACGTCCACGGTCACGCGGCGGGCGACGCCGTGCTGCGCGCCATCGCCGACCGGGCGAGTTCCGTGCTGAAGGCCGGGGAGTTTCTGGCGCGCATGGGGGGCGATGAATTCGTGGCGATGACCCATTCCTATTATACCCGCGCCGACGGCGCGGAATTCGCCCAGCGGCTGATCGAACAGATCAGCAAGCCGGTGGAATGGAACGGCCAGACATTTTCCGTGGGCGCAAGTGTGGGCATATCGGTCCGGAACAGCGGCGCCATCGATGCCGATACGCTGATGGCGCAGGCCGATGTTGCCATGTACCGGGCAAAAAGCGGCAGTTCGGAGACGATCTGCTTCTACGACAAATCCATGGACGAGGCGGCGCGCGAACGCAATGCGCTCGCCATCGCCATGCGCAGCGGCCTCGCCAACAATGAATTCGAGCTTTATTACCAGCAGCAGAACGATACGCGCAGCGGCAGCATCGTCGGTTTCGAAGCGCTGCTGCGCTGGAAACATCCCGATCGCGGCATGGTGTCTCCGGCGGAGTTCATTCCGATTGCCGAACAGACCGGCTTCATCGTCGAGCTCGGCGAATGGGTTCTCCGCGAAGCCTGCGCGCAGGCGGCGCTCTGGAAAAAGGCGCTTGCCATTGCGGTGAATGTCGCGCCGCAGCAGCTCGCGGACAATGACTTTCCCGACAAGGTCGAGAAGATCCTTTCGGAGACGGGACTGGCGCCGGAGAGGCTCGAGCTGGAAATCACCGAAGGCAGCATCATCGCCGATCATCGCCATGCGCTTTTGACCATCCGCAAGCTCAAGACGCTCGGCGTCAAGATCGCCATGGATGATTACGGCACGGGCTATTCCTCGCTGTCGACCCTGCAGAGCTTCCCCTTCGACAAGATCAAGATCGACCGCGCCTTCATCGACGGCCTGTCGACCAATGTGCAGTCGGAAGCGATCGTTCGCTCGACCCTCATTCTGGCGCACAGCCTCAATATTCCGGTGCTTGCGGAAGGGGTGGAGACCAAGGCCCATATCGAATTCCTGCGCCGCGAAGGCTGCCTGCAGGTGCAGGGCTTCTTTTTCGGCCGGCCGGGGCCGCTGACCTCCATCGCCAACCTTGTCGACGACACGTTCCTTTCGAGCGAAGAGGAAACGGAGGTGACCGCCGGGCGGCGTTACGTCAAGGCGGTCCGATAGGCTGGCGCAGCCCGCAGTTGCGTGCCGCGATGGCGGTCGCGAAGTTTTTAGTTGAAACATGCACGCTTCCAGCGCACCATCGCCGAAAAGCTTTGGGAGGAGCGCATGCCGACAGACATCGCCCATGCGGAACGCGTGTATGAAACGGCACGCCACCGGTCCGCAGCCGCAAGTTCTCCGATTGTTGCCTCTTGGCGCCGCTGCATGGTCAAGCACCGTCTGGCGCCGGAGGAAAACCGCAAGCCGATCTTTCTCAGCGAATTCGAATTTCGCCGCGCCCGGGAAAGTGCCGCCGGCCTGATCGCCGAAAGTACCGATGAGCTGGACCGGATCTTTCACAGTGTCGGCAAATCCGGCTGCTGCCTGCTTTTGACCGATGCGCAGGGTGTCGCGCTGGAGCGGCGCGGCGCGCCCGGCGACGACCGCGATTTCCGTGCCCTCGGCCTATGGTCCGGCGCGGTCTGGAGCGAGGCGAGCGTGGGCACCAACGGCATCGGCACGGCGCTTGTCGACGAACGCTCGGTGGTGGTCTATCGCGACCAGCATTTCTTTACCTCGAACACGGAACTCTGCTGCACCACGGCGCCGATCCGCGATCATACCGGCCGGGTGACGGGTGCGCTCGATATTTCCACCTGCCGCGATGATATCAACGAGATGACCTTTTCCTTCGTCACGCAGGCGGTGAAGGATGCGGCACAGCGCATCGAGGGCAATCTTTTCCGCCGCGCCTTTCCCGGCGCGCGCATCGTCGTCGTGCCGACCGGTTTCGGGGCGGCGCTTTCGCTGCTGGCCGTGGACCAGGACGATCTGGTTCTCGGCGCGACACGCGCCGCACGTCTTGCGCTGAAGCTGGACGACCATGCCATTGCGCAGGGTTTGCCCGCCGCCGATATTCTGCAGGAAGAGCGGCATGACAGCGGCTCCGACCTTGCGGAAGCCGAACGCTCGGCGCTCCGCCGCGTTCTGTCGCGCACCAACGGCAATGTCACGCAGGCGGCTTCCCTGCTCGGCATCAGCCGCGCCACGCTGCACCGCAAGATGAAAAAGCTTGCCGTGCATTGAGGCCGTTTGCGCCGTCCCGCAGCGTGTCTGTCGCAGATGTGAGACAATGTGCGCTGCGGAACCGCGCCGCCCCTCTACCGATCCGCGCCATCTAGGCCCACCTTTCTCCCATACGGTCCGCTCAGGATCGTTTTCATCAGGGAGGATGAAATCATGAATATTCAGGTTCAGCAGAAAGCCGGCGAAGCGCCCTTCAAGCTGAAATACGGCAACTACATCGGCGGCAAATGGGTGGAGCCGAAATCCGGCCGCTACATGGATAATCTTTCGCCGGTTACCGGCCACAAGATCTGCGAAGTGCCGCGCTCGGATGCGGCCGATATCGAGTTTGCGCTCGACGCCGCCCACAAGGCCCGCGACAAATGGGGCAAGACGAGTGTTACCGAGCGCTCCAACATCCTGCTCAAGATCGCCCAGCGTATCGAAGACAATCTCGACCTCATCGCCCGGGCCGAAACCTGGGACAATGGCAAGCCGCTGCGCGAAACCACCAATGCGGATATTCCGCTCGCCATCGACCATTTCCGTTATTTCGCGGGCTGCATCCGCGCCCAGGAAGGCACGATCGGCGAAATCGACAACGATACTGTCGCCTATCATTTCCATGAGCCGCTCGGCGTCGTCGGCCAGATCATTCCGTGGAACTTCCCGATCCTCATGGCCGCCTGGAAACTTGCACCGGCGCTTGCCGCCGGCAACTGCGTGGTGCTGAAGCCCGCCGAACAGACGCCCGCCTCCATTCTCATCGTGATGGAACTGATCGAAGACCTGCTGCCGCCCGGCGTCCTCAACATCGTCAACGGTACGGGCCTCGAAGCCGGCAAGCCCTTGGCGCAGAGCAACCGCATCGCCAAGATCGCCTTCACCGGCTCCACCTCGGTCGGCAAGGAAATCATGCGTTATGCGGCCGACAACGTCACCAACATCACGCTGGAACTGGGCGGCAAGTCGCCAAACATCTTCTTTGCCGACGTGATGAACGAGGACGACGCCTTCCTCGACAAGGCGCTCGAGGGTTTCGCCTTCTTTGCGCTCAACCAGGGCGAGGTCTGCACCTGCCCGTCGCGTGCGCTGGTGCATGAATCGATCTATGACCGCTTCATGGAAAAGGCGATCAAGCGCGTTCAGGCCATCAGCCAGGACGATCCGCTCAATCCGTCGACCATGCTGGGCGCACAGGCCTCCCAGGAGCAGTTCGACAAGATCATGAGCTATCTCGACATCGGCAAGAAGGAAGGCGCCAAGGTTCTGACCGGCGGCGACCGCAAGACGCTGACGGGCGATCTGAAGGACGGCTATTACATCCAGCCGACCGTCTTCGAAGGCAACAACAAGATGCGGATTTTCCAGGAGGAAATCTTCGGCCCTGTCGTCTCCGTCACCACCTTCAAGACGGTGGAGGAAGCGCTCGAAATCGCCAATGACACGGTCTACGGCCTGGGAGCCGGCGTCTGGAGCCGCGACACCAACATTGCCTATCGGGCCGGTCGTGGCATCGAGGCGGGCCGCGTGTGGACCAATTGCTATCACGTCTATCCGGCGGGTGCGGCCTTTGGCGGCTACAAACAGTCGGGTATCGGTCGCGAGACCCACAAGATGATGCTCGATCATTATCAGCAGACCAAGAACCTGCTCGTATCCTACAGCCCGAACAAGGTCGGGTTCTTCTGAGGTCCTCCCCGGAAGCCGGCGAGGGGCTGTGCTGCCAGATCGCCGGCGTGTTCCCAGGGGCTTCGGCCCCTGGGAGCCCGGTTACAAACAAGAAGGCCGGAGGATTGCCTCCGGCCTTTTTGCTGATTAGAGCGGAAAACCTCTCCCTCGTCATCTTCGTGTCTGTCGCGATCAGGCGGCGTAGCGCTGGTCCCGTTGCCGGCTGTCACCGACGGAGAATTGGCCGACCTGTTTGGTCAGCCCGTCCGCCTCGCTTGCGAGCGAGAAGGCGGATGCCGTGGTTTCCTCCACCATGGCCGCGTTCTGCTGCGTTACATGATCGAGTTCGTTGACGGAGGCGTTGATTTCGCTGAGGCGGCCGGATTGTTCGCGCGATGCGGTGGCGATTTCACCGATCTGGTCGTTGACCGACTGGATGCGTTTCTGGATCTGCTCGAGGCTTTCGCCGGTCTTCAGCACCAGCGCCACCCCGCTTTCCACATCGCCCGCGGAGGTGGCGATGAGCGTCGTGATGTCACGGGCGGCGGCCGCCGATTTCTGGGCGAGTTCCCGAACCTCCTGCGCCACGACCGCAAAACCCTTGCCGGCCTCGCCGGCGCGGGCCGCCTCGACGCCGGCATTCAGCGCCAGCAGATTGGTCTGGAAGGCGATCTGGTCGATGACGTCGATGATCTGGCGGATCTTGGCCGAGGAGGTCTCGATGCGCTCCATGGCGACGATCGCCTCTTTCACCACGGCGGTGGATTTATGGGCGTCCTGCATCGTGTCCGCCGTCGCATCGACCGCGACGTTGCAGCGCGACAGCGAAAGATTGACGGCCTGCGTCATGTCGCCGAGCGCCGCTGCGGCTTCCTCGAGTGCCGCGGCCTGGCGTTCCGTGCGCCGCGACAGGTCTTCCGATGCGCTCTTCAGTTCGCCGGAACCGGAGCGGATGGCGTTGGCGCTTTCGCCGATATTGGAGATCGTCGCCTCCAGCCCGGCCATGGAATTGTTGAAGTCGATGCGCAGATGGTCGAGCGACGGCACGAAGGATTTTTCGATGCGAAGATCGAGCCGGCCGGCGGCGAGATTGGCAAGACCGGTCGCCAGCGCGTCGACGGCTTCCTCTAGCTCCTTGGCGCTTCTTGCCTTTTCCATTTCGCGCTGGGCGCGCTCCTCGTCCAGCTCCTCGCCCTTGCGGTGGGCTTCGGCTTCCATGCGCTGCTTGTCCAGAATGCCCTGGCGGAAGGATTCCAGCGCACGCGCCATGGTGCCGATCTCGTCGCCGCGGGAGACGGCCTTGATCTCGATATCGTTCTCACCGCCGTTCAGGCGCTCCATCAGACCGGCAAGGCCGGTCAGCGGCTTGGTCAGGCTTGCGGAGACGAAGATCCCGATGAGCGTCATGATGGCAAGCACGGCAAGTGTCGCAAGCGTTGCCCAGAAGGCCAGCTCGTTGGCGGCGGCGAGAACCTTGCTCTCCTGTTGGCCGATGGCCAGAAGATGCTTCTGCCCAAAGACGGTGACCGGACGATAGGCATAAAAAATATTGCCCGCAGACGTCTGCGCCATCACGGTCCCGGCTTCGCTTGTGCCCGAAAGGGCCGCAAGGCTTTCGGAAACGGCGGCATCCGCGCCGCCGGAGAGCACGCCCGCCCGGCGTTTGCCTTCGGCGCTCAGAAGCACGGCGTCATCAATGGTCTTGCCGGTTTCCTCGGGGGTGACCACCGCGCCGATACGGTCTGCGGCGATGCGCATGATGACGGCGCCCTTGCGCTGGAGTTGGCCCCAGTTGGAGACGGCGAGCGGCATGCCGATCATGGCCGAGTCATTTTCGCCGCCGCTGAAGCCGGTGGTGCTGACGACGCCGTCCTTGCCGGCTTCAATACGGTCGAACAGTTCCTTGATCGCGGCGTTCTGCGGTTCCGTCACGCTGGTCAGGAAGTTCTTCCCCTTGGTCACGGTGTAAATAATGAGGCCGGTCTTGTCGATCACATAGATGTCGCTGACGCGGGTGTTGCGCCAGACGCTGGCGATGGTGGAGTTGATCGTCGCGTGGCGGATGGCGTAGAGCAGCCGCAATCCTTCGCCATTGAAGGAGGCGCGCTCCTCCTCGGACACGCCCTCGCGGCGGAATGCCTGGATGATCGCGTCCTTTTCCGTCGGCACGACATTGGTCATCGTTTCCAGCGCCTGGGCGATCGCGGCATTCTGCGACAGTTCGGAAATGCTCTGCTCGACACGCAATGTATAGGCATCAAGCTGCTTGGACTGGTTTCCCGCCACCGTCTCCAGCCTGATTTCGCTGGCATCGATCAGGCCGGACTTGCCTACCTCATAGGACAGCAGCCCCACAGAGAGGCACGAAACCAGCGTCGCGCCAGTGACGAGCGCTGCAAATTTGGCCTTGATTGACAATGATTTAGCTTTGACAGCAGTCGGATTTGCACCCGGCATCTGTTTCCTCCCCCCAAAAAAACGTTGCCGCAGCGTCGCAACAATTGTTTACGGCCGCGTTAAAGGGCTGAAAATTGTATGATTATTTCCCGCATATGGTGAAAAAATCACCGGTTCGCGGCGACGCCATGCCCGTAATAAAACTGCAACAGAACGGGCGCATACCGTGCGAAGTTCAACGGTCGTTCATATTCATGCAAGCTTTTCGCGCTCCATCTCTCGCCACTATCAATGATGTTTGCGGAACTCGCGCGGACGGATGTGACGGAGCCACTTTGCGATCGACCCCGGATTTTGCCGTTGTCGTGCCCATGCACAATGAAGAGGCGAGTGTCGAGACGCTCGTGGCGGAGATCGTTGCTGCGTGCCAGCCGGTCGGCCAGTTCGAGATCGTGGTGGTGGATGACGCATCCTCCGATCGCACGGCGCAGGCCGTTCTTGCGCTCGGCAGCCGTTATCCCATGCTGCGGCTGGTGCGGCACGACCGTCAGGGCGGACAATCGGCGGCGATCCACAGCGGTGTACAGGCGGCGCGCGCACCCGTCATCTGCATGCTGGACGGAGACGGGCAGAACCCGCCGGACAATCTGCCCGCGCTTCTTGCGCCGCTGCTCGCCGCCAATGCGCCGGGTCGGCTGGGGCTTGTGGCGGGGCAGCGCGTCGGCCGGCGAGATACGCTCGGAAAACGGCTTTCCTCGCGCTTCGCCAACGGCCTGAGGGCGCGCATCTTGAAGGACGGCACACGGGACACCGGCTGCGGCCTCAAGGCCTTCCGTCGCGACGCCTATCTTGCCTTGCCCTATTTCGATCATCACCACCGCTATTTTCCGGCGCTGTTCAACCGCGACGGCTGGCAGGTGGCGCATGTCGACGTCACGCACCGGGCGCGGCTGCATGGCAATTCCCATTACACCAATATCGGTCGCGCGCTTGTCGGCATCCACGATCTGATCGGCGTCGCCTGGCTGTTGCGCCGGCGCAAGCGGGCGAGCTGGGCGGAAACTTTCAAAACGGAGACATTGCCGTGAATGCACCGGCTTTATGGTCCATGCTGCATGTGAACAGCTGGAAGGAATTCATCTGGGTCTTGACCGGCTTCATGGGCCAGATGCTCTTCACCATGCGTTTTCTGGTCCAATGGATTTCCTCGGAACGGGCGAACCGCTCGGTCATCCCCGTGGCCTTCTGGTATTTTTCCGTTCTCGGCGGCCTGGTGCTTCTGTCCTATGCCGTCTGGCGGCGGGACCCGGTCTTCATTCTGGGCCAGGCATCCGGCCTGTTCATCTACGCCCGAAATCTGTGGTTGATCCATGCAGAACGCCGCCAGCACGCATAACGCGGCCACCTTGCCCTATGCACCGGCGGGCGAGCAGCGGCAATGGATGACGCTGGCGCTGGCGGCCATCGTGCTGGTGACGGTGCTGCGTGTTCTCGGACTTGCCCTGAACCGCACCGATCTTTTCGTCGATGAGGCGCAATATTGGCTGTGGGGCCGCGAGATGGCCCTCGGCGCCTATTCCAAACCGCCGCTGATCGGCTGGCTCATTCGTGCGGCCACAATTCTGGGCGGCGGCGAGGGCACTTTTCAGGTGCGGCTGGCCGCACCCGTGGTGCATGGCGTCGCGGCGGCGGCCATCCTTGTTCTCGGGCGGATGATCTACGATGCCAGGCTGGCTTCGCTTGCGGCAGTCGTCTATCTGACATTGCCCGCCGTGACGCTCGGCAGCCTGCTGATCTCGACCGATACGCCGATGATGCTGTTCATCGTGCTGTCGATGATCGCGATGCGCAAACTGGCGCAGGCCCGCAGCGAGGGCGGGGGGGCGATGCTCTGGAGCCTCGCGCTCGGTCTCTGTTTCGGCCTTGGCCTGATGTCGAAATACGCGATGATCTATTTTCTGCCCTGCTTCATCGCCGCCGGCTGGCTTTGCGAGGCATGGCGCATCCGGCTGCGGGACGCAGGGGTTGCCGCCCTGGTTTGTGTTGCCGTCATCGCTCCCAATCTGTGGTGGAACGCCGCGCATGATTTCATGACTGCGCGTCACACGGCGGACAATGCGAACTGGCATGGCATCCAGCTGAAGATCGGCCCGGCGCTCGAGTTTTTCTTCTCGCAGGCGGGCGTTGTCGGGCCTTTCGTCTTTGTTGCCATGATCGTTGCGACCATCCGCGCGAAGAATGCCGAAACCCGGGCGCTGGTGGCGCTTTCCGTGCCGATCGTGCTTTTGATCACGGCGCAGGGGCTGATGTCGCGGGCGCTCGCCAACTGGGCGGTGGGCGCCTATGCCGCCGGCGTATTGCTGGCGGCGCCGGTGCTGGCGTCGCGGCGCTGGCTGACGGTTTCCACCCTCGTGCTGGGCGCCGTCGTCGCCGTCGCGCTGCCGATGATGACGATTGCCGGGACGGAACTGCGCCTGCCGAGCGGCGAGCTGGCGATGAAGCGTTATCTCGGTCGCTCGGAACTGGTGTCGACCGGCCTGTCGCGTGCGCGAGAAGCGGGGGCGGATGCCATCGTCGCCACCGATCGCTCCATATTGGCCGAGCTTTTTTATCAGCTGCGGGACGAAAAACAGGTGCTGACGCGCGCCTTGCCGGAAACGGGTGTGCCTTCCAGCCACTACGCGCTTCTTTACCCGCTGCGAGCCGGTGAAGCGAAAAATCCTCTGTTTCTGTCAAGCGCGGATGGCCTGCCGGCCTGCCTTGCCGGCGAGACGCCGGTGACGCGCTGGACCGCCGGGCCGGGCTTCCTCGAGGGCAGGGAAATAGGGCTGTGGCGCCTGCCGCCGCAATGCGTGCCGGGGGCTGCCGATGGACAATGATCTTTCGCATATGCGGATCACGATCTGGGTGACCTTCGCCACCTTGGCGATCGTCATCCTGTTCGCGACCTTTCCGTCCATCGATCTTGGCGTTTCCTCCCTGTTCTTTTCTCCGGAGGGGCGGTTGTGGTCCGGCCGTGCGCCGCTTCCCGAGTGGTTTCGCGATACGCTGCGCGAGTTGACGGAGCTGGCCGCTCTTCTGGCCTTTATCGTCTTCGTCGGCAATATCCGGCTTGGCTCCCTGCAGCGCACCGGCTGGCGCGTCTGGGCCTTCCTGTGGGGGCCGGTGGTGCTGTGCGCCGGGCTTCTGGTCAATGGTGTGCTGAAAGCCAATATCGGCCGTGCCCGGCCGTTCAGCGTCAGCGATTTTGGCGGGCAGCAGCTTTTCACGCCGCCTTTCCAGTTCAGCACGCAGTGTTTTTCGAACTGTTCGTTTTCCTCCGGCGAAACAGCGCTGATCGCAAGCTTCTTCCTGCCTGTCTGCGCGCTGGTCTGGCATCGGCTGCAATGGCGCGGGCGTGTCGTCGTGGGCGGCATCGCTGCCGGCGCCATCATCCTCATGTCCGTCCTTCGCATCGCGGCCGGCGGGCATTTTCTCAGCGATGTGGTGATATCGGTGCTGTTTTCAGCCCTGACGACGCTGTTCCTGTACCGGGCGCTGGCGATCGGCCGTCACCGGCATCTGTTTACCGGCGAAGCCATAACGGCCGATACGGTCAGCCTTTGGCGCAATGGCAGCCATGCCGTCGGTGTCCGGGTCCGTCGCTGGCGGCCGAAAATCAAGGCCGCTGCCGCGCGCCTGCAGCGTCCGCCGGATGCGGGCGCGGCATCGTCCTGAGAGGACGTTCCGGGCAGGTTATCAGATGAATGGCGAAGCTTCGCCGGGCACTCGTGCATCACCCCCGGATCTTCCCGGGGGGGCTCTGCTTATTCTTTTGTTGACGTGCCGCGCCTCCGGACGAGCCAAAAGATGGCATCCTGGCCCTCGACCCCGATATCAACAGGGTTTGTCCGGAGATCTGGACCGGACGGACCGAGGGCAGGCTGAGCGTGGCGGATGAGATTTTCGGATGCCGTTCAGTCGAACAGGCCGGAGACCGACTGTTCCTGCGCGGTGCGGTTGATCGCTTCGCCGAGCAGGCCTGCCGTGCTGATCACGCGGATATTGTGCGCGGACTGGACGCCGGTGGTCGGCTGGATGCTGTCGGTGATGACGAGTTCGCGCAGCTTCGAGGACGCCACGCGGGCAACCGCGCCGCCGGAAAGCACCCCGTGGGTGATATAGGCGGTGACGCTGGTGGCGCCCTTCTTCAACAGGGCTTCGGCCGCATTACAAAGCGTGCCGCCGGAATCGACGATGTCGTCGATCAGGATGCAATCCTTGCCGGCGACGTCGCCGATGACGTTCATGACCTCGGATTCACCCGGACGGTCACGGCGCTTGTCGACGATGGCCAGCAGACAGTCGAGGCGCTTGGCCAGCGCGCGGGCACGAACCACGCCGCCGACATCGGGGGAAACGACCATGACATTGTTCGTGTCGTAATGGTCCTTCACGTCGCGGGCGAGAATGGGCGCGGCAAAGAGGTTGTCTGTCGGAATATCGAAAAAGCCCTGGATCTGGCCGGCATGGAGATCGAGGGTGAGAACGCGGTCGGCACCGGCTTCGGTGATGAGATTGGCGACGAGCTTGGCGGAAATCGGTGTGCGGGGGCCTGCCTTGCGGTCCTGGCGGGCATAACCGAAATAGGGCAGCACCGCCGTGATACGCTTTGCCGAGGAGCGGCGCATGGCATCGATCATGATGAGCAGCTCCATCAGATGATCATTTGCCGGAAAGGACGTGGACTGAACGACGAAAACGTCCTCACCACGTACATTTTCACCGATTTCTACGAATATTTCCTGGTCGGCAAACCGCTTTACGGTGGCATTTCCGAGAGGAACGTTAAGATACTTGCAGATCGCTTCGGCGAGGTGCCGGTTCGAATTGCCTGCGAAAACCTTCATTGCGGCCGCCTGTTTCCATGCCATCGCCTTGCGCCACGGGGCTCAATCCGCCGTAACCAAGCGTCGTTCAAGGGGAGGAACATCCGGCTGAAAAGCCTTTGCCGGATACGCCTTGTTGCCATGCGCGCCTTAATAGCGCTGTTGCTTCCGATTGCAAGAGGACTCCGCGCTTTCGCAATGATTTTCGTGAAATCTCTGTGACTTCTGCCGCCGTCGCACCTCATCCCCGTTGGGTTTGCTTCCATGACGAATAGTCGTTCAGCGTTTTTGCGGCGATATCCTGCATGACCCTGTCGGTCACGGCCGCCCACGGATCGCTGCCCCTGGCAGCCACTGTTTCCTGCCCCTGAAGGCGGTGCAGCCTGACGCCGTTGGCGTCCAGAATGTCCCAGACATAAACGACGTTGACCTTGCCGCCATCGGCGAAGGCGGAGAAATATCCTTTCAGGATGTTTTCGGCGGAATTGTCGTTCGAGGCGCGGATGGTCAGCCCCTTGGCCCGGGCTTCCGCGCCGAGCTGCCGCGACAATGGCGTGACGGCCTGAACGGGAGCGCCGATGATCGGCAGGAAACGGATGGTATTGCCGGAGGCGGCGGGCGCAAGCGACGCCGTCTGCTGCGAAGCCGGCGGCTGGCCAGCCACGGGGGAGGGTGCTGCTGGCGGGTTCTGGCTGCGAAGCGGTTCGCCATACTGGTTGCCGCTGGACAGCGCCTGTGCCTGCGCCTGCAGCGAATTCTGCGGCGCATAGGCGGGCACGGACGATGCGGTTGCGGGCGCGCCTGCTGGCGCGCGGTCGGCGGCGGCGGCCATCTGGTCGAGATCGCCCTGGGTCACCGGCGTCGATTGCGCGCTGTTGTGGCCGACATCCACCTGTGGCGTCAGCGCTTCCGTGGTGTTGCAGCCCGAGAGAGCCAGCACCAGCGCCGGAACGGCAAGGGCTGGAAAGACAAAGGCTCGAAAAGGGGAGGCAACCCCCATCCGGCTCATGTGACGTTTACTCTCATGTTCCGCTCCTTCTTGCCCAAGGTGGCGGCAATGTAAGGGCGGATTTCCCGCTCTGTCAAACCCGGCGGCGATTTAAGCTGTGAGAAGATCGAGGCCGTGCCGCGACAGGGGCTGCGGAGCGCCGTCCGTGGTCAGATAGGTCTGGCCGAGCGTCATGGCGGTGCCGGAATCGGAATCCATGACGATCATGTGCACGAACAGCGTCATGTCGCCCGTGATCTCCTGCGGATTGCCGGCATGGAACATCTGATGTTCCATCCAGGACGGGGAGAAACGCGCGCCGAGCGAATAACCGCAGGAATTCAGCCGGTGGCGGGTCAGCCCGCGCTCGTCCATGACGCGGGCGTGCATATCGAAGACATCGCCGAAGGTATTGCCCGGGCGCAGAACCTCCTCGATGGCGGTGAGGTTCTGCAGGCAGGCGCTGTAAAGCTCCTTCTGGCGAAAATCCTGTTCGCCGATCACCACCGTGCGCATCATCGCCGCATGGTAACGGGCACTGACGCCGGCCCATTCCAGCGTCAGCTGATCCTTCTCATCGAGCCTGCGGCGGCCGGACTTGTAACGGCACAGCAGCGCATCCGCGCCGGAGCCGATGACGAATTCATTGGCGGGATAATCGCCGCCGCCGGCCAGGACCGCGCCCTGCATCGCCGCAAGAATCGCCGCTTCGTCGGCGCCGGGCCGGATGAGCGGCAAAACCGCGTCCAGAGCCTCGTCGGCCAGCTGGCCGGCCTTGCGGGCATAGGCGATCTCGGCCGGGCTTTTGACGAGCCGCAGGGTACTGACCAGATAGGAGGCGTCGCTCATCTGGCAGAAGCTGGCGAGCTGGTTGTCCAGCAGGCGGGCGACCCGTCCGCTCATGCCGTGCGTGTCGTATTCCACGCCGATCTTTGCGCCGAGCAGATCGAGATCGCTGAGGAGATTTTTAAGGTCGAGGGTGGGATCGGCATTGGGCCGGTCGACCCAGATGAGGATGTTGTCGATGATCGAGGTGTTGCGGGCCTGGCGCAGATCGGCGGAACGGGTCAGCAGAGTCATGGAGCCATCGGACTTGACCACCAGCGTCTGGAAAAAACAGTAGCCGAAAGTATCGTAGCCGGTCAGCCAGTACATGCTTTCCTGCGCGAAAAGCAGAAGAGCGTCCAGCTTCTCCTCCGTCATTTTCGCAATCAGCCGCTCGCGGCGGGCGTCGAATTCCGAAGGCTCGAAGTGCAGGGCCATATCAGTCCTCCAGAATTGCGATAGCGGAAATCTGCCGGCCGTAGTCGGGTTCGGCGCGGTGGGTCGTGCGGCGGTAGGAATAGAAGCGCTCTTCGTCCGGATAGGTGCAGAGGCCGAGATTTTCCGCCTTCACACCGGCCCTGGTCAGGCGGTCTATGGTGAACTGCTTGAGGTCGAACAGCGCGTGTCCCTGCTTGTCCGTCGCGGCGAAATAATCCGCATAGGCCGGATCGATATCGGTGAAACGCGCGACATATTCCGGCCCGACCTCATAATTGCGCTGGCTGATGGAGGGGCCGAGCGATGCGGCGATACGGTCGCGGCTGGCGCCGAGCTTCGTCATGGTCTCGATGGTATTTTCGAGCACGCCGAACAATGCGCCCTTCCAGCCGGCATGGGCTGCACCCACGACGCCCGCCTGCGGATCGGCAAAAAGGATCGGACCGCAATCGGCGCTCAGCACGCCAAGCACGAAGCCGGGCGTTGCGGTCACCATCGCATCCGCCTGCGGGCGATCGCCGTCATAGTTCTCGTCGATCACGAGAACATCGGGTGAATGGACCTGATGCACAGTGGCGAGGCGCTCCGCGGACAGGCCGAACCATTGTGTGACGCGCCGGCGGTTTTCCTGTACCCGCTCGGGTGCGTCATGGGAGCCGAGGCCGACATTGAGGCCTTGATAAAGCCCTTCGGAGACGCCGCCCTGCCGGGTGAAAAAACCGTGGCGAACGCGGTTTGCACCAAAGGCGGCGAGTAGCGGGCTCTGGATGGGGAGCGGCAGCGTGGCGTTCTGCATGGTGCGGGAGTTCCTTGGAGAATGTCGCTGTAGGCCATTGGAATGCGGTAAGCGAGATGTTTCCTGTTGCCGTGGCGTTGCGCGGCCTGTGTGATGCAGCGTGCCTGCTTCGTTCGCGGCGATGTTGGCCCAGAGGTGATTGCGCTGTCAATCCACCGCACGAAACGGCATGAGATGAAGCGCGGGACTTGAAACGGCGACGACCTTGAAAAGTTCCCCCATCTTGCCGGCCCCTTCGCCCGCAAGACGGTTGACCGCTTCGGCTATTTCCAGCGTCTGGTCGGGCGTCGCCCTGGCCGCCAGCGCGCTCGCCCTTTCCCTGAGGCCGAGGCCGTAGAGAAAATCGCCCTGCCTCAGCGTGCCGTTGACATGAACGCCGGTCGCCTCGGCGGTTTTGACGAGGCTTTCGAAATCGACATGGCTGGTCAGATCGGCTTCGCCGGGATGCGCCAGCGGCGGATCGAAGGCATGGTTGCGCATGGCCTGCAGGGTGTCGCCAAAACCGGCGACGAGGTGGCCGTAATCGATCGCAAGCGCCGTGCCGCCATGGGCCGACAGGCGCTGGCAGATCGCCGTCATCACGGCTTCGCGGGCAGGGGAAATCTCGAATATGGTGCCAGGCGGCTGCCGTTCGGGCTGCGGTGGCAAGAGGATCGGGTCGATGCTGGCAAGCCCGGTCGAGAACACGAGCGCGTCTTCCGCATCAAGGCTGACCACCCTTTCGCGGAAACCGTGCGGCGTCTTGACGAATTGCCGGATCGGAATGGCGTCGAAAAGTTCGTTGGCGACGAGGAGCAGGAAGCCTTCCGGCACATCGTCGAAACTCTCATGCCATGTCAGCCGGTCGGCATAGTCGGCCAGCGTTTCGCCTTGGATCGTGGCAAGACGGGGGCTGGTTTCCACCAGATGCACCCGCATCGTCTCGTAAAGCGGCGGCGCGATGCGGCGGATGACGCGCAGCATATCCGACATCATGGTGCCACGGCCGGGGCCGATCTCCACCAGCCGGGTTGCAGCCGGCGCGCCGTGTCGCTGCCAGGCATGGACCACGAAGACACCGAGCATCTCGCCGAAAAGCTGGCTCACCTCAGGCGCGGTGATGAAGTCACCTGAACGGCCGAAGGGTTCGCGGCTTTTGTAATAACCGTGCTCGGGGTCAGCGAGGCAAAGCGAGAAATAATCGGTGACGCTGAGCGGACCGTTGAGCCGGATAAGGGATTTGATGCGTTGCGCAAGCGGTGTCGTCATGGCAGGCCATACCGCTTAGGCGCGTTTTGCCGCGCCGCGCGCGCGCAGGATGGCCCACAGACCCAGAAGGAACATCGGTGTGGAAAGCACCATGCCCATAGTCAGCCAGTTGCCGGCGAGATAACCGATCTGCGCGTCCGGCTCGCGGAAGAATTCCACGAAGATGCGTGACAGCGCATAACCGCAAACGAAGATGCCGGTGACGAGGCCGGGTGTCTTCAGCGCCCTGAAGGCATAGATGGCGATGGCCAGAATCACGACGAGCACGAGGCCTTCGAGGCCCGCCTCATAAAGCTGGCTCGGGTGCCGTGCGAAGGGGCCGCCGGTCGGGAACACGACCGCCCAGGGCACATCGGCAATACGCCCCCACAATTCACCGTTGATGAAATTGGCGATGCGGCCGAACAGCAGGCCGATGGGCGCGACGGCGGCGATGACGTCGAACATGCTCCAGACCGGGATGCCGTTCTTGCGGGCGAAGAGGATCATGGCGATGGTGGTGCCGATCAGTCCGCCATGGAACGACATGCCGCCGTTCCATATCTCGATTGCCCTGATGGGATTGGCGGCGACGGCGGCAAGGTCGTAAAACAGAATATAGCCGATGCGTCCGCCGAGCACGATGCCGCCGGCAGCCCAGAGAATGAAATCGTCAAGGTGCTGGGCCGAGATCGGCGAGGTATCGTTCGGCCACAGGCGATCCGTGCGGGCGAGACGGCGGGCGTAAAACCAGCCGAGCATGATGCCGGCGACATAGGCGATGCCATACCAATGGATCGCCAGCGGGCCTATGGACAGCGCCACCGGATCAATATTCGGAAAGGGCATGATGGCAAGTTGGATGGGAGCGGCTAACAATCCGTATATTCCGTCATCGTTGCTGGGCGACAACAGACTGATCCATTGCCTTGCGGGGCCGGGCGATGATGCTCACCGGTCTCCCTGACGCCAAGGAAAATGGCGATTGCCGTGGCGGTGGTCAAGGTGATTTTTCGTGATGGGATGGGGATGGCCGGCGCTGCAGAGACACGCCGCATTTTTCGATTTCGCTTGCAAGGCGGCTGTCGAGTGCCTACCTGAAAGGCATCAACGGCGGGGAACGGGATGCTCCCTGAACAGACGAAGGAACAGCGCCATGAGCACGACAGGCACCAATCGTTTTCTGGATGAATTTGCCAAGCTGATGACCGATGCGGCCGGCGCGGCCCAGGGTGTGCGCAAGGAAGCGGAGGCCGCCTTTCACGCGCAGGCCGACCGCTGGCTGAACAGCCTGGACGTTGTGCGGCGCGAGGAATTCGACGCGGTGCGTGAAATGGCCATACAGGCGCGTGACGAAAACGACGCGCTGCGCGCCCGCATCGAAGCTCTGGAAGCAAGGCTTTCCGCCGCCAACGACTGATTTTTTCGCGCTTTTTACTGATGGTCCCGGATCGCCTGCGATTCCGGGACTTTTTGTTTTCGGGCGGTGCAACCTGAAATTATCTCCGGTTGCCGCCGGCCGGCCTCCGCCGCGATTTTTTTGGGGCCTGTGGACACTTCCAAAAAACACAATTGCCAGAGTCGCTTATGTATCTCGCCTGAGGTGATGGGGGAGAAGATATCCACTGCTCAAAAAGCAAAAATGGCAGCCGAGGGGTGGCAGCGGGACTCGGCCATTATACACTGATTTTAAATGATGATTCGAAACGACCTGGTAAGCTCCGGACAGGGTGAATGCGTAATTCTGTCGGTGTCGGGCAATCGTCTCAAATATTGAATCCGGTTTGTGTGTGCGTTTTGTGCCCGGCGTTCAAAACAGAACATTCCATACCGGCTGAGAAGGTGCCGCATGAGTCTGATAGAATTTGAAATCGAACGTCAGTCCAATCCCGTGGACATGATCGAGATTGTCGCCGCCTCGAACGACTGGTCTTTCGAGCGTTCCGGCGAGGACGAAATCGCCATGACGGTGGCGGGCCACTGGGCCGATTATCACGTGTCCTTTTCATGGATGGAAGAATTCGAGGCGCTGCATCTGGCCTGCGCCTTCGACATCAAGGTGCCGGACCAGAGGGTCAACGAAGTCATTCGCCTGCTGTCGCAGGTCAATGGCCAGGTGCTGATGGGGCATTTCGATCTGTGGCGGCAGGAAGATGTGGTGATCTTCCGGCAGTCCCTGCTTCTGGCGGGTGGCGCGGAGCCGAACAATCAGCAGGTGGAAGTGCTGCTTTCCAGCGCGCTGGAGGCGTGCGAACAATATTATCAGGCGTTCCAGTTCGTCGTCTGGTCGGGGCTGGATGCAAAAAGTGCAATCGAAGCGGTCATGTTCGAGACCGTCGGAGAAGCGTGAAGATGGTGTACAAGGCTTCCGGCCCTCTCGTGCTCGTGGGCGCCGGCAATATGGGCGGCGCCCTGCTTTCGGGCTGGCTGAAAAAAGGCGTGCCGGGATCGCAGGTCATTGTCATCGACCCGCGCCCGTCCGAGACGATGCGCACGACGATTGCGGAAGCCGGCGCGGCCCACAGTGAAAGCGTGCCGGAGGGCGTCAAGGCCGGCATTCTTTTCGTGGCCGTGAAGCCGCAGATGATGGAAGCCGTGCTGCCGTCCCTCAAGCCTCTTCTGGGCGACGATACCGTTGTCGTGTCGATCGCGGCGGGCACCACCATCGGCACTTTCGTATCGCATTTCGGTGCTGTGGCCGCCGTGCGGGCCATGCCCAATACGCCGGCCATGGTCGGGCGCGGTGTGACCGGAGCCTATGCCAATGAACTGGTCACGCCGGAGCTTAGAACCGTGGTGGACGGGCTGCTGAAGGTCAGCGGTCCGGTCGAATGGGTCGAAGCCGAAGGCGATATCGACGCCGTGACGGCGGTTTCGGGCAGCGGCCCGGCCTATGTCTTTTATCTGGTGGAATGCATGGCGGAAGCCGGCCGCAAGGCCGGTCTGCCGGCGGATGTGGCCATGCGCCTGGCGCGCGAGACGGTGGCCGGCGCCGGCGAACTGCTGCACCAGTCCTCCGATGAGGCGGCGCGCCTGCGCCAGAACGTGACCTCGCCGGGCGGCACGACGGCGGCGGCGCTTTCGGTGCTGATGGCCGATGACGGCATGCAGCCACTGTTCGACAAGGCGGTTGCTGCGGCAAAAAAACGCGCCGAAGAGCTGGCCGGGTGAAAACGGGCGCGGTTCAGGCATTGCAGGCAAGCGGGAGCAGGGCATGAGCGATGAAATTTCCTACGCCGATTTCGAGAAGGTCGATATTCGCGTCGGCACCATCGTCGAGGCCGAACCTTTTCCCGAAGCCCGCAAGCCGGCGATCAAGGTGAAGATCGATTTCGGGCCTGACATCGGCATCAGGAAATCGTCCGCACAGATTACCGTGCATTATACGCCGGAAAGTCTGGTCGGCCGGCAGGTGCTGGGCGTGGTGAATTTTCCGCCGCGCCAGATCGGCCCGTTCCGCTCCGAGGTCCTGACGCTGGGTTTTGCCGACGGCAATGGCGATATCGTGCTTGCTGGGGTCGAGCGGCCGGTGCCGAACGGCGAGAAGATGTGCTGAACGGCGGCCGGAAGGCGCAGCTTCGGAACGTCGCCTTATCGTTTGCGGCGGCTGATTATCTTACGCCGGAATTTTGACGATCACCCGCAATCCGCCCATCGGGCTGTCATCCAGAGAGACGTCGCCGCCATGGCCGCGGGCGATGTCGCGGACGATGGAGAGGCCAAGTCCCGTACCCGAGGCGTTGAGGTTGCGTGCCTCGTCCAGCCGGAAAAACGGCTTGAACACATCTTCCCGCGAATTTTCCGGAATGCCTGGTCCGTCGTCGTCGAAGGTCATGATGATGGAGCGCGGCGCCTTGCGGATATCGACATGGAGGCTGCTTGCATAACGTCGCGCGTTTTCGGCGAGATTGGCAACCAGCCGTGAAAGCGCATTCGGCCGCGCGATGATCCTGTCGATATTATAAAGCTCGTAGCTGAACGTCTTACCGTGCAGCTCGAAATCATGGCCGATTTTTTCCAGGAGGGCCGGAAGCTCCAGCGTCCCGACATCCTCCTCGACATCGGTGCGGGCGAAGGTCAGATAGGCTTCCAGCATTGACTGCATGTCCTCGACATCCTTGTCCAGGCCTTCGAGGTCGGGATTGTCGCCCGCCAGCGCCAGTTGCAGCTTGAAGCGGGTAAGAATGGTGCGCAGGTCGTGGCTGACGCCGTTCAGCATGGCGGTGCGCTGTTCCATCTGCCGTTCAATGCGTTCGCGCATCAGGATGAAGGCAAGGCCCGCCCGCCGGACTTCGTCCGCGCCACGCGGGGAATAGGCGCTGATCTTCTGGCCCTTGCCGAAATTTTCAGCCGCCTTGGCAAGCGCTTCGATGGGCTTGATCTGTCCGCGCAGGAAGAGGATGGAAATGGCGATCAGCACCAGCGATGCGCCGACCATCCAGACAAGGAATATATGCGTATTGGAGGCATAGGCCGCACTGCGGCGGGTAAAGACACGCAGCGTCTTGTCCTCCAGCTGGATACGGATTTCGACCAGCGAACCGTTGCCGTAGGTGTCGATCCAGAAGGGCCTGCCGATCTGCTGCGTCAACTGATCGGCGAGGATCCTGTCGAGGATCGAGAACAGCGGTTCCGGCCTCGGGGCGGGCAGATCGGTCTTGGGCTCGATATAGACGCTGAGGTCCAGCTTGTCGCGGGCGATGCGGATGACGCGCTGGTAGTCGTCCTCTTCCGGATCGGTCTGCAGCAGTTCGATGATCGCGGCGATATCGCGGGTCACGGCGGCGGAAAGGCGTTCCGTCACCAGCTGCCAGTGGCGCTCCATGAAGACGGCGGCAACCACGGCCTGAAGCAGGATCATCGGCAAGATGATGATCAGCAGCGAACGGGTATAAAGACCGGTGGGCAGCCAGTGGCGCAGCCATCTGCCGGAGGTGCGCCAGGCTCTCACAATCGCGCTTTTCCTGACCGTGCTGAAAAAATCGAGGCTCGCCATGCCGTCAGCCCGCCTTTCCTTTGGTGCCCGTCAGTCCACGCTCAGCCGGTAGCCGATGCCGCGCACCGTTTGCAGATAGACCGGATTGGCGGGGTCGTCCTCGATCTTGCGGCGCAGACGGTTGATCTGCACGTCGATGGTTCTTTCGCCCACTTCCGATTCCGCCTCCACCAGCTCATGCCGTGGAATGGTGTCGCCGGCGCGGAGCGCAAAAAGCAGCATGATCTCCTGCTCGCGGTCGGTCAGGCGGATGGTTTCAGGACCACGCCGCAGTTCCTTTTTGGGAATGGAGAAGCTGTAGGGACCGAACATGATCTGCTCGATCTTCGGCGTATCCGGCGAGGTATTGCGCCGCAGAATATTGTTGATGCGCAGGACGAGTTCGCGCGGATCGAAAGGTTTGGCGAGATAATCGTCGGCCCCGGCTTCCAGCCCCGCAATACGGGAATCCGCTTCCGAGCGGGCAGTCAAAAGAATGACGGGCACCGATTTGTTCTCATTGAGAGACCGGGTCAGCGACAGCCCGTTTTCCCCCGGCATCATCACGTCGAGAATGAGCAGGTCGAAACGGATGCCGGCCATCTTGCGGCGGGCCTCGGCGGCATCCGCGGCGACGGAGATGCGATAGCCCTTGTCGCCCAGAAATCGCTGCAGCAGGTCGCGGATACGGGCGTCGTCGTCAACGATCAGCAGGTGGGCGGCGTCGTCATCCGCCGGCGGGCGTTTTGCCGAAGCTGTCGCCATGATCAGTCTCCCTCCGCGGTTGTCGGACTGCGCATCTGGGCAAGGAACCTGCGCACGCAGGCGCGCGCCTCCGGCCCCAGACCTTCAAGTGCGCGGTCGATCCGGCGCGATTGCGGCTCGCTCAGCGCAAGCGCCAGTTCGCGTCCCGTCAGCGTGGGGTAGAGCCTTCGCTGGCGGCGGTCTTCCGGGCCGGCCATCTGGCGGATATAACCGTCGTCGATCAGTTGCTTGAGCACGCGGGCAAGGCTCTGCTTGGTGATCTGCAGCGTGTCGAGCAGATCCGCCACCGTCATGCCGGGCTGCCGGCTGACGAAATAGACCACGCGGTGATGCGCACGCCCATATTCCAGCTTCGCGAGAATGACATCGGGATCGGAGACAAAATCGCGATACGCGAAAAACAGCGCCTCGATCGTATCGAAGTCGATCTTGCCGTCGTCAACCTTCGGGAGTGCCGGTGTTTGCCGGGCGGCGGCGGTTTTGAGCGATTGCGGTGGCACTGCGGTTCCTTCATATCCTGCGGCTGACATGCGTCGATGCGCCAATATTCTGTAAACATAGCCGAAAATGCGTCCGCTCGGGAGAATGCCGCCGATCATTTTCTGTTGCGGTGGATAATATGCTGCGGGGGCGGGTGCAACTGGAATCCTGAGCGGCATTTACCGGAAATAGAAAAGAGCGCGGAAAGTCCGCGCTCTTCGTGGGTTTCATGCGATCTGCGCATGTATGTGCCGGTGCATGCGTTTATTGGTAGACGTAGACAATCCGGTGCGTCGACGGTTCGACCAGGACCGGCACGTCGTTCACGCGCACGTAGCGATATTGATAATCCGGGATTTCCACGAGGCGGGTGTCGCGCGGCAGGGTGCTGCCGACAACGACGTCGCCATCGAAGGTAACGGTGTCGGCCGGATGTTCGTCCATATAGGTGATGACTGTTTCCGGCGGGGTGATGTCGACATCGCCGACGCGGCCGAGATTCTGGTCGCCCGGATTAGGTTCTGCCTGTACGCTCGAGGTGGTTTCATAGGTGACGACCGGCACGCTCAGTTCCGTGCGGCGGTCCTTAAGAACGACCGGAGAGCCTTCATACATGACGTTCAGATAATCCGCATGTGCCCAGCCGCGCATGCCGTTGACTTCGATGCGGCACCAGCTGCTGCCATCCATGCAGCCGTCCAGAACCGCATTGCTGCCGCGGGTGGCCAGTCCCAGTTCGGGATAGTCCTCACCGGGGCCGGAACGAACGGAAATGTCCGATGCGGTGGTGGCGACCATGGCGGCGTTCGCATAACCCGCCATCAGGGCGAAGGCGCCGCCAGCCATGAGCATTTTAAGCGTCTTGTCCATGTGTCTCACTCCTTTCAAGACTGCATCTACAACGTCGCAGCCATCCGGGCGTTCCACTTTTTTCGCCGCCACTTGCCGCCATTCTCGGCGCGTCACCCGTTATCCAATTGGATTTCATCATTATTTTTCGGGTGGCCACGTGCGCGAAAAACCCGGCTTTCTCGGCCGCCATTGTGCCGCAACCGCGTGCGGGCTATAGGAGGCGGGATTTGTCAGACAGGGAGACACGGGACATGGGAAAGTTGCAGGCGGGTATCATTCCGGTCACGCCATTCGAGCAGAATTGCACCATCCTGTTCGACCAGGATACCAAGGAGGGCGTCGTCGTCGATCCGGGCGGGGATGTGGAGCTCATTCTTCAGGTCGTCGCTGAAAACGGCATCACGCTTCGGGAAATCTGGCTGACGCATGGGCATCTCGACCATGCCGGCGGCGCCGATGAACTGCGTGAAAAACTGTCCCTGCCGGTGATCGGGCCGCACGAGGATGACCGGCCATTGCTTGAGCGGGTGGAGGCGCAGGCCGAAAAATACGGGATCAGCGGGCTTCGGAACGTTTCACCCGACAAATGGCTGAAAGACGGTGACAGGGTATCCTTCGGAGAGCACGTCTTCGAGGTCTATCATTGCCCGGGCCACGCGCCCGGTCATGTCATCTATTATAATCGTGACCAGCAATTCGTCCATGTCGGCGACGTGCTGTTTTCGGGGTCGGTGGGCCGCACGGACCTGCCCGGCGGAAACCACGAACAACTGATGGCGTCCATTCGCGACAAGCTTCTGCCGCTTGGCGATGATGTCGGGTTTCTCTGCGGCCATGGCCCCGGCGGCCGGCTGGGTGAGGAACGCCGCAGCAATCCCTATCTCCAGGGAATTTGAGTTTCCTGGAGGCGGCGGCTCGTGCATAAAAAAACCCGGCATTCCTGCCGGGCTTCAACTAGAAAAGAAAGCCGTTTTAGGGTCAGCCAGCAATCTGCAGATTGACTGCCTTCGGACCCTTGCCGCGACGATCCGGTTCCGTGTCGAAGCTCACTTTCTGATTTTCTGAAAGTCCGGACAGGCCGGAAGCCTGTACAGCAGAGATGTGAACAAAGATATCAGCGCCACCATTGTCTGGCTTGATGAAGCCGAAGCCTTTGTCTGTATTGAAGAATTTTACGGTGCCAGTTTCGGCCATGCATCAGGTCCTTTTCGCTCTGCCCGCGTTCAGCTACAGGCAGCATTACAGTTTTGCCCCGCGAGGGCGTTGGCAGGCAGTTCTTGACTATTGAGAAAATGGACCTTCGCAGCAGGAAGTAATGGCGTTCTCATCCAACGTTTTTCGTCCCACCGCCCGAGGTTTATAGCGTCCCCGGTGCGCAAATTTATAGGCCTTCCCATGCTCGCAAATTGCCCGAACCGCGGTAGAGTGATGCGTTTATGGAAAATTGGCAAGCAAAAGTTTTCACGGGCTTTTTGTCAGATAAAAAACCTGCGGTAGAATTACGGTATGCGATCGCACATTTTTTCCGCATAATCGATAGTTGATGAAATAATTGCCGGTGGTGGCAGGCATTGCCGGCAAAAATTTGAACGTCAAACCGGGTTTTTCCGCAGATGGAGAAAAAACGGTTCTTTTCCCGTCAGGCTGCGCCGGCCACGGTTTTTTGCCGCTTGCGGGTCAGTTCAGGCACCAGTTCCACGGTCAGGATGGCGACAAATATGATCAGGCAGCCGATATAGCCGGCGCCCGAAATGGTTTCCTGCAGGAAAATCGAGGCCAGCAAAGCGCCGAAAAGCGCCTCCGAGGACAAAAATATCGCCGCCTGCGGCGCCGTGGTGTAGCGCTGGCCGATGACCTGCAGAACAAAGGCGAGGCCCGACGAAACGAGGCCGACATAGAGGATTTCCGCCAGCGAGGCCTCGATCGACGCCATGCTGATGGGTTCGAAGAAGACGCCGATCATGCAACTAAGAAGGGAGCAGACTGCAAATTGTGTGCAGGAGAGCGCGAGCGGCCGGCCGCTTTCGGAGACGAAACGCCCCGCCAGCGTGATCTGGATTGCCCAGAAGAAGGCACAGATGATGCTGAGAATATCCCCCTGCGTCAGCGTCTCGAAAGCGCCGCCGGAAAGAAGGAATATGCCGCCCAGCATCATCAGGGCACAGGGCCAGACGATCCAGTGGGGATGGCGGCGATAAAGGACGACGGCGATGACCGGCACGAAGATGACGTAAAGCCCGGTCAGGAAGCTGGAATTGGTGACGGTGGTGGTCAAAAGACCCACCTGCTGGGTGGTGGCGCCGCCGAACAGGGCAAGCCCCACGAGGATGAAGCTGCCGATTTCCCTGCGGCGCGGCGGTGATTTCAGCGCGCGCGTTTCCATGAGCGCGAAGGGCAATACAGCGATTGCGGCAATGGCGAAGCGCAGGCCGACGAACCAGAATGGACCGATCGACGCCATGGCGGAGGATTGCGCGACAAAGCCGCCGCCCCAGATTGCTGCGGCGAGAAGAAGCAGCATATTGGCCTGAATACGCGTCATGATAGGCACCAGCACAGCAGGGGCCGGAGGATCATTCGACCGCGGCCTTGGCAATTCGGGGATTTTTTGAAATGTCGATCCGACGGTTTCCCGCGTGCTTTAGCAGCAAGCCGCCGGTGCCGCAAGTCGGAGCAACCGCAGGTTCAAGGGCCGTTTTGTCTCGCTGCGGTTTACTTGTAGCGGCGTGCCTCGTCCTTCAGGCTTCGCCGGGTAAGCGTCAGGCCGCCTATGCCAAGGCCGATGAAAGCTGCGGCGGACAGAATGATGAGCAGGATGTGTCCGCCCGCCCGCGATGTCGCCGCTTGCGGGATGGCGGCAGTGTGCAGGGTGTCGACGGCCTGGGTCGCCGCATTGGCGGATGTCGCGATGCCGGCTGCCATGGTGACGATGACGAGAAAAGCGGCAGCCGCCATCCAGAGGGAAAACAGCGTTCTCTGTGCCCTTAACCTTTCAACGGACGTGCGGTCGTTGGTAAACATGGCAATCGCCTCTTGTCCCTGTTCTTAAAGGATAAAGGAGGCTTCGAAATCGACGGCTTGGCGACCGAATTCTGGCGTTCCGAGGCATTTATTGCGGCAATATTGTGGCGGAAGCGGTTTTAGCCCCGTTTCGGCTGATTTGGCGCTAGAGGCCGCGCTTTCCAAACGTCCGGGTCTGGCGCAGCGAATGCGGGTCGCCGGGTCGCTCCTCGCGTGAGAATGACGGTGCGGCGCTTCTCTCCATCCGGGCGGAAGGGGAGAAATAGGCGCTGCCGAGTTCGGGAAAACGCGTGTCGAAACTGGTCGGCGCGAGTTCGGGTTTTGCCAGAACGTAGCCCTGCATCAGAAAGACGCCCAGTTCTTCGCATTGCTCCACCTGCCAGCCCGTTTCCAGCCCCTCGAATACAGGCTCGATCCCGTCCTCGCGAAACTGGCGGACGATGACACGCAAAAGCGCGGCGCCGGCCGAATTCTGCATGAAATCGCGCACCCAGCCCGCTTCGAACTTCACATAATCCGGCTTGATGAGCTTTACCCGGTCGATGTCTGAATCGCCCGCCCCATAATCGTCCAGCGCCACACGAAAGCCGATGTCGTGCATATGGTAAGCGAAATCGGCGACGATCTGCGTGTCTGACGCCTTTTTCTCCGAGATTTCGCAGACGATGCGCTCGGCCGTCATGCCGGCCTCATGGGCGGCAAGCCGCATGCGCTCCACTTCCTGCCGCATCTTGGCCGGCGTCTGGAACAGGCCCGGATGGAAGTTGACGAAAATGCGGGCGCGGGAACGGTCGAGCCTGCCGGTATTGAGAATATGGATGGTGCGCAGGATGCTGTCGATAGTCTCGATATCCTCTGGCGCGACCAGCGAGAAGAACTCGCCGGGCGTTACCGGTTCGCCATTGCGATGGGGACGCACCAGGCCCTCGAAGGAATCGATGTCGAGCGCACCGCTCGCCGTCCGGCGGAAGATGGGCTGCAGGGCTGATTTCAGGTTGAAGCTGCGATAGGCCGTGGACCACGTGCCATCAACCTCGCGGACAAGACTGGAAAAGATGCTTTTGGGCGCCATTTTTCAACCAGCTATAGAGACACCATCCCTAGGCTCGCCAATGTAGCGCAACAAGCGTTACTTCCGGGTTAAGGAAGGCTTAAATTCTTCGCTATAGCACATATGCCGCTTTTGACCTTGAAAGAGCGCCTGTCTTTCGACATACCAATGGCCGCAGAAAACAAGATTTCCAGTCTCTGCCGATGTCAACCACAACAGGACCGATTTAAAATGGCCTTCCTTGCCGACATTCTTTCCCGCGTAAAGCCGTCCGCCACCATCGCCGTTACCCAGAAAGCCCGCGAGCTGAAAGCGCAGGGCCGCGATGTCATCAGCCTTGGCGCGGGCGAGCCGGATTTCGATACGCCCGAAAATATCAAGGAAGCGGCCATTGACGCGATCAAACGCGGCGAGACCAAATACACGCCCATTTCCGGCATTCCGGAACTGCGCAAGGCAATTGCCGACAAGTTCAAGCGTGAAAACGGTCTGGACTACAAGCCGGAGCAGACGATCGTCGGCACCGGTGGCAAGCAGATTCTCTTCAACGCCTTCATGGCGACGCTGAACCCGGGTGATGAAGTCATCATTCCCGCACCCTATTGGGTCAGCTATCCGGAAATGGTGGCGATCTGCGGCGGCACGCCGGTTTTCGTCGATGCCACGCTCGAAGACAATTTCAAGCTGAAGCCGGAAGCGCTGGAAAAGGCGATCACGCCGAAGACCAAGTGGTTCGTCTTCAACTCGCCGTCCAATCCCTCGGGTGCGGCCTATTCGCATGACGAGCTGAAGGCGCTGACGGACGTGCTGGTCAAACATCCGCATGTCTGGGTGCTGACGGACGACATGTATGAGCACCTGACCTACGGCGATTTCAAATTCGCCACCCCGGTCGAGGTCGAGCCTTCGCTCTACGACCGCACGCTGACGATGAACGGCGTCTCCAAGGCCTATGCCATGACCGGCTGGCGTATCGGTTATGCCGCCGGCCCGCTGCCGCTGATCAAGGCCATGGACATGATCCAGGGCCAGCAGACTTCGGGCGCGAGCTCGATCGCACAGTGGGCAGCCGTCGAAGCGCTGAATGGCACGCAGGATTTCATTCCGGCCAACAAGAAGATCTTCGAAGGCCGTCGCGATCTCGTCGTCTCCATGCTCAACCAGGCCAAGGGCATCAGCTGCCCGGCTCCGGAGGGTGCGTTCTACGTCTATCCGTCCTGCGCCGGCCTGATCGGCAAGACCGCGCCTTCCGGCAAGGTCATCGAGACGGATACGGATTTCGTCTCCGAGCTGCTGGAAGCCGAAGGCGTTGCCGTGGTGCAGGGATCGGCTTTCGGTCTCGGCCCGAACTTCCGCATTTCCTACGCGACGTCGGAAGCGCTTCTGGAAGAAGCCTGCAAGCGCATCCAGCGCTTCTGCGCCGATTGCCGCTGATCGGCCTGCCATCTTGAACGAAGAAGCCCGGCAGTCATGCCGGGCTTTTTTGTTTAGAGCCCAAGAAACAGCAGCATGATGAAGGTGGCGAAGAGGATGAAATGGGTCATTCCCTCGATCGCATTGGTTTCGCCGTCATTGAGGTTGATGGCGGCGGCGATGAGGGTGATGAAGACCATGACGGTCTGAACCGGCGTCATCGCCATGATGAAGGGCTGGCCGGTGTAGAGTGCGATGCCCTCCATCACCGGCACGGTGAGGATGACCGTTGACAAGGATGCGCCCATGGCGATGTTGACGACGGCCTGCATCCGGTTGCGCAGGGCGGACCGGAGCGCAGTCAGGATTTCCGGCGATGCCGAGATCGTCGCGACCACGACCGCCATCAGCGCCGGCGGTGCATTGGTGCCTTCGAGGCTCTCGCTTAAAAAAGCCGACATGAACTCCGCCAGAACGCCGATCAGCACCACGCCGGCGATGATGAGGCCGATGGAGAGTGGTACGCTGCCTTCGTCCTTCTCTTCCGCGTGGCTGTTCGATGGTTGCCCGGCCGGATGCGTCTTGCGGGGATAGGCATAGCTGAAGAAATAGCTGTGCGGTCCAACCTGCATTTTGAGGAACAGGGCATAAAGCGCGATCATCGCGACGATGGTGAAGGCGGAATAGACATGCCAGCTCTGTTGCGGAATGAATTCCGGCACGATCATCGAAATGCCCATGGCGGTCAGGATCATCACGCCATAGGTTCTGCCGGAATCGTCATTATAGGGCTGCTCGCCGTGGCGCAGCCCGCCCAGCAGGGCGGCGAGGCCCAAAATACCGTTGATATCGATCATCACGGCGGAATAGATCGTGTCGCGCACCAGCGTCGGCGAACTGGATTCGCTCATGATGATGGCGAGGATCAGCACTTCCACCGCGACGGCCGAAAGTGTCAGGATCATGGTGCCATAGGGATCGCCGACCTTGGCGGCAAGGATTTCGGCGTGATGGGCAACACGCATCGAGACCAGAACGATGATCCCGATGAGGACGATCGCGGCAATGAGAGACACCGTCTTTCCGGCCTCGCCTATCGCATGTTCGGCCATATAGGCGGCGATTGCCGCCGGTATCGCGAGCAGCAGGACGCGCTCCTGTTTCAAAATAGAACCCGCCATCGATTTCCCTTCCCCTGACGGTCGCAGGCTGTGACGTATCGTCCCTCAGATCAAGCAGGATTTGCGCTTGAGTGCTTTTGGTAGGATAGTGATGTTGCAGGACATGCTGCTCATGCCGCGGTGTCCCCGTCGGGTGCAATGCTTGAAGCGCGGTTGTGGTTGCCATGTCGCCTACCGAAACAGGAGGACCATGCATGACCAAAGTGGTGTATGAAATCGTCGAACATGACGGAGGTTTCGCCTACCGCATGAACGGCGCCTATTCCGAAACCTTCCCTTCCTATGCGGATGCCGTCGAGGCTGCACGCATCGTTGCGGCCGAGCAGCAGGTGGGAGGCGATGACGAGGAAATCAGCTATCAGGACGAACGCGGCCAGTGGCATGAGGAATATAGCCAGGGCGGTGACCGGCCCGAGGCCGAGGTGGTGGACAGGACCTCCCAGCAGGCCTGACCGTTTTGACGCACAAACCGGAAATTTCCGGTGAAAATGGCATTGCCCTCCCGGTTCCGCCGGTTTGCCCTGCGCGGTTTCTCGTGCGGCCGCACGAACGGGGCCTGAGCAGCCCTAGCGCCGTTGTGGCGGTGCGTTTGGATCGGTTTCCTTGAGATGGGCTTTCAGGCCTTCGACCAGGGCGCTGAAAACGGCGCGACATCGCGGTGACGTCTTGAGATTTTCATGCATCGCGACCCAGGTATGCAGCGGGATGCCGACTTTCGGAAGAACCTGCACCAGCCGTGGGTCCTTGCGCGCCAGACCGATCTGACAGACGCCGATACCCGCGCTGGCGCGGATCATGGCAAGCTGGGCGAGATTGCTGTCGGCGCGGATTTCGAAGCAGATATCCTCAATATCCGGTATTTGCGGATCGAGTGCACGCATCCGCTGGATCGCTGCCCGGATGAAGGGCGTCTTGCGGTCGAAACCGACCATGCGGTGGTGGTTCAACTCTTCCATGCTCTTCGGAATGCCGGCTTTTGCCAGATAGTCACGCGTCGCGTGAAATCCCAGGCGGAAATTGCCGATATAGCGCATGACGATCGCATCCTGCTGCGGCTCCGTCATGCGGATGGCGATATCCGCCTCGCGCCGCAGAAGGTCTTCCAGCGTATCGGAGAGCGACAACTCGATCTCGAGCCGCGGATGGACGTCCTGCAGGGCCGCGATGATGGGCGGCAGCATTTCCACGCCGATGATATCGGACGCGCTGATACGCACGGTGCCTTCGATCTTGCCGACCTCGCCGGAGGCTGCACGCATGAGGGCGGCGGCGGTCGCCGCCAGATTTTCCGCATAGGGCTTGAGCGCCAGGGCGGCCTCCGTCGGCATCAGCCCGTGCGGCGAACGGATGAACAGCGGAAAGCCGACGGCCTCTTCCAGGGCGCCGATATGGCGTCCCGCCGTCGGCTGGGTGATGCCGAGTTCACGGGCGGCGGCGGAAAGCGAGCCGTCACGCAGCACGCTGAGGAAAGTGCGGTAAAAATCCCAGCTGACATTCCGGCTTCTGGTCATAATTTTTTGTATGGCCGTTCCACTCATTTCGACAATTTCGTATACCGCGCATGGCGGCGATACTCCAGTTCAGAACAGGAGTGAAGACCATGATATATGAAAACCAGGCAAATACAGCAGGCAATGGCGGGCCTCTGGCGCTGATCGTGGGGGCGAATGGCGGCGTCGGCAGCCATGTGGCGAAGATGTTGCTGCAACGCGGCTGGCGCGTGAGGGCGTTGACCCGGCAACCGGCGCCGACAGCTACCGCGGATAGCATAGAACGCGTGAAAGGCGACGCCATGAACCGCCCGGATGTGGTTGAGGCCGCAAAAGGCGCTTCGCTCATCGTCCATGCGGTCAATCCTCCCGGCTATCGCGACTGGGACAAGCAGGTACTGCCGATGCTGGACAACACCATCGCCGCCGCCGAGGGCTGCGGCGCGCGCATCGTCTTTCCGGGCAGCGTCTATAATTTCGGCTCCGACGCCTTTCCGCTGCTGACGGAGGATAGCCCGCAAAAGCCGTTTACCCGCAAGGGAGCCCTGCGCGTGGAAATGGAACAGCGGCTGAAGATGGCGTCGATGCGCGGCGTGCCGGTGCTGATCGTCCGCGCCGGCGATTTTTTCGGGCCGGATGCGAAAAACAACTGGTTTTCACAAATGCTGGTACGGCCGGGAAAGCCGGTCCGCAGCGTCCAGAATCCCGCCGCACCCCATGCCGGGCATCAATGGGCCTATCTGCCGGATGTGGCCGAGACGATCGGGCAGCTACTTGATCGTTCGGATGAACTTGCCGCTTTCGCCGTTTATCACATGGAGGGTTTCTGGGATTTCGACGGGCTGCAACTGGTCGCGGCGATCGAGCGGGCTGCCGGTCATCCGATCAGGAAGCGGCGATTGTCGTGGCTGGCCATAGGGCTTGCCGCCCCCTTCGTTCCGCTGTTTCGCGAAGTGCTGGAGATGCACTATCTCTGGAAGATGCCGATCCGCATGAGCAACCGCAAGCTTACCGATTTCCTGGGCACGGAGCCGAAAACGCCGATCGATATCGCGGTCTCGGCGACAATGGCAAGCCTCGGCTGCCTTGAGCCGACGCGGGGAGAGGCCGGTCTTCATCACCCGGCCGATGCCGGGGGCAGGGTGTGATGGCGACGGGCGGGCGGTCTCCACGGCGGCGCGTCTTTGCCGTGGTTTCAGCGGGCGTCCCGGTCCTGATTTTCGCCCAGGTGCTGCTGGCCGGGCTGTCGATCTATTACGATGGGTCGCTGCTTTCGGTACATAAGGGACTTGGCATCTTCATAGCCGTTCCCATTGTGGTGCTGGCGGTTCTTGCGCTGCTATATGACGATCTTCGGCCGAACCTTGGCCGGGCGCTCGCGCTGCTCGCCCTCTATTGTCTGCAGGTGGCGCTGATGAGCATCGGCCGGGAGACGGGCAACGGCTTTCTGCAGGCGCTGCATGTGGCCAATGCCTTCATCATGGGCGCGTTTTCCGATTTTGCCGCGCGGCAGGCGCGTGCCCTTTCTTGAAACGGAAACGCCGCACTGCGCGGAGGCAGTGCGGCGGTTGATCTATCAACGATCAGCCAAGCGCCGGATAATCGGTATAACCTTCGGCGCCGCCGCCATAAAAAGTCGGCTGGTTCGGCTCGTTCAGCGGCGCATCGTTTTTCAGGCGGCGCACCAGATCCGGATTGGCGATGAAAGCCTTGCCGAAGGCCACGGCATCGACCTTGCCGCTTTCCACGGCCTCGATGGCGCTCTTACGGTCGTAGCCATTGTTGGCGATCCACAGACCCTTGCCGCCGGCGTTGCGATAGGCGCCCTTGAAGGCGGCGTAGTCGAATGGCTTGTCGCCCTGCTTGAAATCACGCGGGCCGCCTGTCGCGCCTTCCACCACGTGGATGAAGGCGAGATTGCGCGTGCCGAGCTGTTCGGCCACGTAATTGTAGAGCGGCTGGGGATCGGCCTCGAAAATATCGTTGGCGGGGGTAACCGGCGAGAGGCGAATGCCGGTGCGGCCGGAGCCGATCTCTTCCGCCACCGCATCAACGACGTCCAGCAGGAAGCGGGCGCGGTTTTCGATCGAGCCGCCGTAATCGTCAGTGCGCTGGTTGGTGCTGGATTTCAGGAATTGCTCGATCAGATAACCATTGGCGGCGTGGATTTCCACGCCGTCGAAACCGGCCTCAAGTGCCGCGCGTGCACCGCTGCGATAATCCTCGAGGATGAGGCCGATATCGTCGATGGTGAGCGCACGCGGTTCGGAGGTTTCCGCAAAGGCGCCGGTGCCGTCATCATTGATGATATAGGTCTTAGACTTGGCGGGGATGGCGGAAGGAGCAACCGGCTGGCCGCCATGCGGCTGGAGCGAGGTGTGGGAAATGCGGCCCACATGCCAGATCTGCGCGACGATCTTGCCGCCCGCCGAATGAACGCCGTCGGTGACCTGTTTCCAGCCCGCCACCGCTTCCTGTTTGTAAAGGCCCGGAACATCCGCATAACCCTGACCCTGCTGGGAAATCGGCGTGCCTTCGGTGACGATCAGCCCGGCGGTGGCGCGCTGCTCGTAATAGGTGGCGTTGAGGTTGTTGGGAATTGCCCCCGGTGAACGGTTGCGGGTGAGGGGAGCCATGACGATACGGTTGGCGAGTGCGATATCGCCGGCCTGTGCCGGTTCGAAAAGACTGGTCATGCGACTTCACTTTCTGGTCGGTTGGCGAAATTGCGCGGCAGGCGCGCTGTCCTTTTGCGGGTGCCGGCGGGAAAACCGCCTTGCGGTCGCCCGTCCGGCACCCCGAGGCTCAAAGCTTGGGAGGCTCAGAGATTGGCTTGCAGATAATTGCGGAAAGCGTCGATGGTTTCCTCGTTGCGCTCGAAAAATACCCATTGTCCGACCTTCCTGGACCGTATCAGACCTGCTGCCTGCAATACCGCCAGATGCGACGAGACGGTGGATTGCGACAGGCCGCTGATCTGGAACTGGTTGGCGCACACGCCCATGCTCAACGGATGGTCCTGGCAGAAGTGGCTTTCGGGACTTTTCAGCCATTCCAGAAACTTCAGCCTTGCGGGGTGCGAAAGGGCCTTGAGGATTTCCTCCGGATTCATCGGCGTTTCTTCAATATCTGGCATATCCGATATTTATATCGATAATTTTCGATATACAAGTCACGTCTCCGTGAGGCGGTCGAGTACGGAACGAGGGTCCAAAAAAAAGGCCGCTGGATATTTCCGCGGCCTGATAAGTTTGAAGGTCAAAACCTCCAGAGGGGAACAGCTGTCGCGTGCCTTGGGCGAGCGTGACAGCCAACTAAAATATGGGCGCTGCAACAATGCAAAACAAGGTTGCATCATGCGATATTTCGCCAATTTGGGGAAAATTCTTGCGGGTAAAAAAAGAGGGCCGCCGGAAAAATCCAGGGCCCTTTAAGTGTGAAGGTCAAAAACCTCCAGAGGGGAACAGCTGATGCGGTGGAACTGGGAGGAAAAGCCACCGTGTGCATCAGCTGAGAGCGATATGGTGCTTTTTTGTGCACGAAACAACTCTTTTTTGTGCAGGTCAGGCATGCAAGCGGCGCAGGCCTCGATATTTCCGGTATATTTTATGTGCAATGCTGGAGAAACGCGGCTTTCGGCTGCTCGTGCCAATTGCTTGATAAGCCATTGAATTTAATGGCTTATCTTTGTGTGTCGATTATTTTTGCGTCAGAAGTTCCAGTTTCGCGCCTTGGCAACGATGAAGTCGCGGAAGGCTTTCAGCTTTGCAGCGTTTTTCATTTCGTCCGGATAGCAGAAATAGGTATCGAATGACGGAATATCTGCGGCAAGCGACAGCTGGATAAGGCCGGGATCGCGTCCGACGATATAATCCGGCAAGCAGGCGATCCCGATTCCCAGCAGGCAGGCGCGCTTGATCGAGGTCTGGCTGTTGATCTGCAGATGCGGCGTGCGGGTATTGTCGGAAGAGCGTCCGGCATTTTCCAGCCAGTTGACGTCCAGCAGATAGTTGGGCGCCGGTTCACCGAACGAAATGATGCGGTGATTGTCGAGATCCTCGATCGACTGCGGCTCGCCATGGCGGTTGATGTAGGACGGTGCGGCATAGACATGCATATGCACCGTGAACAGCTTGCGCTGGATGAGGTCCGACTGCTGCGGCTGGCGCAGGCGGATGGCGCAATCGGCGTGGCGCATGTTCACGTCCAGCTCCTCATTGTCGAGGATGAGCTGGATTGACATTTCCGGGTAGAGTTGGAGGAATTCCTGCACCTTGTCCGTCAACCAGCCCTGGCCGAGACCGACGGTCGTCGTGACGCGCAGCTTGCCGCTCGGCTTTTCCGTCGTTTCGGTGAGCTGCATCTTGACGGTTTCGAGCTTCAGCAGCACGTCATGGGCGGTGCGATACAGCAGCTCGCCCTGTTCGGTGAGGATCAGGCCGCGGGCGTGGCGGTGGAACAGCTTCACGCCGACATCCTGCTCCAGCGCGCTGACCTGACGGCTGATGGCCGACTGGGACAAATGCAGCTTGTCGGCAGCGTGGGTGAAAGACCCAGCTTCGGCAGCCGCATGGAAAATGCGCAGTTTATCCCAGTCCAATGGCATTGCCATGCCTACCCTGCCTTTCGGTTATTCCGCTGCGACGGCAAGCGGTTGATGCGCGGTCAGATAGCGTTCTGCTTCGAGGGCGGCCATGCAGCCCATGCCGGCGGCGGTGATTGCCTGGCGGTAGATGTCGTCGGTGACGTCGCCGGCCGCAAAGATGCCTTCCACGTCCGTGGCCGTGGAATCGGGGGCGGTCCACATGTAGCCGTTATCCTTGAGCTTCACCTTGCCCTTGAACAGTTCGACCGCCGGCGCATGGCCGATGGCGACGAAGACGCCGTCGATCGGCATGTCGCTGATCGCGCCCGTCTTGGTGTCGCGCAATTTCACGCCGGAGACGGAAGGCGGCATTGGCGGCTTTGCCGGCGCGCCGGTGATTTCGGCGACTTCCGTGTTCCAGAGAATCTTGACGTTTTCCTTGGCAAACAGCCGTTCCTGCAGGATTTTTTCCGAACGGAAGCTGTCGCGGCGGTGCACGACGGTGACCGATTTGGCGATATGGGCGAGATAAAGTGCCTCTTCCACGGCGGAGTTGCCGCCGCCGACCACGATCACATCCTTGTTGCGATAGAAGAAACCGTCGCAGGTGGCGCAGGCGGAAACGCCGAAGCCCTGGAAATGTTGCTCGCTTTCGATGCCCAGCCACTTGGCCTTGGCGCCGGTGGCGATGATCAGCGTGTCGGCCGTCCAGACCTGGCCGGAATCGGTCCTGACCACGAAAGGCCGTGCATTGGTTTCAACTTCGGTGACGAGGTCGCTGACGATTTCCGCACCCACATGGGTCGCCTGCTTCAGCATCTGGTCCATCAGCCAGGGACCCTGGATCGGATCGGCAAAGCCCGGATAGTTCTCGACGTCGGTGGTGATCATCAGCTGGCCACCCTGTTCCATGCCGGCGATCAGCACGGGTTTCAGCATTGCGCGGGCTGCGTAGATCGCCGCCGTATAGCCGGCGGGACCAGAGCCTATAATCAATACCTTGGTGTGGCGGGCAGACATGGAAATATTCCTTCTCAATAGCGGGGTCTTCGGTCGGGGGCCTTCCAGCCGCTGGATGGCGGACGGGCCACAACCCCTTCATTGCCCGGTATTTAAGGTTGTCTAGTGTCTTTATTCAAGGGCAGCCTTGCGTTACCAACAAGGCAGTTGTGGATGTGTGCGCAATTTTGTGACCCATCGGCGGCATATTGTTGCGAATCCCGTGCCGAATAGTACAAGGAACTTCTACGGCTTAACGAGGAACCTCTCCGTGACCAGCGTCGAACTCGATGCCATCGATCTGAAAATACTGCGCGAATTGCAGCGCGACGGGCGCATGACCAATGTGGAACTGGCCGAAAGGGTCGGTATTTCCGCTCCGCCGTGCCTGAGGCGCGTCCGCAAGCTGGAAGAGGCGGGTGTGATCGAGGGGTATCACGCCATGTTGAACGCGCCCAAGCTCGGTTTCGACCTCGTCGCCTTCTGCATGGTCGGTTTGAAACGCCAGTCGGACAGCAATCTGAAGGCCTTCGCAGCGGCGACGGCCGGCTGGTCGCTGGTGCGGCAGGCCTGGATGGTATCGGGCGAAAGCGATTTCCTGCTGCATTGCGTCGCCAGAAACCTCACCGAGTTTCAGGATTTCGTCATCGAGGTTCTGACGGCGGATGAAAATGTCGATACGGTGCGTACGATGCTGACCATCCGCCAGGTCAAGCGCGTCGGCCTGGTGGAAATCTGACCCGGGTTTCGTCGCCGCCTCAATCCGATCAAATGTGACGCGGTTTAGCCACGCCTTAGCGCGTCATAGACTTCGCCGAGACTTGCCGCCTCTTTTTCCAGCGGAAATGCGCTGCGTACATGCGCAAGTCCGGCACGCGCATGGGTTTTGGCCAGGGCAGGATCGGCAAGATAGATCTTTATCGCATCTCTGAGCGATGCATAGTCGCCTGCCGCGACCACCATGCCGGTCTCGCCCTTGACGATCATCTCTTCGTAAGCGCCGGCAGTGCTGGCGACGACAGCCGTTTCCGAGGCCATGGCCTCAAGCGGGGTCAGGCCGAAGCCTTCGTTGCGCGACGGCGCGACGTAAAGCGTCAGCCGCCGATACCAGGGTTTGATGTCATCGACTTCGCCCTGAAACACGATACGGTCGGCAAGGCCGGCGGCGGCGACATCGGCCTTCAGCGCGTCACCAAAGGCCTTGTGTTCCGCCGTGACGCGGCCGGAAACCACGGCCGTCCATTGCGGGTGGTGGGGCAGAAGCTCGATCATGGCGCGCACGAAGAGATCGGTGCCCTTCTGGTGGCGCACCCGGCCAAAGCAGCCGATCAGATATTGGCCCGGCAGGCCCGTCGTGGCGATGGTATCCTCGGGGCCGCTCGCCGGGTGAAACAGGTCGGTATCGACGCCATGCATGACGACGCGATGGGGGACCTCCAGAAACGAGCCGGAGCGGGTGCTGGTTGCCACCACCGCATCCATCCTCGAAATCAGAAAACGGGTATAGGCGGAATGCCGCCGTTGCGCGGCCGAGGTGAAGAGCAGCTTCACCTTCATGCGCAGCACGTCGCGCATGAGAATGCCCGGCAACATTTCCAGATTGCGGCGGGCATGCCAGATGCGCGGGCCGCCGAGCGGGCCGTTCTGCCAGAGGCGCCACAGATCGCGCAAACGCCCATGCGGCAGATGCGGCGGCAGGCCGGGGCCGATGACCGCCACCTTCTGCCCCAGCCGGTTCTGCACCGGAATGAGCTGAACGATGGTGGAGGTGACGCCGGAGAGCCTGCGCTTGAAGTTCGGCGCAAGCACCTGCACATCTTTCAGACTGACGTGGGACAAGATGGGCTTCCGTCTCTGCGGCTGGATGGGCGGTTCTATGGGGCAGCGCAATGCGCCCGCTTGGGGGGCGCATTGCTGGCAAGGGCAATCAGCCCCACTGTACCGCGAGAATCTCGTAACCCTTGGCGCCGCCCGGGGCGTTGACTTCGATGCTGTCGCCGACTTCCTTGCCGATGAGGGCGCGGGCAATGGGCGAAGAAATGGAAATGCGGCCGGCCTTCACATCGGCTTCCTGGTCACCGACGATCTGATAGGTCTTTTCCTCGTCGCTGTCTTCGTCCACCAGCTTGACGGTGGCGCCGAACTTGATCTTGGAACCGGACATCTTGGACAGATCGATGACTTCGGCGCGCGCCGTCAGATCTTCCAGTTCGGTGATGCGGCCTTCGTTATGGCTCTGGGCTTCCTTGGCAGCATGGTATTCGGCGTTTTCCGAAAGGTCGCCATGGGCGCGCGCTTCGGCAATCGCCTCGATGATACGGGGGCGTTCCTCCTGCTGGCGCCAACGCAGCTCCTCCTGCAGCTTGACGAATCCACCCTGAGTCATCGGTACTTTTTCTACCATTTTTTTATCCTTCGCATTCCGGTCGCTTTACTTGCAGACACAAAAAGAAACAGGTTCCGGAGAGGAACTCCGGAACCATGCCAAAATCATAACTGAGCCGACTATATCAGAAGACGACAGCGAAATGCCAGCAAATTTGAGGGCGGCGTATTTTCATATATATTCATGGGCTTAACCAAGGCGATTGACATTTTTCAATGGAACATATAGTGAACATAATCATGAAGAAGTCAATCAGGCAACGGCTGGCCATTCTCTCCGATGCGGCGAAATACGATGCGTCCTGTGCGTCGAGCGGCACGGTGAAACGTAACTCCGCGGCGTCAGGCGGTCTGGGCTCCACGGAAGGGTCGGGCATCTGCCATGCCTATGCGCCGGACGGGCGCTGCATCTCGCTGCTGAAAATCCTGCTCACCAATTTCTGCATCTATGATTGCGCCTATTGCATCAACCGCTCTTCCAGCAATGTCGAACGGGCGCGCTTCACGCCGGAAGAAGTGGTGTGGCTGACGCTGGAATTTTATCGGCGCAACTATATTGAGGGGCTGTTTTTGTCTTCCGGCATCATCCGCTCCTCCGATCACACGATGGAGGAGATGGTGCGGGTGGCGCGGGAGTTGCGCGTTACGCATGGTTTTCGGGGTTATATCCACCTGAAATCCATTCCCGAAGCCTCGCCCAAGCTCATAGAGGAGGCGGGGCTTTATGCGGACCGTCTGTCGATCAACATCGAATTGCCGACCGATAGCGGCATCGGCCGTTTCGCGCCGGAAAAGCAGCCCGCCAATATTCGCCGCTCCATGGCCGATATCCGCCTGAAGATCGAGGAGGCGGGGGAGCCGACCGTGCGGACGCGCCGGACCAGGCGCTTTGCGCCCGCCGGACAGAGCACGCAGATGATCGTTGGCGCAGATGGTGCGAATGACAGCACCATCCTCTCCACCAGCGCCCGGCTTTACGGCAGTTATGGCCTGCGGCGCGTCTATTATTCGGCCTTCAGCCCCATTCCGGATTCCTCGAAAAACCTGCCGCTGATCAAGCCGCCTTTGATGCGTGAACACAGGCTTTATCAGGCGGATTGGCTTTATCGGTTTTACGGTTTCGACATTGGCGAGATAACCGCGATCGGCGGGGATGGCATGCTCGATCTCGATATCGATCCGAAGTTGGCCTGGGCACTGAAACATCGCGAGCGTTTCCCGGTGGATGTCAATGTGGCGGATCGGGAAATGCTGCTGCGGGTGCCGGGCTTCGGCACAAAGACGGTCGCTTCCATCCTGTCGTCGCGGCGCTTCCGCCGGTTGCGGCTCGAGGACATCGCCCGCTTCGGCGTGTCCCTGAAGAAAGTGAAAGCCTTTGTTGTGGCGGAGGGCTGGACACCCGGCAAGCTGACCGAACGGCCGGATCTGCGGGCGATGTTTGCCCCGCAGCCCGAGCAATTGTCGCTGTTGTGATGTATGGCCCGGTTCTCGAAGGGCGGGGTGATTTCGGTGAGTGGCGCGATGCCGCGCGCTCGGCGCTTGCCGCCGGCATTCCGCCCGAGGCAATTGACTGGCGGTTGCGCGACGACGGAGCCGGGCTTCTGGACTGCGCCGGCGAACCCTTGCCGGTTGCGGCGGCGCAGGCTGCCCGGGTTTCCGTTCCTGCCGCTTTCGTGGCGCTGGCGCAGGCTGTGATCTGTCACGGCGACAGGGGGCGTTTCGCGCTGCTTTACCGGCTGTTGTGGCGGCTGGGGCAGGATCGTGCCCTGCTGCAATTCAAGTCCGATGCGGATGTTTCGCAGGCACGGCTGCTTGAAAAATCCGTTCGTCGCGATTGTCACAAGATGACGGCCTTCGTCCGCTTCAAGGAATTGCTATTGCCGCAGGGGCAAGGCGGGCGACGGCGCTTTGTCGCCTGGTTCGAGCCGGATCATTTCATCGTCGAGCGCACGGCGTCGTTTTTCCAGCGGCGATTCACCGACATGGACTGGTTGATCGCGACACCGAAAGGGTCCGCGCAATGGGACGGAAACGTGTTGCAGACGGCGCGGGAGGCGGCGGTCAAACCCGATCTGAAGGATGAAACGGACGATCTGTGGCGGACCTATTATGCCAATATTTTCAACCCGGCACGTCTGAAGATCAAGGCGATGACGGCGGAGATGCCGAAGAAATACTGGAAGAACCTGCCGGAAGCGGAGCTCATTCCCGGCCTCGTTCTCGGCGCGGAAGCACGGGTGCTCGACATGGCGGCCAGGCAGGCAAGCCAGCCGCAGCCGTTTCACCATCGTTTGCAGGCCGTGGCGGCCGCGGCGCGGGAAGTCCCGCCGCCGACGCCGACCGACGGGCTTTCGTCATTGAAGCGGCAGGCTGACCAATGCACGCGATGTCCCTTGCATTGCCGGGCGACGCAGACGGTTTTTGGCGAGGGGCCGGAAAAAGCGGATGTCATGATCGTTGGCGAACAGCCCGGTGATCAAGAGGATCTTGCCGGAAAACCCTTTATCGGTCCCGCAGGCCGGCTGTTTGACCGGGCGCTTGGCGAGGCGGGTGTGGATCGCGGTCGGCTTTACGTCACCAATGCCGTCAAGCATTTCAAATATGAGACACGTGGCAAGCGGCGCATCCACCAGCGGCCGGATGCGGGTGAGGTGCAGCAATGCCGCTGGTGGCTCAATCAGGAAATCGCACTGGTCCAACCGAAACTCATCGTCGCCATGGGGGCGACGGCGCTTTATGCGCTGACCGGCGGCAAGGAAAAAATCACCACGCTCCGGGGGCGTCCTCTTCCCATGCGGGACGGGCGGACGCTTTTTGTCACGGTGCATCCATCCTATCTGCTGCGCCTGCCGGATGCGCCGGCGAAAGAGGCGGAAATTCGTCAATTCGAAAAGGACATCGGTTTTATAAAACTATTCGAATAAATTTCATTTCGAATGTGTGTATTATAGAATATTTTCATTTTACTTTTTGTGCGGTCAATTTGAAATTTGCGCGCTCTATCTTTATTGAAAATTTATATTTATTATTATAATTGACTCTGTTGTATTTATTTATTGTGCGGACATATTATGTTGGGTGAGCTCGATCTTGCAACAGTCATACTGATGCAAAAGTGTTCTTATATCGTCGGTTTGCTGAGCTTTATCTATTTGAAAATCACGAATCGCGGCTTGCGCGGTCCGTCGGTTCTTGCTGCGGGTTTTGCGGCCATGACGATCGGCTCCACGCTGGCGGGTTATGGCGAATGGGGAATAGTGTCGCCGGCCCTGTGGCAGTTCGGCAGCGTCGTGTTTGGTATTGCCGGCTATGCGCTGATCTGGCTCGGCCTGAAAACCCTCAGCGACGAACGGTCGCCAGGCGGGCGAACCGTATTTTTTGTCGGTATGGTCACGCTTGCGGCGATTGTGCTTGCGCAGCAGGTTGCGGACAACAATGCCTATCGCGCTGCCTTGTTCAACAGCTGCGCGGCTCTGGCCTATCTTGCCGGTGCGGCAGGGCTTCTAGCCGGTTGGCGTCGGGAGCCGCTGCTGTCGCGCCTGGCGCTCGCTGCGATCACCGGCGTTTCCGGCCTGATTTCGCTTTCGGTGATGAAGAGCATGCTTTTCCCCGCATATGCCACCATCAATCTGGTCAATGCGTTTTTCTTCATCATCATGCTGAACTTCGCGATCGCCCTTTTCGTGATGATGCTGGTGGCTGAGCGCTCCGAACGGAAACTGCTGGTTCTTGCCAATACCGATCCGCTGACCGGCGTCAAAAACCGGCGCTTCTTCTTCCAGACCATGCCGGCAACGCCCGATCCCGCCGATGCGGCCATGTTGCTGGATATCGATCATTTCAAGTCGATCAATGACCGTTTCGGCCACGCCGTCGGTGACAGCGTCCTTCAGGAAGTGGCGAAACGTATCGGCGGCAGCATACGCGGCGGCGATATATTGGCGCGTTACGGCGGCGAGGAATTCATCATCTTCCTGCCGGGCGCCGGGGTGCAGAAGGCCTGCATGATCGGAGAGCGCATCCGTGATGCGGTTGCGGTCACCGAGGTCGATTGTGGCGGTCTGCGCGTCGGTGTGACGATCAGTATCGGCGTCGCGGCGACCGGCGACCGCCGTTGCGATCTCCAGACCCTGGCGGAAATGGCGGATCGCGCGCTTTACCGCGCCAAAACCGAAGGCCGCAACTGCGTTCGCGAGGCGCTGGCGGCCTAGGCCGTGAACTCATAAACGGATGGCGGTTGAAGCGTTGATGTTTCATCCTTCCGAACATTGTACAGTGCATCGTCGAGACGCGCGTTCGGTCTCAAACCGCTACATCGGCGTCCTCGCGTATCTGCCGGCGCAGTTTTCGGCAGGCTGGATGACCCAGACATTGTCTTTTGAGAAGACGATGGCTCCGGACCGTTTGGCTTCCGATGGGCTGGCCGGGATCAGCAGCTTCGAGTTCTTGTAGAAGAGGATTTCGGGTTCGGATTTTTCCTTGCCGGTCCAGATGTCATCCCGGATCTGGAGCTTGTTTCTGTCCGAATTGAAGACGATGAAGGTGTCGCCCTCGACGATCCCGACACTTGCCTTCTGGACGTACACGTTCGAGTCGATCTGCTTGTCGGCCCGCAGGAACGATAGATCCTCGTCCTTCACGGTTCCTTTCGCGGACAGCTGGAACAGCTTCTCCATAACGGTGTTCATCCGGGTTTGCGACATGGCTGGTTGGCAAGCGTGTGCATTGCCTGGAAAGAGCACCAGAACAAGAAGTATCCAGAGTCTGTTCGTCACTCGAATGTCCCTTATGCATCGACGATGGGCTGTTTTATTTACAACATCTGTTCGTTCAGCTTGGAAGAGCTTTCAGTATTACGCCACGCAAAACGCCGCGGGCATGGCAACCCGCGGCGTTTCGTTTTCAGTCAGCACATGATGGTGCGGATTTCCGCGGCACGCTTACTGGAAGTAGCTCTGCAGCGGCTTCACTTCCAGATTGCCGGCCTTCAGCGCCTTGATGGCAAGGGCTGCTGCTTCCGCGCCGGCCATCGTCGTGTAGTAGGGCACCTTCTGCATCAGCGTCGCGCGGCGCAGCGACTTCGAGTCGGAAATCGCCTTGTTGCTGTCGGTGGTGTTGATGACCAGCTGGACCTGACGGTTGCGGATGGCGTCCTCGATATGCGGACGGCCTTCCTGCACCTTGTTGATCTTTTCGGCGTTGATGCCCTGTTCGGCGAGGAAACGCTGGGTGCCGCCGGTGGCCAGCACCTTGAAGCCGCTTTCCACGAGAATGCGGATGGCGGACAGCACACCCTCCTTGTCCTCGTCACGCACCGAAACGAAGACCGTGCCGGAGCGCGGCAGGTCGACGCCGGCGCCGAGCTGGCTCTTGGCGAAGGCCAGCGCAAAATCCGTGTCGAGGCCGATGACTTCGCCGGTCGAGCGCATTTCCGGTCCGAGCAGGATGTCGACGCCGGGGAAACGCGCGAAGGGGAAGACGGCTTCCTTGACGGCGATGTGTTTCAGGTTGCGCGGATCGGGCTTCTCGCCATAGGCGGCAATCGCCGGATCGAGCTTTTCGCCGGCCATGACGCGGGCGGCGATCTTGGCGATCGGCGCGCCGATGGTCTTCGCTACGAAAGGCACGGTACGCGATGCGCGCGGATTGACTTCGAGAACGTAGATCGTGCCGTCCTTGATGGCGTATTGCACGTTCATCAGGCCGCCGACATGGAGCGCCTTGGCAAGCGCGGTCGTCTGGCGTTCCAGCTCGTCGACGATCTCCTTCGACAGCGACCGGACCGGCAGCGAGCAGGCCGAGTCGCCCGAATGGATGCCGGCTTCCTCGATATGTTCCATGATGCCGGAGACAAAGACGCTTTCGCCGTCGCACAGCGCATCGACGTCCACTTCGACGGCGTTGGTCAGGTAGCTGTCGAACAGCAGCGGGTTCTTGCCGAGCAGGGTGTTGATCTGGCCGGTCTTGTCGTTGGGGTAACGCTGCTTGATGTCTTCGGGCACGAGACCGGGAACGGTGTCGAGCAGATAGGTCTGCAGCTGGCCTTCCGAATGGATGATCTGCATGGCGCGGCCGCCCAGAACGTAGGACGGGCGAACGACCAGCGGGAAGCCGATTTCCGAGGCGACGAGGCGGGCCTGCTCGACCGAATAGGCGATGCCATTGTTCGGCTGGGCAAGATCGAGCTTCATCAGCAGTTTCTGGAAGCGGTCGCGGTCTTCGGCAAGGTCGATCATGTCCGGCGCGGTGCCGAGGATCGGGATACCGTTCTTTTCCAGTGCTTCGGCGAGCTTCAGCGGCGTCTGGCCGCCGAACTGCACGATGACGCCGACCAGCTCGCCCTTTTCCTGTTCCGCACGCATGATCTCGATCACGTCTTCGGCCGTCAGCGGCTCGAAATAGAGGCGGTCGGAAGTGTCGTAGTCGGTGGAAACCGTTTCCGGGTTGCAGTTGATCATGATCGCTTCGAAGCCGGCATCCTTCAGGGCGAAGGCGGCGTGGCAGCAGCAATAATCGAACTCGATGCCCTGGCCGATACGGTTCGGACCGCCGCCGAGGATGACGACCTTCCTGCGGTCGGAAACCTGCGCTTCCGAGCGGGCGGCGCCGACGAAGGGAATTTCATAGGTCGAATACATGTAGGCGGTCGGCGAGGCGAATTCGGCGGCGCAGGTGTCGATGCGCTTGAAGACCGGGCGGACGTTCAGGCTGTTGCGCAGCTCGGCCACTTCCTTCGGACGCTTGGACGTCAGGCTGGCGAGGCGGGCGTCGGAGAAACCCATGGCTTTGAGCATGCGCAGGTTTTCGGCATCCTGCGGCAGGCCGTGCTCGCGGATGCGGGCTTCCATGTCGACGATGGCTTTGAACTGGGCGATGAACCACGGATCGATCTTCGAGTTTTCGTGGACTTCCTCTTCGCTCATGCCCATGCGCAGCGCCTGGGCGACCATGCGCAGGCGGTCCGGCGTCGGTGTGCCGATGGCGGCGCGGATGGCGTTCTTGGAACCTTCGCCTTCCTCGTAACCGGGGATTTCGATTTCATCGAGACCGGTGAGGCCGGTTTCCATGCCGCGCAACGCCTTCTGCAGCGATTCCGCGAAGGTGCGGCCGATGGCCATGACTTCGCCGACCGATTTCATGGCGGTGGTGAGGATCGGCGACGCGCCCGGGAATTTCTCGAAGGCGAAACGCGGGATCTTGGTGACGACGTAGTCGATGGAGGGCTCGAAGGACGCAGGGGTCGCGCCGCCGGTGATGTCGTTTTCCAGTTCGTCCAGCGTATAACCGATGGCGAGCTTGGCGGCGATCTTGGCGATCGGGAAGCCCGTTGCCTTGGAAGCCAGAGCGGACGAGCGCGAGACGCGCGGGTTCATTTCGATGACGACGAGGCGGCCATCCTTCGGATTGACGGCGAACTGCACGTTCGAGCCGCCGGTCTCCACGCCGATCTCGCGCAGCACCGCAATCGAGGCGTTGCGCATGATCTGGTATTCCTTGTCCGTCAGCGTCAGCGCCGGCGCGACGGTGATCGAGTCACCCGTGTGGACACCCATCGGGTCGATATTTTCGATGGAGCAGATGATGATGCAATTGTCCGCCTTGTCGCGGACGACTTCCATCTCATATTCCTTCCAGCCGAGAACAGACTCTTCGACCAGAACTTCGGTGGTCGGCGAGGCGTCGAGGCCGCCCGAGACGATATCGAAAAATTCCGAGCGGTTATAGGCAATGCCGCCGCCGGTGCCGCCAAGCGTAAACGACGGGCGGATGATGGCCGGCAGGCCGACATGATCGATGGCCTGGGCGGCAATCGCCATGGCATGGGCCATGTAGCGCTGCTTGCGGTCGGTCTCGCCGAGGTTCCACTGGTTTTCGAGGTCGTCCAGCGCCTTGTCGAGATCGGGACCGGAAAGCTTGCCCTTCAGTTCGGTGCGGGCGGCTTCGTGCTTCTTGCGGTCGGCGTCCTTGATTTCGGTGGCGTTGGCGAGCATCGACTTCGGGGTTTCAAGGCCGATGCGGGCCATGGCCTCGCGGAAGAGGGCGCGGTCTTCGGCCATGTCGATGGCTTCGGGCTTGGCGCCGATCATTTCGACATTGTAGCGGTCGAGAACGCCCATGCGCTTGAGAGAGAGCGCGGTGTTGAGCGCGGTCTGGCCGCCCATGGTCGGCAGCAGCGCATCCGGGCGCTCCTTGGCGATGATCTTGGCCACGACTTCCGGGGTGATCGGCTCGACGTAAGTGGCGTCGGCAAGGCCCGGATCGGTCATGATCGTCGCGGGGTTGGAGTTGACCAGGATGACCCGGTAACCCTCTTCCTTCAGCGCCTTGCAAGCCTGCGTGCCGGAATAGTCGAATTCACATGCCTGGCCGATGACGATCGGTCCCGCGCCGATGATGAGGATGGACTTGATATCTTGGCGCTTCGGCATGGCTCTCTCGTTCCGCTTTTTGGTTGCGCAAAACACCGGCCAGGGTGGAAGATCACCGGCCGGGGAGCGCAATTCAAATGTTTTCAGGCTAGAAGCGGCTTATAGGCAAATGTTTTTGAGAACGGAACCCCATAAATTCCGGAATCGACAGAAACTCTTAACGGGCGGGAGCATGCGTGGCGAAACGGCCCTGCGCCGCGACGCTGTGTGAACGGCTGACGGGAATTTCCATGCCGTCACGGGTCACGATATAAAAACGGCCCGCCGCTTTTCGCAATGAGATTACATTGACGTCGGCGACCCAATGGGAGCGGTGCACCTGCAGGCCGGGCGTGTCGCCGATTTCGCGCAGCGCATCGGCAAAGCGCAGCAGCACGAGCTGACGCCCGCGGGTGGTGACGATTTCGGTGTAATGGTCCTGCACCGAGAGCCGCAGCACCTCGCCGCGCTTTTGCGGCGGCAGCCTGTTTAATATCGGCGGCGGCTCGTCAATGGAGGCGGGCGGTTCATCGCCCGGCCGTGGCCCCGCGACATCGGCGGCGCGTGAAGAGCTACTTGTCAGAAAGCTGAGAAAACAGAAAATGATGCAGAGCGGCAGGGCGGCCAAAGCGTCCGCGGTCACCGAGGCGGCGTCGACCGGCTTTGTGAAGAACAGGCCGTTTGCAAGGCTGATGACCGCGCCGATGGGCAGGGCGGCGAAAACCGATCCAACCATCATGCGGATGAGCGGGGCGGAAAAAAACCTTGCCAATGCGGCATTGGCGAAGGCGGAAAGGCAGGTGGTGATGATCCAGCCTGCTCCCTGCAGCAGCGTCCAGTAAACGAGGCGCGGCCAGAAACTCATCTTCTCGCCGGTGCCGTAAGGGCCTGTCAGGACGAAGAGGGCGAGAATGGCGAGAAAGGTGCTCCAGAGCGCGCGGGAGCGCGCCATGGACTGCAATTGGCGAAGCGTGGATTGCACCACGGTGTCGTTCACGAAATTCTCCCGCCATTTGCGCCATAGTGCTTGAGCCGCAGCCTGTTTGACTGAAATTGCCGCAGAGTTCAACCGGGTGAGAAAGATGTTCCTTCAACCGCTTCTTGAAGCGCCTTTTGCCGTCCAGCTGCATGTGGCGACCGTCGTGCCCGCCGCCATTCTCGGCGCCGTCATTTTGTTTTTTCCAAAGGGCACACCCCGTCACCGCCTGCTGGGCAGGGTCTGGGTCGTGCTGATGATCGTCACGTCATTTTCGACGTTCTTCATCCATGAGCTGAACGTGTTTCACGGATTCAGCCCGATCCATATCCTGTCCACCTTCACCATCTATGGCTGTCTGCAATCGGTCTATTTGGCGCGGCGCGGCCAGATAAGACATCATATGCGCATCATGCAGGGCATCTATCTCGGCGGCATCGTCATCGCCGGCGGGTTTACCTTCCTTCCGGGCCGGATCATGCATGCGGTCGTTTTCGGCAATGGGCCGGCGGATTTTACGACATTGTCAGTCATGGGAACCATTTTCGTTTTCCTGTTCCTGACCGTATTGAGACTAAGGCGCAGACCCGCTTGAGGGGCTCCGTCGGCCGCGTCTGCTTTCTTCCGGAACAAGATGTATTATAGTGCCGTTATAAGGCAGCTTGTTGAGGCGGTATCCGCCGGGAGAAGAGCATGGAATGGAGAGGGCGTCGCCAGTCGGACAATATCGAGGACCGGCGCGGCATGTCGGCGGGATCGGGGCCTTCTGGCAACGATCCCTTTTCGCGCGGCGGGATGCGCATCCCTGTCGGACGTCGCGGCGGCGGAATAGGGATCGGCGGCCTTCTGGTCATTCTGCTGATAAGCTGGGTGCTGGGCATCAACCCTCTGACACTGCTTTCGGGCGGCGACATCTCGCTGGATGGCGGCGGCACGACACAATCGGGCACCCAGCAATCCGGCACGCGCCCGCAGGGCGATTCGTCGGATGATACGACGGCCTTCGTCCGCACCGTGCTGGCCGAGACCGAGGATACCTGGAGCGGCATTTTCCAGTCCGCCGGCGAGACCTATCAGAAGCCGACGCTGGTGCTTTTCTCCGGCCAGGTGTCGTCCGCCTGCGGTTATGCGTCCGCTGCCAGCGGCCCGTTCTATTGCCCGGGTGACCGCAAGGTCTATCTCGACACCAGCTTCTTCAAGGAGCTGGACCAGCGTTTCGGCGCAGCCGGCGATTTCGCCCAGGCTTACGTCATCGCGCATGAGGTCGGCCACCATGTGCAGAACCTGACCGGCGTCCTGCCGGAGTTCAATCGCCGCCGCCAGTCGATGAGCCAGGTGGATGCCAACAAGATGTCGGTACGGGTCGAGCTTCAGGCGGATTGTTATGCCGGCATCTGGGGCAAGTTCACCGAGCAGAAGGGCATTCTCGAAACCGGCGATCTCGAGGAGGCTTTGAATGCCGCCCACCAGATCGGCGACGACACGCTGCAGAAGCAGACACAGGGCTATGTGGTGCCTGACAGCTTCAACCACGGCACTTCGGCGCAGCGCATGGAATGGTTCAAGCGCGGCTTCCAGAGCGGGCGGGTCGAGGACTGCGACACTTTTTCGGCCAATATCTGAGGACAGGGGGCTTTGAAGCCCCCTTTTTCATTCAACGCATCAAAAGCGCGACGGCATACATGCCAAGGGCGAAAACCGTGTGTGCAACAAGGTTGAGAAATCGAACCTTGTTCGGATTGGGCGTCTTTGCCGCCGCCCAGCCGATGCCCAGCCCCGGCTGCAGCAGGAACCAGCCTGCGCCAACGGTGACGATGCCGACGATCCACGGCTGGATGAAAGACGGATTGGCAAACCATGCGGCCGGAACCACCAGCGCCAGAATGATGCCATAGAGGATTCCGACGGCGTAATGTGAAATCCAGCCAAGCGCCAGTTCGTGCTCATAGGGCGTCGCCGTCGCGATGCTGTCGTGAAATATCCGGCCCTTCGGCACATGCCAGAACCAGCGGCCGACCGGCGCCCAGTTGGGTGCGGACTGGCCGAAAAAGCGGTGCAATATGATTGCCCATATATCCATAAACACTGTGCCGCCAATGCCCATGGCAACGCCGCGCCAAATCAGTTCCAGCATGAATCCCTCCGCATGATCATGATCGATCAAGCTCTAGCGGATTGGGTCGATGGCGGGAACCGGCTATTGCCGGGGCGGCCAAGAAAAATGGCCGGATCGCTCCGGCCATTGCTTATATGAAAACGCTTCAGCGTCATCATCGGGCTTGCCCCGATTATCCATCCCCGCGCGCCCTGTATGCGCACCCTGTATCCTCGGGTCAAACCCGAGGATGACCTTGAGTGTGTTGAGACCGGGCAATTGAGGAATGGCCGGTGTGCACCGTCAATCCTATCTTTGATGGCTAGGCCGCCCGCCCATATTCCGTCTGCCGCCGCGTGGCCGCCGCCAGCTGGAACTGCGCCAGCAACTCGTTGAGCGCCGCCGCTTCCGAGGCCAGTCCGTGGCTCGCCGCCGTCTGTTCCTCGACCATGGCGGCATTCTGCTGTGTGCCCTGATCGATGGTGTTGATGGCGGTGTTGATTTCCTGAAGCCCGGTCGACTGTTCGCGCGACGAGGTCACGATGGCGTCGATATGGCGGTTGATCTCCTGAACTTCGCGGACGATGGTTTCCAGCGCCTTGCCGGCATTACCGACGAGATCGACGCCGGACTGTACCTGCGATGTCGAGGCGTTGATCAGCGTCTTGATCTCCTTTGCCGCATTGGCGGAGCGCTGGGCAAGCTCGCGCACTTCCTGTGCGACCACGGCAAAACCCTTGCCGGCTTCACCGGCGCGGGCGGCTTCCACACCGGCGTTCAGTGCCAGAAGATTGGTCTGGAAGGCGATCTCGTCGATCACGCCGATGATGTTGCTGATCTCCGACGATGATTTTTCGATGCCTTCCATGGCGCGAACGGCATCTTCGACGATGACGCCGGACTGTTCGGCATTGCCGCGGGCGCGGTCGACCAGACGGCCGACCTCTTCGGCACGGCGGGCGGAATCCTTGACCGTGGTGGTGATTTCCTCAAGCGCCGCGGCGGTCTCTTCCACGGAGGCTGCCTGCTGCTCGGTGCGTCGCGCCAGATCGTCGGCGGACTGACGGATTTCGCCGGCGCCGGCGTCGATGGCGCGGGCGTTCTGGCCGACGGTGCTGAGGGCGGCATTCAGCTTGGTGACGGAATTGTTGAAGTCGTCGCGCAGGCGGTCGATGCGGGTGACGAAGGGGGTGTCGATGCGGTAGTTGAGATCGCCTTCCGAAAGATGCGCCAGTCCCCGGGCAAGCGAATCGACCGCGAACTGGATATCCGCCGCGTCTTTCGCCGCCAGTCTTTCACGCTCGTTGCGCTCCCGCTCCGACAGCGTGCGGTTTTCTTCGGCGTCTCCTTCAAGGCGCAGGCGTTCCATGGCGTTCGACCGGAACACGGCAACCGCCGCGGCCATCGAGCCGATCTGGTCGGTACGCTCCTGGCCGGGAATGGCGACATCGAGGTTGCCGGCCGCAAGGCCTTCCATGGCCGACGTCATCTGGGTGACGGGGCGGACGATGAAGCGCGAGAGAACGGTTGCGAGCAGGGCGATCATGATTGCGGCGGCAAGAACCGTGGCGATGGTCGCCGCCAGGCGGAACTGGCCGATTGCGCTGTAGGCGACGCCGGAATCGACAACGAAGCCGAGATACCAGTCAACCGAGGGCAGGCCGGCAACCGGGATGAAGCTGGTGATCTTGCCCTTGCCGTCGATTTCTGTCTGCGAAATTGCCGAGGAAATCGCCGGTGTGTTGACCTTGAAGAGATCGGTCAGCGGCTTGTCGACGAATTTCGGATCGGGATGGATGAGGATCTTGCCATCCTTGCTGACGAGGAAGGCATATCCGTCCTGGCCGGCATCCACGGACTTGATCATGGTGACCAGTGAATCGAGCGAGAAGTCGCTTCCCGTGACACCGGCCAGCTTGCCGTCGACGGAAACCGGAATGGCGGCGGTGATGATGAGACCGCCGGTCGATGCATCGCTGTAGGGTTCGGTCAGAACCGGCTTGCCGGCCTTGACGGCATCCAGATACCATGGGCGCTTGCGCGGATCATATCCCTCCGGCAGCGGCAGTTTCGGGAAGGTCGTGAAGCTGCCGGTGTCGGCATTGCCGAAATAGGTGGACATGAACTGCGCCGTCAGCACGTCGTTCTGCAGGAAATGTACCTTGGCATCGTCATCGGAAAGCTTGGCGAGCGTTTTCGCCACCGTGTCGGTCAGCATGATGCGGCCGTTCAGCCAGTTGGCGATGCTCTGCGCGGCCTGTTTGCCGGAAGAACCGATATTTTCCGCCACGGCTTCCGTCGTGACACGGTGCTGAAGGCTGTCGATGTAGAAAGAAAAGCCCGCAAAGGCGGCGACGACAAGTGATGACGCCGCAAACAGGATGCGGGTCATGAGATTGGTTTTCTTGGACAAGCTACAGATCCTTTGAGCCGGATGTACCGTTCAGGTCATCTTTGACAATGGTGGGGAAAACATGCCTCAAAGGCGGGAACATTCTGCGTCATGCAGCTTATGATTTAAAAGAACTATTCAATGCTCTAATTAATAAAGAGAAATGGTAAAGTTCGACTAAATCTGTCCTAACGCCATGGGAGATAAGTCGGAATCGGTGTCGTCGCTTGGCCGTCATGTTGGGGTCACCATCCAGGCCGTATTGTGTTTTCCGCACGACGCGGGAGATGCTGCATGCTTGAAATACTGGAACCGATCCCCGACCATGTAGCTCAGCGGATTTCACTGGGTATTGCGCGCAGCAATGAGGCCTGCGCCGTTCATCGAGAAAACTTCGCCATTGTCCTCGGCATGGACGATGAAGTCTTTGGTGGCGGTGTCACCGCGTCGGTTTCGTTTGCAGTCCTCTTTATCAACAATCTATGGGTTGCAGAAGCGCACCGCCGGTCCGGCGAGGGGCGAAGGCTAATGTTTGCGGCGGAGGATGAAGGCCGTAGGAGAGGTGCTAAAATTGCCTGTGTCGATACCCTCTCAAGTCAGGCTCCGGACTTCTACGCCAAGCTGGGTTATGAGGAGTTTGCACGGGTGTGCGGCGAAAACGGCGGCCAACCGCTTCATCGCATCTGGCTACAAAAGATTTTATAGTGACATGCCGTTTGCATTGAACCGGAGCCCACTATCATCCTGCGTAAATTTTGATCACTCGTCCGCAAAGGTTGCGTGCAGGAAGGGAATATTTTATTTATCACCATGCTGCCGTTGCGCAATTCGCGGGCAACGGCCAAGGTTCAGGTGAATTACAATGTCTTCGTCGGTTGTTGCAGGAACCGTTCCTTCCGGATCGGGGTCGTGGTTTTCGCATTTCAAGGCTACGCTTGTGCTGGGAATTCCGCTTATCGGCGCACAGCTCGCACAGCTTGGCATCCATACCACTGATATGGTCATCGTCGGCCAGCTGGGGGCTGAAAAGCTGGCGGCCATGGTGCTGGCCGGGCAGTTCTTCTTTGTCGTCTTCATTTTTGGTTCCGGATTTTCCGTGGCCGTCGTGCCGATGGTGGCGCAGGCTTACGGGCAGGGCGATGCGACGGCGGCCCGTCGTTCGCTGCGCATGGGCATGTGGGTGGCGATCGCCTATTGGCTGCTCGCCTTGCCGATCTTCTTTAATGCCGAACGTATTCTCATTGCCCTCGGGCAGAACCCGAATGTGGCGGCTCTGACCGGCCATTATCTCGCCATCGCCAAGTTCGGCCTTTTGCCGGCGCTGCTGTTTTATGTCCTGCGCGGGCTTGTCAGCGCCATCGGGCGGGCGGGCATCATTCTTTATGTCACCATCATCATGCTGTTGATGAATGGCGTGCTTGCCTATGCGCTGGTGTTCGGCCATTTCGGATTGCCGGCGATGGGCATGAACGGTGCGGCCGTCGTCGCCGTCATCGTCAATGCCTTCAGCTTCATCTTCATCGTCGCTTATGTGCAGACGCGGGAGGAAACGAGGAAATACGAGCTGTTCGTGCGCTTCTGGCGGCCGGACTGGCATGCGCTTTTCGAAGTGCTGCGCCTCGGCTTGCCGATCAGCATCACCATTCTCGCCGAAGTGACGTTGTTTGCCGCCGCCTCGATCCTGATGGGGCAGATCGGCACGGTGCAGCTTGCCGCCCACGGCATTGCCCTGCAGCTGGCCTCCATCGCCTTCATGATCCCGCTGGGTCTTTCCCAGGCGGCGACGGTTCGCGTGGGCGTGGCGCGGGGGCAGGGGGATTTCAAAAATCTCATCCGCGCCTCGATCATGATTTATGCCATTGCCTGCGGCATCGCCATTTGCGGCGGCATCCTGTTTGCGGCGGTCCCGGAATTTCTGGCGAAATGGTTCCTCGATCCGAAATTGCCGGAGGCTGCGGAAGTGCTTGCTTATGCCAGCAGCCTCGTGGTGATTGCCGGCATCTTCCAGCTGGTCGATGGCATTCAGGCCGTGACGGCGGGCCTGCTGCGCGGATTGAAGGATGCGCGCATTCCGGCGATGCTGGCGCTGATCTCCTATTGGCCGATCGGGCTGGCGCTTGCCTGGACCATGGCCTTTCCGCTCGGTTTTGGCGGGCGCGGCGTCTGGTTCGGTTTCGTGATCGGCCTTTCGACGGCGGCCGTTCTGCTGACCGTGCGTTTCGTCATTCTGGTGAAGCGCGAAATGCAAACGGCCCGCTGAAAAGCGGGCCGTGATCGTTCTGGCATGTAACTCTGTGTCGTCATCCTCGCCCTTGAGGCGAGGATCCATTCCACCAGGTCCCGATGGATCCTCGGGTCAAGCCCGAGGATGACGCGGAGTATGGGGATGGTCTATCAGCGCTCGGCGAGCGCTGCCTCGCCTTGTCTTTCGCGCAGCAGGTTGACGAAGCGGCGGAAGAGGTAGTGGCTGTCCTGCGGGCCGGGCGATGCTTCCGGGTGGTGCTGGACGGAGAAGACCGGCTTGCCGACGATGCGCAGGCCGCAATTGGTGCCGTCGAACAGCGAGATATGGGTCTCTTCGACGCCCTCGGGCAGCGATTTGGTATCGACCGCAAAACCGTGGTTCATCGAGACGATTTCCACCTTGCCGGTGGTGAAGTCCTTGACCGGGTGGTTGGCGCCGTGATGGCCCTGGTGCATCTTTTCGGTCTTTGCGCCGACGGCGAGGCCGAGCATCTGGTGGCCGAGGCAGATGCCGAAGATCGGCAGCTCGCTCTTGATGAGGTTCTGGATGACCGGCACGGCATAGTCGCCGGTCGCGGCCGGGTCTCCCGGACCGTTGGACAGGAACACGCCATCCGGCTTCAGCGCCAGAATGTCTTCCGCCGACGTTTGCGCCGGAACGACCGTGACCTTGCAGTCGAGACCGGCGAAGAGGCGCAGGATGTTGCGCTTGACGCCAAAATCCACGCAGACGACATGATATTTCGCATCGGCTTCACCGAGCGTGCCGTAACCCTTGTTCCAGACCCACGGCGTTTCAGCCCAGGTGGAGGACTGGCCGGAGGTGGCTTCGATGGCGAGATCGAGGCCGACGAGACCGCTCCAGGCCTTGGCTTCCGCCTTCAGCGCCTCGATGTCGAAGACGCCGTTCGGGTCGTGGGCGATCACCGCATTCGGCGCGCCGTTTTCGCGGATCCATGCCGTCAGCGCGCGGGTATCGATGCCGCAGAGACCGATGACGCCGCGCGCCTTCAGCCAGGCATCCAGATGCTTGGCTGCGCGGAAGTTCGAGGGGTCGGTGATGTCGGCCTTGAAGATGACGCCGACGGCGCCGCGGCGGGCGGCGGGTGTCAGGTCTTCGATGTCTTCCTCATTGGTGCCGACATTGCCGATATGCGGGAAGGTGAAGGTGACGATCTGGCCGAGATAGGAGGGGTCGGTGAGGATTTCCTCGTAACCCGTCAGCGCCGTGTTGAAGCAGACTTCGGCCTGAACCTTGCCGGTTGCGCCGATGCCGGTTCCCTCGATCACTGTGCCATCGGCAAGAACAAGCATTGCGGTCGGTTTGCGGGTAGTCCAGGGCGCTGTCGCGGTCATCTCGTTCCGTTTCTGCCGCTTCGCACCCCGCCTCTTGAAAGGCAGGGGGTAAGGGGCCATTTTTGTCGCAGGCTTCGTGACATAAAGGGGCGCGCGATAAAGCTCGCGTTCCGACCCTTCGTTAAAATCTCGTGCAGGTGCCGGAAAATAACGAAAGCAACCCAAGCGGTCAACCGCAGGCTCAAGATTTACGTGGATTTAAACCATCGTATATTCAAGACCTTATGCATTTGATTTGCTTGAGTGTGTCTGCTCGTTTATGTCGTTTCGCAAAATGAGGTGGAAAGTTTCCATATCGAGACGCTTTCCCAAGGAGAAGAAAAATGCTGCGCGACACGTTCGCTAACACTTTGAAAGACGCGCTGAAGGCTCGCGATGCACGCCGCACCTCGACCGTGCGCCTCATCCAGACGGCCATCAAGGACCGCGATATCGCCAATCGCGGCGTGGGCAAGGACCCCGTCAGCGACGAAGATATCATGCAGATCCTGACGAAGATGGTGAAGCAGCGGGAAGAATCCGCCACCATCTATGAAGGTGCCGGCCGTCCCGAGCTTGCCGCGCAGGAGCGCGAGGAAATCGTCATCATCAAGGAATTCATGCCGGAAGAAATTCCGGCCGAGAAGGTGCGCGAACTGTGTCAGGCCGTCATCGCCGAGACCGGCGCTTCCGGCCTGCGCGACATGGGCAAATGCATGAACGCGCTGAAAGAGCGTTATCCCGGCCAGATCGACTTCGCAAAGGCCTCCGGCGTCGTCAAGGATCTGCTGAAGTAATTGCTGTTCCGGAACGGTAAAGGCAGGGCAGATGTGGGCTGCCCTGCCTTTTTTCTGTCGACGAAAACGCATTCCGGCGGATCAAAATGCGGTCCTTCGCAGGCTTTTTTCGGGGGACGTGCCTGCGGGCGTCGGCAGATTGAGCGACTGTTTATTTCGCTTTCTATGACTATGTTTTTACACCCCGCCAACGGGCGGCTCAAATTACAAAAACATAATTTTTGGTGATGCTGCGCCGCCATAAATTTGCCTGAAGCGGGCGCAACCGGCGATTTGCCGTCTTCCACTCGTTCAAAAGCGCTGACGGCGTCTTTATGCCTGGCCGGACAACGTCCACCGCAGCATGTCAACCCTGCCGTTTTTTCTGTTCATGCACATAGTGGCGCAGGACCGCATTCATCCGGGTCTGATAACCTTTGCCGGTGGACTTGAAGAAGTCCACGACATCCTGATCAACCCGAATGGAAATGGATGTTTTGGCGGTGGGGAACACGACCTGGGCCTTCGACCAGTCGACATCCTCAAAGCCCGCCCAATCCGGATCGTCGCGCGTGGCACGGTCGATGTCCTCATCGGTCATGGCATCGACACGCGCCCAGTTAGTCCGATCCTCACCTTTGGCAATCTTCTCCCGGATTTCATCCAGGGAATATCTGACGATACGTTCTTCGCTCATTTTTCCTTGTCGCCCTCGCCGATATAATCCTGCAAACCTCTCCCCGCATCGTATAAACGATCGCGATGAGATCGTCTGTTTCCGGGCATATCGCCAGAATACGGCACTCCCCGTTTTGATCGGAGCGACTTTCCAGATGGGGTTGCGAAAGCGCCTTGGCTGCTCTCGGAAAGTCGATCCCGTGTTTCTCGATGTTAATCAGCCGCTTGCGCTCATCCCACTCAAAGGAGATGAACTCTTTCATCACGATGTCCATGAGTCACCCAAGACTGTTTCCAGTTTGCGGGCACTCATGCGCCACACTTGTATATTCATCTGTATATACACTGATGTCAATGCCGCCTGTGAATATCGGGTATTCTTTGCGGAGTGTTTTGTATTGCGGCTGTTATGCGCTTATATGAACGACTGGCCTCGAATAGGTAACCCATGCGCTTTTCCAATTCTTTCCTCGATGAGATACGCGACCGCGTGCACATCTCCGATGTGATCGGCCGGCGTGTGTCCTGGGACAAGAAAAAGACCAATACGTCGCGCGGGGATTATTGGGCCTGCTGTCCGTTCCATGGCGAGAAAAGCCCGAGCTTTCACTGCGAGGACCGCAAGGGGCGGTATCATTGCTTTGGCTGCGGCGTTTCTGGCGATCATTTCCGCTTTCTGACGGAGCTTGAGGGCTTAAGTTTCCCGGAGGCCGTGCAGCAGGTCGCCGACATGGCCGGCATCTCCATGCCGCAGCCCGATCCGCAGGCGGAAAAGCGGGAACGCGAGCGCACCTCGCTTCAGGACGTCATGGAAATGGCGACGCTGTTCTTTCAGGATCAGTTGCAGACGGCGCTCGGCGCGCGGGCGCGGGCCTATCTGCGGGATCGCGGGCTGACCGGACGCACCATCGAGACCTTCCGGCTGGGTTATGCGCCTGACAGCCGCAACGCGCTGAAGGAGCATCTGGCAAGCAAGGGTGTGTCCAAGGAACAGATGGAAGCCTGCGGGCTGGTGGTGCATGAAAACGTGCCGGTTTCCTATGACCGGTTCCGCGACCGCATCATGTTCCCGATCCTGTCGTCGCGGGAAAAGGTGATCGCCTTTGGCGGCCGCGCCATGGCGGCGGATGCGGTGGCGAAATATCTGAATTCCAACGAAACCGAGCTTTTTCACAAGGGCAACGTTCTTTACAATTTCGCCCGGGCGCGTCGCGCCTCGCAGGCGGCCGGCGGCTCTGTCATCGCCGTCGAAGGTTATATGGATGTCATCGCGCTCTATCAGGCGGGTGTCGAAAATGCCGTCGCGCCGCTTGGCACTGCGCTGACGGAAAGCCAGCTCGATCTCCTCTGGAAGATGTCGCCGCAGCCGATCCTCTGCTTCGATGGCGATGGCGCAGGTATTCGCGCCGCCAACCGCGCGGCCGATCTTGCCCTGCCGCATATCAAGCCGGATCGCTCCGTCAGCTTCGCGCTTTTGCCTGACGGCAAGGATCCGGACGATCTCGTGCGGCTGGACGGGCGCGCGCCTTTCGACCGGGTGCTTGCGGAAGCCAAGCCGCTTGCGGCGATGATCTGGAGCCGCGAGACCTCCGGCGTCACCTTCGATACGCCGGAAAAACGCGCGCAGCTTGAAAGCCGGCTGCGGCAGATCGTTGCCGTGATCGGCGACGAGACGGTGCGACGATTTTACCAGCAGGATATGCGCGACAGGCTGAACGGCTTTTTCCAGCCACGTTTTCAGCAAAGCGGATCGCAGGGCGGCAATTTCCGCCGCAATGGCGGGCAGCCGGCGGGTCGCGGTTTTCAGCGCAATGCGCCGGGGCGGGGCGGGGTTATGGCCGCGCCGGCCAGCAGCATTTCGGACCGGCTGGTGCAATCGGGCCTTGTCCGGGGCTATCAGACCAAACCGTCGCTTCGGGAAAGCGTTCTCGCCATCACCATCGTCAACCACCCCGAATTGCTGCTCGAGGAATATGACGAGATCGCCGCCATCGATTACGAGAACCGCGATTTGCAGCGCCTATGGTCGACGGTGCTGACCTATGCGGCGGAAAATGCGGCCGAGATATCGCGGACAGGACTGATCGAGCGGCTGTCCCAGCACGGTTTCGAGGCGCTGCTGAAGACCATGGACCAGCAGATACGCAATGCCCGCCTGTGGACCGCGACCGGCGAGGCCGCGATGGAGGATGCGCGGGAAGGCTATGTGCAGGCGCTTTCCCTGCACAAGAGGACAAAGTCCCTGCTCTGGCAGAAAAAGGAACTCGAGCGGGAAATTGCCGAAGCGACGGACGATGAGCGTGGCACGCTTCTGGTGCGGGCGCTGGCGGAAGTGCAGCTGGAAATCGGCCGTATGGAAAATCAGGAGGCGATTATCGATGGTTTCGGGGTCATGTCCGGCCGGGTGAAGGGGCCGGCAGTCGGCCATGGCTGAGGCCCTCGACGAGAATTGAAAGGCATGTGGGGTTGCCTTTTGCGGCAGGCGTCCTAAATAGGGGATAGTCTGGTGATAACCCGCAAAATGCGGCTCTTTTTAAGAATTTCCGTGGCTGTCTCGCTCTCAAAGGCTTGACGGGGCGGGAAATAGCGGGAATCACCATTTCAGGAAAAGTAAGGTGGAATGGGCCTTGGCGGATAGAAATTGCATGAGCAAGCATTTCCGGGTGCACTGTCTTTGCATTCTGCCTGAGGCTGCCGTGGTTAATCGGCAATTAAAGATCACTCCGTTAGGTGTCTGACAGTGATTCGCGGCAAGGCGCCGGATGCTCAACGGGCGGACGGCGATGCGGCGGAACAGGTGTTAGCGTCAGGGAAAGCGACGAGATAGATGGCAACCAAAGTCAAAGAAAACGAAGAAGCAGAAAACGAACGCGACGGTGCGACGGACGGCCCGCTTCTCGACCTTTCGGATGACGCGGTCAAGAAAATGATCAAGGCCGCCAAGAAGCGCGGCTATGTGACGATGGACGAGCTGAATTCCGTCCTGCCGTCCGAAGAGGTGACGTCCGAGCAGATCGAAGACACGATGGCGATGCTGTCCGATATGGGCATCAACGTGATCGAGGACGAGGACGCCGAGGAGGCTGCCGCCAGCGAGGATGACAGCGATTCCGACGGCGACGATTCCGAGGGCGGCGAACTTGCCCCTTCCGGCGGCACCGCGCTTGCGACCGCCAAGAAGAAGGAGCCGACCGACCGGACAGACGACCCCGTGCGCATGTATCTGCGCGAAATGGGGTCCGTCGAGCTTCTGTCGCGCGAAGGCGAAATCGCCATTGCCAAGCGCATCGAGGCCGGCCGCGAAACGATGATTTCGGGCCTGTGCGAAAGCCCGCTGACCTTCCAGGCGCTGATCATCTGGCGCGACGAGCTGAACGAAGGCACGACGCTGCTGCGTGAGATCATCGATCTCGAAACCACCTATTCCGGACCGGAAGCCAAGGCTGCCCCGCAATTCCAGAGCCCGGAAAAGATCGAGGCCGACCGCAAGGCCGCCGAAGAGAAGGAAAAGACCCGCAAGCTGCGTGCGCCGACCGGTGACGAGGATGTCACCGATGTAGGCGGCGACGGCCTGCCGCCGGAAGAGGAAGAAGAGGACGACGACGAGTCCAATCTTTCGCTGGCGGCCATGGAAGCCGAACTGCGCCCGCAGGTCATGGAAACGCTCGACACCATTGCCGACACCTACAAGAAGCTGCGCAAGCTTCAGGACCAGCAGGTGGAAGCGCGTCTCGCCTGCACCGGCACGCTGTCCTCCGGCCAGGAGCGCCGTTACAAGGAATTGAAGGATCAGCTGATCACGGCCGTCAAGTCGCTGTCGCTGAACCAGAACCGTATCGACAGCCTCGTCGAGCAGCTCTACGATATTTCGAAGCGCCTGATGCAGAATGAAGGCCGGTTGCTGCGCCTTGCCGAATCCTATGGCGTCAAGCGCGACAGCTTCCTCGAGCAGTATCACGGCGCGGAACTCGATCCGAACTGGATGAAGTCGATTGCCAATCTGGCCGCCCGCGGCTGGAAGGAATTCGCCCGCGAGGAAAGCAACACGATCCGCGAAATCCGTCAGGAAATCCAGAACCTCTCCACGGAAACCGGCATTTCCATCGCCGAATTCCGCCGCATCGTCTCGATGGTGCAGAAGGGCGAGCGCGAAGCGCGTATCGCCAAGAAGGAGATGGTCGAGGCCAACCTGCGTCTCGTGATCTCGATCGCGAAGAAATACACCAACCGTGGTCTGCAGTTCCTCGATCTCATTCAGGAAGGCAATATCGGCCTGATGAAGGCGGTCGACAAGTTCGAATATCGCCGCGGTTACAAGTTCTCGACCTATGCGACCTGGTGGATCCGGCAGGCGATCACCCGTTCGATCGCCGACCAGGCCCGCACGATCCGTATTCCGGTGCATATGATCGAAACGATCAACAAGATCGTTCGCACCTCGCGCCAGATGCTGCACGAGATCGGCCGCGAGCCGACTCCGGAAGAGCTGGCCGAAAAGCTCGCCATGCCGCTTGAAAAGGTGCGCAAGGTCCTGAAGATCGCCAAGGAGCCGATCTCGCTCGAAACCCCCGTGGGTGACGAAGAGGATTCGCATCTCGGCGATTTCATCGAGGACAAGAACGCGCTGTTGCCGATCGACGCCGCCATCCAGGCGAACCTGCGCGAGACGACCACACGTGTGCTGGCGTCGCTGACGCCGCGTGAAGAGCGCGTTTTGCGCATGCGCTTCGGCATCGGCATGAACACCGACCATACGCTGGAAGAAGTCGGCCAGCAGTTCTCGGTCACGCGCGAACGTATCCGCCAGATCGAGGCAAAGGCGCTGCGCAAGCTGAAGCATCCCAGCCGCTCGAGAAAGCTCAGAAGCTTCCTCGACAGCTAAGCTGTTTGTTCGTTTAAAATTGAACCCGGTCAGTCCGCGCTGGCCGGGTTTTTTGTTTCCGGCACTGGCGAACTCTGCGACAAGCCTTATGTGTGAAAACAAAGCACTGCGCTTTTACGGGAAATGCTCGGGTTCGATGAGATGCAACAGGTTTCGGCAGGCAGATGGCGGCGGGGAGGATGGGCTGTGCCCGTCTCCGTGCTGCTGCATCTTGTCGTCGTCGGGCTGTTCTTCTTCGAATTGCCGGAACGTATAGCCGAACCGCAGGAGCCGGAAAGCATCAGCGTCGATCTGGTGCCGCCGCCCGAGGAGAAAAAGGCGGAGGAAGGAAAGCCGCCCGCTGCGGAGGAGGCGAAGGAGGAAAAGCCGCAACCTCCACCGCCACCGTCCACTCCTCCGGTGGAAGACGCAAAACCCCTGCCGCCGCAGGCCACGCTGCCCGCCATCGCCATGCGACCGGAGGAAAAGCAGGCGGACCCCGAGGACAAGCCGGGGAAGATGGAAGAGGCGGAAAAGAGCGAAGCTCCGGGACAGCCTCAAGCTCAGCCTGAAAAAACGACGGAGGAAAAGCCTGCGCCGGCCGCCGCCAATAGCGACCTCCAGGCTTCCGCCGATCAGGGGGAAATTGCGGTTTCACCCGTCAAGGAAAAGGCGGAGCCGGAACAGGCGCCCGTGCCGCAAGCAAAACCAATGGAGGAAAAGCCTGCTGAAGTGGCGGAAGCAAAGCCTGCCAAACTTCCGGCCGCCAAAAGCCTATTGTCTTCGGCGCTGCTTTCTTCTGCCCAGAGACGCCAGATGTTCGGTGATCTACCGCCGCGCCGTCGTGTCGTGCAGCTTTGCAGCACGGAAGCCCTAGCCCAAATTCAGAGCGCGGGATTTGCCGCCAGAGGCATGATACCCTTTTCGGACACCGGTGGCAGAATCTCCGGAAATTCGATTGATGCTTCCGGCGGCGCATTCAACACGGGCAATGGCTGGCACGACGTATCGTTCCAGTGTGAGGTCGATCTCGACAATTATGCCGTGACCGAATTCAGGATCAAAATCGGGAACGCCATAGCGCCGGAAGAGGCGAAAAAACGGGGTTTCACACGATTCCAATGAGCGATTGTCGCGCTCTGGCGTCGCCGGTGGGAGCTTTCAACCTTTGCTGCGTCATCCTCGGTTGAACCCGAGTAAGAAACAGGAGCCTTGGGAAGGCAGATGGAGAAAGTTTCCCAGCTTCGCCCGCGACTTTACACCCGCTCCTTGTCCCCCACCAAAATCCCGATGCCTGCCATCAGCGCATCCTCGTCATAGGGCTTCCTGATGACAGGCACGGCGCCGAATTCGTCCGGGACCATGCTGCCATCGGCATAACCGGTGGCGAAAAGGAAAGGGATGCCGCGGCGGTGAAGTTCCCGTGCGACGGGGATCGAGGTGTCGGAGCCGAGATTGATATCGAGGATGGCCACATCCGGCACATAGTTCTTGAGTTTTTCGATCGCCATGGCCGAGGACGTGGCCGTTTCGATTATCCTGATGCCATTGTCCTCCAGCATGTTCTCGACATCCATGGCGATCAGCATCTGGTCTTCGACAAGCAATATCTTCAACGGTTCCTCCCGGTTGTATCGTTTTGCCTGCGGTATGGCTTCCTCCTCCGCCTTTACGGCGGATGTCGACACGGCCGATGAGATGTGGCGGGAGGGAAGGAGGATCTCCGCTTCCAGCCCGTCGGGCAGATAGCGCAGCGTGCTGCGCCCGCCAAGATCATAGGGAATGCTGCGGCTGATGAGCGCCGTGCCGAAACCGGCGCGTGATGGCGTCGGCAGCTTGGCAGGCAGGATTTCGCGCCAGCCGATTTCGCAATCGCGATTTTCATTGACGTTCCAACGCACGTGCAATTGCCCGCCGGTCTGGGAAAGCGCGCCATACTTTGCCGCGTTGGTCGCCAGCTCATGCAGAACCAGCGCCATGACGGAGAAGGCGCGTGAATCGAGCGTCACCTGAGGGCCTTCAAGCTTCACCACCGTTTCCGGCGAGCGATGCGGCGACAATTCGGCGTCCAGAAGATCACGCAGCGCGCCGCCGCCCTCGCCGCGAATGATCTGGTCGTGGGCAAAGGACAGGGCCTGAATGCGGCCTTTCAATGCGGTGACATATTCCTGCAGGGTCTTGCCTTCCTGCGAGGGATTGCCGACCAGCGATTTGATGATGGCGAGAACGTTCTTGACGCGGTGGTTGAGTTCCTCGTTCAGCATGCGCTGGCGCACTTCGGCGCGCTCTCTTTCACCGGCCATCAGTTCGCTGTGGTGGAACGCCACCTCAACCAGCGCAATTCTGGCCGCTTCGGCAATTTCCCTGTCGGCTTCCGACCAGGGCTGTGCCTGCAGACGAACGGTTTCCTTCCAGATCGCAAAGCTCTTGCGCGGGGTGAGACGGTCGCCGAGCGGGCCGGTCTCATAGGATTTTTCCGGATTGCCGGCCCAGTTCAGGTTCTGCACGATTTCCTTGCGGAAAAACAGGAGATAGTCGTTCTTGACCTGGGACAGTGGAATGGCGAGCATGCCGGCCGCGGTGCCGGCGTAGATCTCCGCTTCCGGTATGGCCTGCGAAAGGGCATGGGTGGCCCAGACCTTTCCTTCCGAAGCCGAGGCGACGAAACGCGCCAGCCGTGGAATGGCGTCATGCGGCGGCGTTGCCCCATGGCTGTGCCAATTGTCTCCGACCCAGAGGCCGACGCCGTCGCAGGGCATGAGATCGGCAAAATCCTGGAAGCTGTCGATCAGCAGTTCCTCGATGTTGGCATGATGGGCGGCAAGCCGCAGGAAGCGGTCGAGGGCGGCATGGGCCTGATTGACGGTATCGAGCCGGCGTTTCTGCTTGAGAACCTGCAAATGCATGGAGAAAAATTCCCCGAACATTTCAGCGGCGATCCTGACCGGCATCGTCAGGATGCGCGGGGAATAATGGTGACAGGCGATCAGCCCCCACAGGGCGCCATCGACAATCACCGAAATCGACATCGACGCGGCGACCCCCATGTTGCGAAGATATTCGCAATGGATGGGCGAGACGCTGCGCAGATGCGCGAAGGACAGATCGAGCGGTTCGCCGGAAGCATCGAGGGCAGGCAGCACGGGAACACGCGCGCCGCTGGCATCGGAGATGATGCGCAGCGTATTGCGCAGATAGAGCGCACGGGCCTGCTGGGGGATGTCGCTGGCCGGGAAATATTGCCCGAGAAAACTTTCCAGCTCCGGCTGCTTTGCTTCCGACACGACCTTGCCGGCACCGTCCTCCTCGAAACGGTAGATCATGACCCGGTCGTAGCCCAAGGTCGCCTTTATCAGCCGGGTCGTTCTTGAAATCAGGCTTTCGACGCTGTCCGCCTCGCGGATGCGGTCCACCATCTTGCGCGCGGTGCCAAGCGGCTGCGTTTCGCTTCGCGACGGTTCGAATTCGATGATCGTGGTGGATTTGTAGCGGTGGAGCGAAATATCAACCTTGCGGCCATCGCGCATTTCCATGCCGGGCAGCATGGCCGGGCGCATGGTCCGGCCGGTCACGGTCAGGGCATTGCGCAGGTCGTGGACGAGATCCTTGCCGAGCACGTCTTCGGCCGTCCTGCCGTTGATGTCACCTTCGATGCCCAGCAGGTCGCCGCAGTTCTGCGAATGCCTGAGGACCATGCGCATGGCATTATCGCAGGCGATGAGACAGCCATGCGGTTGGACATAACCTGGGATGTGGATGGGTTCGCGATCGCAATTGGTCAGGTCGACGTTATAGTCAGTGGATGCCATGAATCAGTCTTTCGCACCCTGTGCCTGTCCTGCGCTGAAAATATTCTGTTTGTCGGGGGACGGGAAAACCTGAATAATTCATTCTGAGATTGCCAATCCTTCCCCGTTTTTTGCAACCGGGACGCCGGTTTTTCCGTTTGCTTGTTATGGGCCGCCGTCACGTTATTGTCTTATCTCTACCGTCATCGGATAGAATTTGACACGATGTAACGATCGCTGCGCCGATTTTGTTCCGGATTATCTGAAAGAAAAACTGTGCCGCAGAAAAAAATAATCATCGCCACAAACGGGCAGGGGCTTTACGAATTCACCTCCGAAGCAGCGGGCTTCGTGAGGCAGGCGGGCGTGGAGGAGGGCCTGCTCACGGTCTTTGTCCGTCACACATCCTGCTCCCTGCTTATCCAGGAGAATGCCGATCCGGATGTGCGCCGCGATCTCATGACGTTTTTCTCCCGTCTTGTGCCGCCCTCCGACGACGCCTCGATGCGCTGGGTCATGCACACGCTCGAAGGCCCTGACGATATGCCTGCCCACATCAAGTCGGCGCTGACGACGGTTTCGCTCGGCGTGCCGATCGGCGACGGCAGGCTTGCGCTCGGCACGTGGCAGGGGCTTTATCTGTTCGAGCATCGCGACCGGCCGCACCGCCGCGAAATCGTGCTGCATATATCGGCCTGATCGTCCGTCAGGGACGGGGGCTTGCCGTTAATATCCATGAACCTCTGCTGAACATGCGGTTCGGTCGGTGTTCAGGCGGGCGGGAATAGGGTTTCGTCAATCGCCGGGGATAGTCCCTGCCGGCGAAGAAACAAACGGAGTGAGTTCATGTTCAACACCTTCGCAAAAGCCGGCCTGGCTGCCCTCATCGCTCTCGGTGGAATTTCCGCCACCGCCGTCACCGCTTCCGCCGGCTCGGATGTTCAGTTCAGGGTGCAGGTTCAGGATGGATACGGCCATGACAGGGGCCGCGGCTGGGGACGTCCGGATCGTCCGCGTTTCGGTTGTTCGCCGCAATTTGCGGAAGAAAAGGCAAGCCGCATGGGTCTGCGCCGCGCCCGCGTGGTGGATGTGTCGCCGCGCCGCGTCGTGGTTGCCGGCTTCGACCGCCACGGTCGCGACCGCATCGTCTTCGCCAATGAGCGCGGCTGCCCTGTCATCCGCCGCTAAAGCGGACAATAGTCGATCCGGTGACGTCCCCGTCCGCCGGATGGTAAAATGCCCCTCGCCCGTCAGCAAAGACAGGCGGGGGGCATTTCATTTTTTGCCTTGAACGCCGGCGGCGAAAAAACCGCGGAAGAGGGTGAAGGCGGCACGGAGGCGCCGCCTTCTGCCGGACCCTATTGGTCGAGAGCGAAGGTGACGTTGACCACCACGCTATAGCTGTTTTCACCCGAAGCGATCGGAACGCTGTCGGCTTCCTTCATCATCGCGGCGCGCACCATGCCCTGCGGCGCCGGCATCGGCCGCTGCATGTTCTCGCTGATCTGGATGACGCGGCCGAGCTTCACGCCGGCTGCTTCGGTGAGCGTCTTCGCCTTGGCGATCGCATCGGCGACGGCCTGCTTGCGGGCCTCGGTCACCGTGGCTTCGGGCTTGTCATTGGTGAAGCTGATATCGCCACCCTGATTGATGCCGAGCTTGACGGACGTATCGAGGATCGCCCCGAGCTTCTTCAGGTCGCGCACCCGCACGGTCAGGCCGTTGGAGACCTGATAGCCGGTGATCTCGGGCGCGACATAAACACCGTCCTTGGGTTCATAATGCTTGTAGAGCGGCTGGACCGAGAAATTGCTGGTCTGCAGGTCGCGGTCTTCGATGGCAGCTTCTTTCAGCGCCTTGAGAACATCGGCGAGCGCCTTGGAGTTTTCCGTAAGCGCTGCGGCCGCCGTTTCCGCCTGTTTGACGACGCTGAAGGACAGGATCGCCATATCGGGCGCGATGGCCGCCTGGCCTTCACCGGAAACACTGATGGTGGCTTCACGCGGGGTGGCTTCCTGTGCCAGCGCCTGGCCGGAGAGCGGCATCATGGCTGCTGCGCTCATTGCGGTGAGCGCGAAAAGGCGGGCCTTTTTTGTCGTCATGGTGTTTCCTCGTTGATTGTGTCCCTTTGAAGGGTATTGCCTTAGATTGTGTAGCTAATACGGCGAGGCTGCTTTGCGAAAGCATCAATGGCTTGTCGGGCTCAAAAAATTACGTTAGAGCGTGACCCACCGGATTCGAACCATTGCGAAGCCGGGATTTCGGAGCAGCTGTTCCGAGAAGGGCCTGTAGCTCAATGGTTAGAGCCGGCGGCTCATAACCGCTTGGTTGGGAGTTCGAGTCTCTCCGGGCCCACCATTTTTGTTCATCGCCACATCAACCCGGACTGTCGTCACACAAGTCTGGACTCATCGCCACATAAGTCAGGATTCTAAATACTTGGGTCTGCATTCCCTATGGAATCGAGGTCCTAGATAACGCTTAGTCGCTTTTTAGTGGGGTGCGATGCAGGGCCACCCATTTTGACAGAGGAAATGGCGGCAGCTTACGAGCGAGAACTAACAAAAGCCTCCCATCGCAAAGCAAAAATAATCTGGCGCGCTTTTTCGATCCTGAATTACCGCCGCATCTCTTTAACCGTTGGCAAAACATCGCTGTAAACCGCCCCTGTAATAACACTTCTATAGTACGACTTTCCTGGGTCATTGCCACCGAGGGAGACGATATCAACCGGGGCCATAGTATCTTCCTTGATGCGAAAGCCTCCCTCTATTTTGGAGCTTTTAATAAACGGTTTCAGCTTCCTCCCAGTCATACCTGTGTACAATTGAAGACACTGGCGTTCTCAGTGCCATGTTCCGTTTCAGTCGACACCAAAGTGTGCTCTGAGGGCCATGAACCAAGCGGTCGTTGCCCCTACGTAACGTGGGTCGATACGTTCTACCAACGTCAGGGCAGTATGGTCGCACATGACCAGCAATGTGGATTGAACTGGTCGTATGAGGATGCTATCACTCAACGCAACAACTCTGGGTATATTTCGTCTACGTTGAGAGGGAAGCATGAGCGATAGGTCGCGCGTTGACACGACTAGCGCCGAAGACAAGTCAATTGGGTTTGACTACCAGTATTACTACTTCTTGAATGAACTTTTGAATATCAAAAGCGGTCAGGTCGTCGGATTGGAAGTACTGGACGATGTCCACATCGAACTCCCTGATGGCACCCAGTTGCTCGTTCAGCTGAAGCACACCGTTCAAACCAACGCCGCCGGCCTTCCTAAGAACCTCACCACCACTGACGGAGATTTGTGGAAGTCCCTTTCCAATTGGGCAAAGGTGATATCCGACCCCGCTGAGGCACGGGGAGACGTCCCGTCGCAGCTAATTTTCCTCAACAAGACCAGCTTCGTCCTGGCCTCTAACAAGTCCGATAGCCAGACGAACGCGCTTCTTTCGTCTATCGCGGCATTGAAGGCAGGCGACAAGGATCATGCTGGCCTAGTCGCCGATATGGGTGCAATTAAACTCGGAAGCGCCGACAGCACAATCCGGGGCTACATCACCGACGTGCTTGCGCTCGACCCTTCTGTATCGGAGAAATTCTTCGAGCGGCTGTCGTTTTCTCTGGGCCTCGACGCAATTATCGCTCGCTGTAAGACGTCAATCGCTGAAAAGCAAATCGAGGTAACAAGAATCGATGACGTATTCCGTGATGTCGATTCGGAACTTCGGTCCGACGTGTTTCAAACCGTGAAGGCCCGACAGAAAATCACGATCAGTTTTGACGAATTCAATCGGCGGTATCGGAGGTTTTTCGATCGAGTGCGGAGTGAGAGACTTGTCATCAGGAAGTTTCCTGCCCCTATGCCAAGCAAGCTGCTAGATCAGACGTTCATCAGACAATTGCTAGATATCAATGACATTTCGCAGGAACGCATCGATTTCCTGACAAAATTCACGACCAAACGTTTGCAATTTCGCAACAACGTCGACCAGTGGACGCAGGATGGGGATATCACCCAATCCGACATTGACGACCTCGAAGAGGAAGCCGAAACGCTTTGGGAGAGCAAATTCCTCGCAGCCTATCCAAACGAGCATTCATCTTCCGACGAGACGGCGTCCGCCAGAGAGATTGTTGCCGACTTGCGGCAGAAGAAACTCACGCTCGCTTCCGTCGAGCTACCGATCTCCGTCAGCAATGGTGGTTTCTACGATCTGTCTGACCGACCGATAATCGGTTGGCTGAGCGATTGGAAAGATCGATACAATTGAAGTATAGCGCATTTTACAACAACCTCGGCATAAACGCCTTCGCGATCTCGTCGGTCCTGAACAAGGCCGTTTTCCTATCGCAGGCCCAGATCGCGTTGATCCTCCCGGTAGTCGCTCACGGTCAAATGGTGAGGCAGTTGGCTCACGCCAAATTTCGGGTTGTCAGCTTCGAACAGTACCTCATCGATAACATTGGGTTCTTCTCGAATTTCAATGACCGTTACACTGCGTCCATCACTGCTACCGTCAACTCGCTCCAGTTTTTGATTGAACTTGGCGTCATCCAATTGAAGGACGACGGTGCGGTCATCTTGTCTGAACTGGCGTTCAACAAGGCCATGGGTAAACGCGCTGAGCGGATAAACCGTGCCTCGACCAACATTGCGGCACTGGTATCCGGGAGCGCCGAAATCTTCTACCTCAATGCGAGGATCGACCTTTGAAATTTTATATCGACAGCCTCCACCTGTGGCTTAGCAACGGGCAGACACGGTCGCTGACCTTTCTCCCGAACAAGGTGAACATCATCACTGGTGACAGTCACACGGGCAAGACAGCGATTCTCGACATTGTCGACTACTGCCTCTTTGCCAGCGAACACAGTATATCGGAAAGCATCATCAACGAGAATGTGCACTGGTACGGCTTGCGTATCCAAGTGAACGACAAATTTTATACGCTTGCGCGACGCTCTCCCACCGGCACAAACGTTTCGCAGGAGTATTTTTTTTCTGCTGTCGGTGATGTTCCCAACGTGCCCACTGCCAACATCCAGGAAGGTAGCCTAAAAAAGCTCCTGAGCGCGGATTTCGGCATTGACCAAGATGTGAAAATCCCCTTCGGCGGCGACGTTTTACGCGCCGGGTCCCGGATTTCCCTGCGATACTTCCTGCTTTTCAACACGATCTCGCAGAACATAATCCAGCATAGCGACCAGTTTTTCGACAAGCAGAACAAGGCCCGTTACCGAGAAGCCTTACCTCGGATATTCGACATCGCTGTCGGAATTGACACCGTTGAAAATATCTTAAAGCGAGAAAAGCAGGCGGAGCTGGAAAGACGTCTCAGCAGGCTTGAGAAACTTTCAGCCAAAACGCAGGAGAAGCGGGAGGAGTTTCACTCGCAGCTGACAGATACCCTTACACAAGCCCAAGCATATGGCCTTGTGCCGGAGGGGCTGGATGATGGAGCGTTTCTCGATGCGCTGAAACGGATGGTGGCTGAGCAGCAAGGCCCGTCCGACGCGAACGTTGCGACGAGACATGATGAGATTTCATCCGAATTGTACCAGATTTCTCGGAAGATCAGGGGCCTCAAGCGATTCACCTCGGAGTACGCGAGCCACAAGGCCAATCTCTCGACAACTGCAGACAGTCTGAAGCCAATCGATTACCTACTGGCGAACTACGAGGAAACCGTACGGACATCTGTCTTCGAAGATATCGTCAGAAACCTGTCCGACGGGCTCAGTCAGATCAAGTCGGCGACCGCGAAAATGACGCCGCTGGACAGCAATGTCGCAGAACTCGTAAAGAGCCTCGAAGCGGATCGACAGAAGCTACAGGGCGAGCTCGAATCACTCCCGTCTGAAGCCGATAGCTTTGAGACCAATAAAGAAAAATACATTTTCGTCGGTGAAACAAAAGCAAAGCTGGAGCTGTTCACCAATACCGAAAAAGGAGAAATTACTGATTACAGTTCAGAGATCGCTACACTGGAAAACCAGATCGCTGATCTAACTGTCCCGCCGGCGAATGAGCGACAGGAGCAATTTACTAAGGTTTTGGATGAGACTATCCAAGACTACATCGCTCTAACCAAGGTTGCCCTTGGCAACTACGGCGAATATCGTTCGGCTTTCAGCTACTCGGAGAAAAAACCCCATCTGCGGAAGCCCAAGTCTTCCCTGGTCGAGAATGTCGGTAGCAGCTCGAACCACATGTTCCTCCATCTCTTCATGTTTCTGGGACTTCATGACGTGATCATGCGCAACGAGGGCATCCATGTTGCTCCGTTCCTAATCATCGATCAATTTTCGCGCCCGTACTGGGGCGATGACGGTGTCCAGCAGGAAATCAACCAAAGCGACGCGACCAAAGTGAAGCTCGCCTTGAAGCTCCTCAATCAGTTCATCACCACGGCGACGGATATGGGCAAGGAGTTCCAGATCATTCTTTTCGAGCACATCAACCCTCCGTATTGGGAAGGGCTCAAAAATGTTCATCTCGTCGAAACCTTCCGGGACGGGAATGCCTTAATTCCAGGAGTGACGGGGGAATAGCTCTACCTGTCCGTTGGAGGATTAAGCGTATTCACCATTTTGATTGCATGCGTGATAAATAACCGCTCTAGGCTTTAAGCAAAAAACGACAGAGGACTGGCATATGTGGCTATTCACTCCGCCATCTTCTCCGCATGCGACGTCACAAGCATCGCAATCAGATGCACGGTATTTCGGGCACCATACCTGATCTTCAAACGTTCAATACGGTGCTCTACCGTTCGCGGTGATACGCCGAGCGTTTCCGCGATTTCCTTGGCCGTCGCGCCTTCTATCAGCAATTGAACTATGGCTTCGTCGGCGACATCCAGCTTCTCGTGTTGTTGAGGCGGGCTCAGCAGGAACTGGGCGTAGGACGATGAGATGACCCATTGCGGCCTCCTCGTGTTTTTCTGCGGTATCAGAATGCGATCATAACCGAGGTTCACACCGAATAGCCGTGTTTTCACCAGTTCCATGAATGGCTGCTGCGATTCCATGACCTGGCGAAGTCTCGGAATGACCGCGTCCTCCATGTATTTCTGGTCTTTGAAATCCTCGACATAACAGTCGGCGAAAATCTTGTTGATGTTCAGAATACGAGACGTGAAGCCTGAATGCCTGATGGCTTTCATGTGCCATTTCTTGGGATTGTCGCTTGTTACCGTAAACAACGTCAGCCGCATCTTTATCGAAAGATGGCCGAGGATGTCGTTGTAGACCGTCTGGGGTTTGGCGGCATCTTCAGGGCTAGTCTGCAGCCAGTTGTCTATCATCGTGCGCGTAACCGCACTGAACGGTGTCTCTTTTGCCATTGTCGAAAATATGAAATCCAGCAATTGATGTCTGCCAATAGTAGGATTCCAGGGTCTGGCACAGGGTATTTTTACCCTGTGCCATCAGGCTGTTGTTGACGATGCGCCGTAAAACGAGGTCCTGAATTCCACGGCAGGGTAAATTCCCCCTCCGAAATTCTCCCACAGGTAAGACAGTTCTCCGATTGTCAGCCACGGGGCGATTTCGGCCCCATCGTATTATCTACATAGGGGCTGGCTTTGACACATACTCATGAAAACCCGATTCCGTCCGCAGGCAGGAACAAAGTTGCACTTTCGGCAGTCTTGGCGGCGCTCTCGGTCGCCGCGATCGCGCTGCCGATCATCAATATCAAGGCAATGGGTTTCAGTGGTGGCCTGACGCTTGTTTCGCCGCATCTTCTCGGCGGCATTGCATATCTCCTGCCGCTCGTATTTCTGGCCAGACTTGCCGCGCGGTTTGCGCCTCAGGCGCAGCCCTATGTTCGCATCGTCGAAATCGTCGGATTGGTCATCGTTGGAGGAATTGTACTCTACGCCATCGTGACGTTGCTGAATGGCATGAACGAGATGAATAACGCGAACAGGCAGATGACGCAGATGCTCGGCTCTGCGAATGCCCGGCAGTTCTCGTCGATGGGTGGCCTCTCCGTAGCAAGCGGCGCATTCGCACTCAGCCTGCTCTTGGTCGGCAGTGCATGGCAGGTCTGGTCCGGACGCAGCCGCTGATTTCACTGGCCGGAAGCTCTCAGTTCATAAAAATCCCGGAGACTCAATTGAAAATTTCCATCATCTCGGCCGTATTACTTTGCACGGCAACCGCAACGGCACAGGCTGCGGAATTCGACATCAACGGCATGAAACTGGGCATAAACGCCGATCAGGTTCTCGCCCGGTATCAGGCGCTACGTCCCGAAGGACAACACCTCTTCACGAAATGGAGCCTTCCTGACGGCTCGGAATGGGTCGCCAACGGCCGAACGCTTTACAATGATCTGGCAAATCCCGATGACATGGAACACGAGCGTTACGAATTTGCGTTCACGGGACTGGGAAGCGGCAACAAGTTGTTCGCTACGCGCCGAAAATTACAATTCAAACCGTCAGCGCGGCCTTCTACGGAATCCGTCTACGCCGCTGCCGTGAAGAAATATGGCGAGCCGTCATATCTGAGCAACGACGGCACCAGCGTTTGGGCCGCGTGGAAGTTCAGCTCCGTTGGTGCCCATGCAGAGAAACTCGATTCCTCGCTGGACTGCATCACGAAGAGCGACTTCCCTGTGGGGCTGGACGAGCACACCGTCGGAAAGGCCAAGAAAGCGATGGATGTCTGCGGCCTTTACATCGAGTTTTCGGTCAAAGGCAACCAGACGGGCCTCGCGACGGGGCTCGATATGGCCATGATCAATTATCTCGACCTGGCTCAGGATTTCGATACCGACAATCAAGATGCGAGGAAGAGGATCGACGCGGCCAAGACAAAAAACACGAGCAAGGCGGCTCCCGCTCCGGAACTCTAGCGGCAAGCGATGGATCGGCAGACAGGCGCGGATCGAGTGGTTCCGTGTTTTCCGCTTACTCGAAGAACGACCGTAGGACATGACATAAATGAGGTTCTATTTCATGAAACCGCTTGTTGCGACATCCATGGCATTGGCTTTCGTTACCGCATCGGCGAGCACCGTATCGGCGGCAGCCAGCCGCGAGGAATTCCATGGGCGCTGGTCGCGCGACTGCGGCGATGGCCAAACTTGTCATCTTGATATCGATGACATGAAATCGAAGACGAAAGTGGAGATCACCTTTTCCATGGAAGGAAAAGGCATTGCGTGTAGCTGGTCGGTCGATGCGATCTTTGACAAAGGGTTCGGTGGCCCTGTGGCGCGAGACCCTAACGGCAATTACTATTTCTATCTGACGCGGCAAGAAGACGGCCGCCTCTATTCATCCGGCACGATGTTGCCGAATTGCGGTCCCCAACCGACCGATCAGTATTTTACCCCCGACGCGCAAACCTTGGTCGATAACCGTGAAATTTTCGATCACAACGGATCGGCAATGATCGTGTCACCCAGTAAGGGCACCATCATCTATCGCGATCCCAAGAAATCGATCGCTGACACCGTCAAGTCAGGTACTTTGCTCTTCAAAGCCAACGCGCCTTGGGACCCGTACAATGATAGTGCCGTGATCCGCGGAACCGCTTATGTCTTCAAGAATGGCTGCGATCCCGCCCCATATAGGGTTTCTGGACACCAGGAAGGATGGCATACCCTTGTTTTAAAAGGGGCGACCCCTGTGCGGGAGAAAAGCGGGTGTAGAATTGTCGACTACAAGGAAACTGGAAACTCCACACTCAAGTTCAGTAGTTGGGGCGACTGATCTGTTGCAAGATGGAGGTAACACGTTCCCATGGTCAGCAGTGGAACTATCGATTTTACGCCGGCACGCAGGTAAACCGTTCAGATGATTGATTCTCGCAGCCCAAACCACTTCTATGAAACGCTTTTTCAAATCGTCGAACAAAAAGCCGCCGTCAAGTTCGATCCAGAGACCTTGACCGCTATCATCGGCTTCGAGGTCGGAGGGCCAATCGCCCTCCGCACTGCCGCACAAAACAAGATTTGCGTCACAAGCGAACTCGCGATGTATCCGGAACAAATGATCAGCGCGGAAGGCCTGCAGCGCTACGAGCTTATGACTGACGGTCATTTCGAGCTGGACATCGCGCGGACGCTTTTGACTGCCGTGGGTGCCATGTCGCTCTCGACGACGCTTGGTGACGGCCATACGATTGATGTGTCAGCGGTTACCGACGGCGAAGGCCCCTCGACTGTTGTACTGAGCCTTTATGCGAAGATTGAGTTTGAGGGCAGCAGCTACGGCATCTACCGTCTGTCGCCAGCCACGTGATTGCATCTACCATGAACTGCCCTTGGCTGGCTCGGGCATCCACGATCGCAACGTACTGTTTGTCGGAGGTAGGCGTAGCGATAAATCGGTCTTCTCTCGTCTTGATGCGGCAGCTATACTCCGTCCTGCTCTACAGAAGGAGACGACTATGAACAGGAACCCTGTCGCTGAGCTGGTGGACAAACTGATCGAGGTCGGTTGTGACATTCGTGCGATCGGCACTGTCGGCTATACATTGGTTGATCCGCTGGATGACGAAGAGGTGTCGGCTCGTGTCCACGCCATTCTGGAGGATTTCGGACCGCGTGATCATCTCTTCGGCGATATAATTGCATACCTGAATACGCTCGGACGCGTCGTTCCTCTGGAAACTCATGACGCCATTCCATTGCCGCCCTCTTCGTTACATTAGCCTGCAACATCCCGGATACGGAATTGTGGGCTTCCCAAGTTGAGTGACCTACGAAGCCGAGTCTAGGTTTTTGGCGATCAACAGCGGAACTATCGATTTTACGCCAGCACGCGCCTTCATCTTCTCAATGCGGTGTTCCACCGTTCGCGGTGAGAGTTCGATCACGTGGCCGATTTCGCGCGCGAACAATCCCTCACGCAGTAGCTGCACAATAGACAGATCGATGTCGTCGAAACGGACGTCACGAACGACGGCCGAGATAGAATGCACCTCGCCGAGAATGACGCACCAGGTCTTTCTTGCTGACGGATCGGGTACAACAATGCCGCTGATGACGACCCTCGCATTCTGAATGACCTGATCGATTTTGCCGATGATCGGGCGGCCGTCGGCAATCGCTTTTTGGCAGACTTCGATGATGTGCTGCTCAGGGAGCGCTCCCCTCGAAAAATTACGGAGGCTGCCGATCTTTTGAAGGCCTTTGGAGTCTATCAGGCTCGTGGGAATCCCATATTGGTGGACGAAATCCATGCGCCAGTCGGGCGGCGCGTTCGCCATGTCAACGATAGTCAATACCATGTTGATTTTGAGGAGGTCTTTCACCGAACGGAAGATTATGTCTGGAGTGACCGATTGGCCAGAATTCTCCAGCCATGCATCGGTCAATCGCCTCACCAGATCGGGAAATGAGATATTCGGCTTCAATGGATGTCCGTCAAAACGGACAGAAACGAACGGTTTTGTCACGACGGACCGGAGGTTGTCGTTCTACGCGTAATTGCCTCTCATTGTTGAATTTAAGACTTGAACGAGAGACTGAATGCCCCTCCCGCGAAACCGTTCGTTTCTGTCAAGTCGTGATTGCAGGGAGTGAAATGAGAGGCTTTATCGGCACCATGGCGAGGATCGGTTACGCACGTGTTTCGACAGTCGACCAACATCTCGATTTGCAGAGAAATGCCCTCCGTCAGGCGGGGTGCGAACGTGTATTCGAAGACCATGGCGTCTCAGGAAGCCACCAGCAAAGGGGTGGCTTGTCTACGATGCTAAAGGCTCTTCGACGCGGCGATATTCTGGTTGTCTGGAGACTTGATCGTCTCGGAAGATCGATCGTTCATCTGATTTCCCTAGTTGAAAACCTGAAGCGCCGGGGGATAGGCTTCATATCGCTGACGGAAAGCATTGATACGTCATCGGCAGGTGGCCAATTGATATTCCATATTCTAGCAGCCCTTGCCGAATTCGAGAAGTCGTTAATCCGGGAGCGGACCATCGCCGGCATTGCTGCCGCGAAAGCACGAGGTAAATTACCTGGGCGGCGGCCTGCGCTGACCGAGATGCAATGCAGGGAAATCCGTATTGTGTTGAATGCAGGCGCATCGGTGCTGGAGGTCGCTCGAAAGTACAACGTTCATCCTCGGACGGTCGTCCGGGGGATACGCCGGTTGGCGTGAAGCTGAGATAGTCTTCCTGTCTGATTTCTCCGGGATTAGAGCACCTGTGGCAATACGAGCGCGAGTGCAGATGATAGGACAATAAACACAGCGAGAATGATCGACTTCATTGCGCTCCTATCTCCCCACCTTTTTGCGATAGCAACGAAGAGAGCCAGCAAAAAGAGAACCAGCAAGCTGTAATATGCCGTTCGAAAAACATTGACGAACTGATCGCCGAATGAGGCATCTTTCAAGGGTTTCGGTTGGAAGTCCACAATCACAAGAAGAACGGCGTAATAAGCGACGAAGATCGATTGGAGGATCGGGTTGCGTCCCCAAATTGCAATCACCGATATGAGAGGGCCGACAGCGGCAAACGATATGATTGCGTATCCGAGGACCGGGACGGCGGTTGTGTGCCAGAACCTAGCGGAACTATCGACACCGATCGCAACCCATAAGCAGATTGCAACGGGCACTGTGCATAAGGCGAAAGCGCATTTCAATTCGTATGATGTAACCATTCCTGGCTTCATGGATGACCTCACATCTGACATGTGATGGAGATAAAATCATCATATGGTTGCATTAGCGTTTTCTTTTTGACGATTGCGTCACAAGGTTAGCTATTCCGTAGTGAAGGACTTCAATCCGGGCGAAGGCGGGAAATTCGGTTTCTCGAAATTTTTGATCTAGCCGAAGTGCATTTCGATTTTTCTGAGGGGCCTATCAGGCTCTGATTGACATCTATGTCAGTTTGCCGAGAGATTGACGGTGTAGCTTGAGGGGTATTCCGTATCCACTTCGTACTCACTGTTGGGTTCACATCAGAAAGCACGTGTATCAGCAGAAGAAAACTTCGCATTGGATGCAGCTCAATGCTAGTGTCGCTGTGATGGTAACCGGGACAAAACAATCATGGATTTGGTAATTCCCAGCGCAGCCAATCTCGGCCTGTTCGTCAGCGCCACGCTGGTGCTGCTTCTTGTGCCAGGACCGGCGGTCCTTTACATCTTTGCGCGTTCGGTCGAGCAGGGCCGTTCTGCCGGCCTCGTTTCAATCCTTGGCATTCATACCGCCACACTTGTTCACGTCGTCGCCGCCGCTGTTGGGCTCTCGGCGCTTTTGGCATCGTCAGCGCTTGCCTTCAGCGTGGTGAAATATGCGGGCGCGGCCTACCTGATCTGGCTTGGCCTCAAGAAGCTCCTCGGGTCGTCGGACATTCCCGACGTCGAGGGCGGTTTACCGAAGCGAAGCAGCATGCGCATCTTTCGTGAGGGCTTCATCGTCAATCTCCTCAATCCGAAGACCGCATTGTTCTTTCTGGCTTTCCTGCCGCAGTTCGTTGAGGTCGATCGTGGCCATATGGCAATGCAGATCGCCTTTCTCGGAATTCTCTACACGGTGATTGGTGTTCTGACGGATTGCACCTATGCACTTGCTGCCGGCACGGTCGGCAACTGGCTGAAGCGCAGTCCCGCCTATCTGAAGGCCGAACGCTGGGTTAGCGGCTTCGTTTACATCGGCCTTGGCCTGACGGCAGCTTTTGCGGGCAATCAGAAGAAGTAGGTCGCCATCTCTCCCCTGCAATCGCACGCCCCGGACTCCGCTTGGGTCAAATCCGGTGGCATTCTGCCGTTCGGGTGTATTCAGCGAAATGAGGAGCATGGACGTCCTTGAACAGTGTAACGTCAGCAGAGTGGCAGGAATTTGTAACCAACAGGTCGAAAGAACTTTCCGACCCCGCCGTGGCCGAGGCCCTGTTGAGGTTTCAGCTGGTTCCCGGCGGGCCCCAAAACGAAACCGCGGACGCGTGCGTTCATCGCGGTGATCTGGAGATTGACGGGGATTTCGCCCCATCTTCATGGATTACTGTGATCGACGGAAACCTGCATGTCAGCGGCAAGGTTTCAACACGCATCGAAGGCGGCGATGGACATGTTACCCTCGTTGTTTTCGGCGATCTGAACTGCGGCAGCATCGATAATGACTGGGCCAGCATTATCTTCGTGACCGGAGATGCCATCGTCAGAGATTGGGTTTTCGCGTCAAGGGAAGACTCGTCGATGGTAGTAGGTGGTGATTTCAGAGCACCGATTTTTATCGGTGCCGATATCTGGGTATCTGTCGGTGGCTCCGTCGAGATGGAATACGGATACGGGTATGCAGTCGCTCTCGCTTGGTTTGCTAACGCCTATGGCGCACCCCAAATACGGCCGACATATGGTTGGCGGGAGTTGGCCATGAAGCTCGGTTTGGGGCAGGGCCGTATTCGAGAGGAGCAGCTTGTGGAATTGCTGGAAGAGCGTTTGCGAACGACAGGAAGCCTGTTGCGCCCGATATGAACGCCGGGACATGACACTCTGTGGAAGTATGCTTCTCGCGAGGTTTTTTCTCCGACGCGGCGGCCTGACCTATTGGCGACAAACGAGAGGCGACATGAGGAAAGCAGCCGCAGCGACGCCAGCGACAAGCTATTACAAATCATGACAATCACTCTACAGGCCACCGCAGCAACGTTCGTTGAATAGCTGAATTTATCTGCTCCTCCGATGGTGCATCTGACTCGAAGTACCTGCCAAAATGTGTTGCTAGCGCGCTGATATCGTCCCTTGTGATTTCTGACAGCATCCCGGGATCAACTTGATCCCCGAACACCTTAAAAATCACCTCGCAGCATTCCATAGGGGATGCCGCATCTACTGGGAGGGGCGGACATAGAGCTCCGCCAAACTCCTGCCCCATAGCAGACAGAAAATCCACTCTATCCTGTTCGTTCAAAGTCACCGCTCCCCATGAACCTCGTACCTTGTTGGCAGATTCGAGAAATTGCTGTCCCAGCAGTTTTATAATCTGTTTTGCACAGCAATGAAGCTATGCAAAGCAAGCTATTCTGGCACCAAAATCCATAAGAGTTCGACTGGACAACTGTCCAAAGGCTTAGTCAGCCGTTCTCCCGATAGAGCGTATAGTCCGCGCCTCAAACGAAATTGGCTGGTGCGTTGGAAGAGGCATCCTTCCTTGATGCATCCATGCATAGAATAATTGATTCCAAGATTCTTGCGTAATGTTTTTAATGACTTATTCCGTTCGCTCAGGCTCATACCAGTTGTGGTATACAGGAGATATGGGGCGATCCTTTCTCCCCTAAAGCTGTGTCCTCTGAGGGCGGGTGAGGAGCCTATTGCTGTTGCCCCTTACTCGGAATGAAAAGCTGTTGACAGACGCAAGCATCCGGAGAACCATTTTCAGGTTAGCGAAGAAGGAGATTTCCATGCATAAGTCTTTTAGAGTGAGAGTTATTGAAGAGCTAAGCGAAATGGATGGATTGGATATGTTCCGCTGGGGCGTTTTGATCGTCGCGGGGCTATCTTTAGTCGGATGGCTACTTTTTGAAACCGTTACACACGCGGCGGCGACTTTCGGCCTGCTCTTGTTCCTTACCGTCCTGATCCTCTCATCTATTGCGGTCGGCGCAATTCTGAAAGCCTCTGCCAAGAGTTGGCTGAAACGAAGTAGCGTGTGACGAGAATTTTATAGACGATGACGAACTGGAGAAGAAAATGAGGAACGCAGAGCGAGCAAGTCCGCTTCGGTATCTTGCGGTATGACCATCGGCAGCTTTTGTTCTGCATTTTTGAGTTTCGGGGTGGCCACGGCAATGCCGGCAGACATGACGGCGGAACGCCTTCTCAATATCTGTGAAGAGTCCACCATGCAGTTGCCACTGGTCCAAACGGGCACAAGGCATGCGCCTATTCCACGGCAAGGCCTGCCGGTTTTCTGGATGCCTTGTCGGAGCGGCTTGGTGCACCGGATAATCTCGACAAGAATGACGCGATCGAAAGTACGACAGCTTGGTGGAAACGAGGTGCGGTCGAGTATTCTTTTGTCCAGGTCGGCTCGTCCGCCGTCATCAATATCGCCTCAAGTCAGTGAGGTAGTGGTGTATACCTCGGGTAAATTGTCACGTAACCCGACAGACCACCTCAAAGCTCAAGGCGTAAATGGTTTCAAGTTTTTCGCGAGATGATATCGCTGGAACTGAAGGCGAAGGTCGCAATCATCAAAAAACTAAGAGCCGATGCAGCTAGGGCACCCCACGATTGACTTTGAGCGACGAACATATTTCCCCAGCTTGGTTCGGTCGGCAACACGCCGAGGCCTAGAACGTCCAGCAGCGCATACGAAGCAACGGCCCATGCAAAGACAGAGATCGTGAGTGCGGCAGCGGCATGAAGCGAAGTATTGCGTTGGAAGACGTAGGCGATTGCGATACCCCACAGCGGCCCGACAGCAAAGGAGTTTGCCCAAGCACATCCATGCGGATGGCACTTATCTGCAGAGGAAGTTTGGTATTTCCTGACAGGTCGTGAGCGTCAATCAGATCAAGTCATACGGCAGGGCTTTTATTCTTGCTATTTAACATTATGACGCATAACTAATATATCGCGGAGGGTGGGGGCATTACCCTCGGCAGTTATGATCCCAACTGACCGGTCGCCACTTTCCGCCATTCGCCTTTCCCGCAAAGAAAGTCGTCTCCCCGAAACAGGGAGTGGGGCGTTTGTGTTTTATTGAAAAAGCGGCGCACCCAATTGGGCAGGCCGCTGTACAGCCTTAGCTGTTGTCCTCGGTAGGTGCGTCTGGGCCATACTTCTTGATCGAGGCGATTGCGTTCTGCGCACTCGCCTTGGAGGAGTAGCCTTCGGTCGCAAAGATCACTTCACTGTTATATTTGAAGCGAACGCGGAATTCGCCAGCCTTATCTTTATAAATTTCAAACTTATGCGCCATCTTGCTTTCCTCCGTGTTGGAAATGATTCGAACAATTCAAGCGTGCCATTCGTAAAACGCAGCCGCAAGTTCATTGCGCGCAATCTTTTCCGACGCAGGCTGCGGGACATTTCGTCAGGTTTTATTACTGCGACTACCTATGTCCTTTTTGGGCGATGTAATGTTGGGGGTTAATCCTGGATGACTCTCGACGTACTTCGCGATCATATTCGGCGGACTTTTCGCGATGGCTAAGAGAAACGTGGCGGCGCTCTTCCTACGGGAGTTGGAGGGGTAACTTACTGAGATCGGTCGAGCCTGCGTGTTCCGGGAGAAATCGACGACTCCTGGGGCACCATAACAAGCAGGTTGAAACCCTCATCAATGTTGAATGTCTGCGGATTGAGCAGTTTGTTCCCATAGGTAGAGGTGAACCAGCACGCGATACTCTCATCGTGAATTGCCGTTACGGTTTCCCGGACACATCTGTTGATCGCGTCTATGATTTCGATACCTGTCTTGCCCCTTCTGTTTATATGCATGAGCTTTTTCTGCGCGGGGCTTTCTGCATCGGAAACTGCGATGGATACCCTGTCTGTTGAATAGCTTTTTACCCGAACCCGCAGTCGCTTCGGGCGAGACGCATCAAACTGGTCGTTAATTTCTTTGATACGCGCCTCGATGTCAGCATCGGCCAGACGCACCTCTGGCAAAACATCATCCGCCGGCGCAAGCCCGTCACCAAATTGCGCGCGCGCAACCTCGGCAGCGTGGTGGGCATAAGCTAGATGCGTCACCGGTAGTGCTCTCAGCCATTTGCGGCGCTGTGTGATCGCCATCGATTTTGCCGCTTCCTCGCCTAGCTTGGCGATGGAGAAGTTTTCTCTTTTTTGCCCCTCCTTGGTCATCAAAGTTGCCTGCCAGACATCGCCATCCGCTGTCTCGACGCGCCTCACACCGGAAATGCCGCTTCGGTTGTTTTTGCGCAGAAGCACGGCCTGCTCGTGGTTGGTAGCGGGCGGAATGGCAAGAATGATGGCGTCGCGGTAGGCACGCGCCTGACGATAGGCTGCATCGCCCGAACCGTAGACACTGTCCTTGAACAGCCTGACGATCCTGTGGCCGCGCCGTCTGAGGCTGACCCACCAGCCGGCACCGCGGTGTGCCCCGGCGGCTTCTTCCCGTCGCAGCCCATAGTGATCGGCGTCATGCTTTGTCTGTTTCGACCTTGCTCCAACCGTCACGTCCACCCCCTGTCAAATTTAATGGGTAGTATTTTGCCCTATCCGGGTTGCAGAATTCATGGTGAGTCCATGGTTTCGCCACAATGTTTGATTGCATTCTGTCGAGATTTTGGCAGTTGATTGATATTTTTCCGATCTTCCATCGAGGTTCGCCATGACCGACCAGCCTGCATCTTCGGACTTTCTCCAGGCGAGCCGTGTGCTCAAGGTCAAGTCTCCGTTAGGGGAAGACCAGCTTCTGCCGGAACGACTTGCGGTTGACGAGGGTGTTTCGCGGCTCTTCGAGATTCACCTGAACGTGCGGGCCAAGAAGGACGCGGTCAAGCCCGAGGAACTGATCGGACGCTTGATCGATGTCTCCGTCGAGGTTGAGCAAGGTGATGGCGAGGAAGGTAGCGGCATCCGCCGCCCCTTCAATGGTCTGGTGACGGAACTGCATGAGGGCCCGCCGATCACCCGCGGGCTGCGCTCCTATGCGCTGACGATCCGCCCGCAGATGTGGCTTCTGTCGCGGCGTTCCGATTGCCGCATCTGGATGGACAAGACGGCAGTCGAGATCGTCGAGACGCTGTTTTCCGAACATGGCATTCCCGCCCCCGATACGTCAGGCATTATTTCGCCGCCGCCGGCGCAGCATTACAGCGTTCAATGGAATGAAGATGACCTCTCCTATCTTCTGCGCCGTTTCGAGGAGGACGGGCTGTTCTACTGGTTCAGCCATGAGGATGGTTCCCACAAGCTGCATGTGGCCGACAGCGCCAGCGGCTGGCTTGCCCCGTCGTCTTCGGCGCAGGGCGAAGGCAGGGTGCGTCTGGCGCAGGGGTCTTCGGACCGCAACCACATCAATGACTGGGCACGGCGTTTTTCCTATGTGTCGGGCCAGCGGGCGGGCGCGGACTGGAACTTCGAGACGCCGGGCATGGTGCCGGGCACGATGACGCCGTCGCTGGTGCAGATGCCGGATGCGACAAAACGCGAGCTCTACGAATATCCGGCCCGCATCAGGACAGTCGAAGAAGCCGAGCGGGCGCAGAAACTGCGCACCCAGTCGATCGAAGCGGATCATGACCGTGTGTTCGGCTCGTCCACCTCGCGCATTCTGGAAGCCGGCCGCCGCTTCACGCCCTATGAGGTTGCCCATCCCGAACATGCCTATGAGGAGCATGTGATCATCAGGGCAAGCCACAGCATCGTCGACCGTTCCTATGAGACGAATGGCAACGAGCCGGAATATCGCAACAGTTTCGAGGCGATCCCTGCGCGGGTGCCGCTGACGCCGCACCGTGCGACGAAGCGGCCGCGCATCGAGGGCACGCAGGTGGCAATCGTCGCTGGCCCTGAAGGTGAGGAAATCCATCCGGATCAATATGGCCGCATCAAGCTGTGGTTCCCATGGGACCGCAAGGCGAAGAAGGATGGAACCGATACGTGCTGGGTGCGGGTCAGCCAGGCATGGGGCGGCGGCACATGGGGTGCGCAGGTAATCCCGCGCATCGGCATGGAGGTGATGGTTGCTTTTATCGATGGCGACCCGGACAAACCGCTCGTCATCGGCGTGGTCAACAATCCGGCCAATTCCGTGCCTTACGACCTGCCCGCCAACAAGACGCGCATGGTGCTGCGCTCCAACAGTCACAAGGGCGACGGTTTCAACGAAATCACCTTCGAGGACGAGGCCGGCAAGGAGAACCAGTTCTTCCATGCCCAGAAGGATCAGACGACGCGGGTGTTGAATGACCGCACCAAGCGCATCGACCGGCACGAGGTCGCCTCGGTTGGCGGCAACCGCGCCGTTGAGGTCTCCGGTAACCAGAAACACGAGATCGGCGGCTCGGTAAACACCGTCGTTGGCGGCACGGGACCGATGGCGATGATGGCCATGGCAGGCGTGCAGGCTCTATCCGGACAGACGGCAGGGCTGCTTTCGCAGGCCGCCCAGATCGCCGGCGGTGGTGGCCCGGGTGTCGCGGCCTTTGCCACTACGCTGGCTTCATCCGCACTCGGCTTTCTCGGTGCGGGCGGTCTTTCATCGCGCGAGGGCGTTGTCTCCGGTCCAAGCCCGCGTGCGGATGCGGGTACGGCGCTCGCAGGATCGGGCACGGGTGTCGGCTCCGATGCTTCGGGATTGTTTCCGCTGCCGGGCATCATGAACACGATTGTCAGTACGTTCAAATCCGACAGCGTCGGTGTAGCGCGGGCTGAACAGATCGGGGTGAGCAAGGTCACCAACGTCGGTCAGACGTCGCTGGAGAGCGTCGGAAAGTTCAAGAAAATTGCCGTCGGTGAAGAGTTCGTCATCGAGTGTGGCGATTCCAAATTCATCATGAAGGCGAATGGCGAGGTCATCATTCTTGGCAAGACCTTCAACTTCGTGGCAACGGATCATTTCCAGCTTCGTGGCAAGCCGATCGATCTGAACTGAGGGAGGATCGGGTCTTGAAGCTTGAGAACCGCCTGCCTTTCCCTGCCATGGCTTTCCGTCAATTCGATGCCGAAGGCGAGCTTGACTGCATTGTTTCCGTACGCGCCACCTTCACGCATGTGCAGGACGGAATAATGGAGATCGCTCGGGAGCAGGAGAGTTTCCAGTGGGAGGATGCCTATGAGGGCGATCCACATCAGACCATCCTTCTTCGCCAAAGTGATCTGACCCCTGACAAGCCCGGCACGGATATCAGCTTCCTGGGAGATGCCTGGTCACCGTCGCAGGAGCCACAGAAATCCTGGCGCGCCTCCATTCGTGTCGGGGATGTTTCCAAGGAGATCGAAGTATGCGGTCAACGATTCTGGAAACCCGTCATCAAGGAAAAGTGGGCGGGTTTCTCCGCAAGGGAGCCGAAGCGGGTCATCAGCGATTGGGTGCTGAGCGATCCCGAACTGACCCGTCAGGTCACTGTCTGCTGGACGAATGCTTTTGGTGGCATCATTCCAGGCACAGGTGATACCGAAACCGACACGCCTGCCGATGTTGAGTACCGCAATCCTCTGGGGTGCGGCATCGTCAATCTCGACATGGCCGCAGACACGCCTCCCGTACGCGCGCCCCAGATCACGTCGCCTGGCGAACGACTGGACTGGAAGGAGACGCCGGAGCCACAGGGATTTGGCCTTGTGTCGCCCTGGTGGCAGCCTCGTCAGCAATATACCGGAACCTATGACGATGCTTGGGTTGAGGAACGGCATCCGCTTTTACCCCGCGATTTCGATCCGCGCTTCTGGCAGGCCGCCCATCCTGATCTCGTCGCTACGCCTCACCTCAAGGGTGACGAGGGCTACGAGCTTATTAACCTGAGTTCTGATCATCCAGTCGCGAAAGGCTCGTTGCCCGGCCTCACCCTCGGTGTTCATTGCTCTCGCGAAGATCGCGACGAGTGGCATGTGTTGAAACTCGATGGGGTGCAATTCGACTGGCGCGATGACGGACGGGTGCTTCTGACCTGGCGCGTCAGGTTTCCGCTTCCCGATGCTGGTGAAACAAAACTTATCCTGACCCGGGTTCGCCTGAAGGCTCCTGAAACCGAAGCGGCTGCAAGGGAGACAGCATGAGTATCCCTCGCGACAACTATATCGGCGAGCCACAATATCCCGATACATGGACGACGAAGACGCCGCGCGAGGGCTTGAGAGATATCGATGAAGCGCGGATCGTTTCCCTGGCACCGGACGTGTGTCTGACACCTGTTGGGTCATCGGTGGTGCCCGTTCCCTATCCGGTCGTGGATTTTTGTGGCCACGACAAAAACTACACGCCCACCGTCCGGTTCACGGGCAAGAAGGCCATGGTCATGCGTTCGTGCACAACACATGTCCATGGCGATGCACCCGGTGTCCGAAAAGGTGTGAAATCTGGAACGGTGGAGAGCGTATGCGAACCGATCGGCCATGCCGATCAGGTGCGTGCAGAGGGTTCGCACGTCATCCGCCACCTCGACCGTTTTCATATGAACAGCAAGAATACCGAGGGTGAGGCGATCTTTGTCCGCAGCACGCAGACATATAACCCTCCCAAGGACGATGATCCGGTGCGAGGATCGCTTCGTGCAATTGAAGTCGCCGATGCTTCAGAAAAGCAGAACCGTTCATCTGACGCTGCTCCTTCCGGTGGCGCTGCTCTAGGTTTCCTCGTCACGCCAGGATTTGCTCCACTCGTTCAAGGTGCGGGTGGAGCCGCGGCTGGAGGAGCAAGTACCGCTGCCGGTGCAGCAACTTCCGGTGCTGGAGGGGCTGCCGCCGCCGCGGGAGGTGTCAGTTTGGGAACGATATTGGCGGGGATCGGAATATTCGCCGCCGGTGTGCTTATTCCGACCAACAAAATGAATTTTTCCGATACCGTCCCGCAGGACGATTTTGAACAGAAATTGCTTTTAGATGCGCAACGCAGAATGAACGAACTTCCATTCTGGGACAGTGGTGCTGACATCCGAACTGAGACGTTTGCGAAAATTCAGGAGCACAGAAAGAAAAATAAACCAACGCAGGACCCGGAGCCTACGCCTGTTCCGGTGCCGCCACCTGGATCAAATGTTCGTATAGACGAAGATGAGAACCGTAGATGTCGGTTATTGATAATATGCTTTATGCCCACCAAAAGTACGATCGATATTGATGAGTTCAAGCGACAAATGGAATTGCAGGAACAAGGGCTCAACAATATGAGTCCACAGCAGATGCTGGCCAATCAAGCAAAATATCTAGCAAATCCGGCGGGCATGCGGGCTTTGTCGGAACCACTTCAGGCGAAAGCGCGCCAAGAATATAGAAACGACCCGCGTATCCAGAAAATGTACGTTGATCAGTACGGTCCAATACAGGGTCCGATAAAATTGGGAGAATATCTGGATTCGGCGGCGGCATTGCATAATCCAGACATGATAGCGGGTGGGAAATATAATTCTGTAGTCGATCAGACCTTGCCAATTGAAAATCGGATAGGTGGCCTTTCCGAAAACAGTTCTATGGGAAGCCAATGGATCAATCCAAATCGAAATGGACATACTCGCGCCAGCCGACTAGCAGAGCATGCGAAGAGACAAGCGGCGAACAACTGCCCCAGTGTGCAAGTTGATCTTCGACTTTGCCCCAGCAACCCCAGTCGCCCCGGTGAGCCATTAACAGGAACATGACAATGGTAGAGCAGCCGAACTACAATGTGTTTGAAACTAAATGGATTGAGGAACTCCTGAATGCATACGAAATCGATCACGTAGTGAAGCCTAGTGCGCAGATAGTAGAGCGCTACAAGGATCGTTTGCCTGAAATTCTGGTAAAATTCTGGATCGAAAAAGGTTGGTGCAGTTGGTCAAAAGGCCAGTATTGGATATGCGATCCCTCTATATTTCAGCCGATTATCGACTATGTGTTTCTCGGTGATCCCGAGCTTGATCCAACGCGCATGATTGCCTTCGGATACAATGCGTTCGGTAACGTCGACATTTGGTACGGCGATGCGACGATACGGTTAAATCTGCCAAATGGCATGGTCCGGGTGGAGCCCCGCGGATATGACGAAGATCAAAAGCGCCAATGGACCGACGAAGTGATGATTGGTCTTAAATTGTCATTCAACGTCTCTCCATATGTGGCTCCATGGGAAGACGAAAAATACCAAAACATGATGCCCTTGGCTCTTGAAAAGATTGGGCAACTTGAACCCGGTGAGATTTATGGTTTCGCCCCTGCACTTAGTCTTGGTGGCCGGAATAATGTCGAACATCTGCAAAAGGTGAAAGTAGTGGAACATTTGCTTTTGCTGGCATCACTCGATTCGCCCATGCTTTATGATTATTCACCGCCAAGCGACGGGGACCGCAGCTTGGGCGCAGTCACTCCACGCAGGAAAATCGGTCCGGCGAGGTAAGGCATGCGTGTACGACTCACTTCCGCTTGTGCGCTCGGCAAGAATACGTTCTTCGCTCCCACAATCGGAAAAAACAGGGTTGAAGATCAGAAAGTGCGGGTCGAGAAAGGCCATTACTGATAGATCGTTGACCTTGGATTCGACGTCAGATTGCGTATGGTGGCGCACCGTTTTTTGACCTCGAGAGGGACCCATGCAGGTTGAAGTCCGCGATAACAACGTCGACCAAGCGTTACGCATTCTCAAGAAAAAGCTTCAGCGCGAGGGCATTTTCCGCGAGATGCGCCTGCGTGAAGCTTTCGAGAAGCCATCCATTAAAAAAGCGCGGGAAAAGGCTGAAGCAGTCGGCCGTCAGAGGAAGCTCGCCCGCAAGCAGATGCAACGTGAAGGCCTTCTTCCTTCAAAGCCGAAAAAGAGTGCGTGATCGCGCTCGTCAGTACATCGGCCTTTCGAAAATAGACCGTTTCCTCGCTAACTCCGTGCGTTTTTTAAAGCGTCGTGAGGTAAACGTTTTCCGTCTGGAACCAGACTGAATCTCGACATAAAACGGTAAACTTTAAGGGTCGGAAACGCAGGGCGCATTTTGCCCTATCGAAATAGAAGCCGTCGGCCGAGAATCGTTGAGACAGGGTATTTTCACCCTCTCAATTTGCCGCGGTTTTAACGCCGATATCCGAAATCTGTCGGTGAAGCTGAATATGGCTTCGTTGCTACAGATTGCGGACATCGGATTTTGAATGACCAGTATCCTGACGAACGGTTCGGCGATGACGGCGTTGAGTACGCTCCGCAGGATCGGCGCACAGCTCTCCAGCGCATCGCAGCAGATGTCGTCGCTCACTTCCGACATCGAATTCTCCATGCCACCCTATTAAACTACCAAGAATTCTGGTCGACAGTTCTTGCGGCAACAACTGATTGTCGACTTCGATGTTGGCCATTGGCGGGAAAACACTGACCTGGTGAGCGACAGAGTTCCTGCGTGAAACGCCAGATTCGGCTTTGTCTGCGTAGATCGGGTTCGACAAACACCTCGTCAGACGCCAAACACGCCGTCGAGCAAGTACAGAATTGCGGCGTTTGGTACCAGTCCGGCATCGATCACCTGCATCAGGTTTGCGGCTCACCCAGCGCCCGGAGGATTTGATCGACCAGGTCCTTCGGGCGTCCGCCCGCCAGATACGCCGCTCTCAAGGCCGGGAAGTCGAAATCTCGAGGATTGGTATCGAGCTCCTCCAAAATGTCGATGGCACCATCGATGTATCCATCTGGAACGATGTGCGGATCATCTGAATAAATACTGTGTATACTCTCCTTCACCGACTAAAAATTCCCCTTCCCAGTCTGTAAGATTACTCATAACACTCGCAGACATCATTCTATATTCATTTCTATTGTTGCCGCTGTAATTTACGTTTGCAAGAACAGGGAATGCGTCGAAGTCATTTTCTAGGATCATCCGATCGATAAGGTCAGCTATATCTGCCGGATAGCGATCTCGCACGCTGCGAAATCCGTTGGCAAAGCTTGATTTCCGTAGTTTCCAAGCTGTTGGAGTCGGTCTGAAACCAAGTGCCGCCCATGCAACACGTCCTTCTCTCACCGCTTTGAGAGACATTTTTTCAAAGCCGATCGCTTGAATTGCGTTGTGAAGGTTCTGTGTGAACCGACGACAACATCCCTGCTCCCTCATAGCTAATTCGACATCTACGTGGCCAATGTCGGCAGTTTTGATTTGAAATATGAGGTCGATGTTTGCGTTTACTAAGCCACGGACCGCAAGTTGATGTCTCCCTCTCTCGCCACCAATATTGACGGTGATCCCCTCAAAGTTCTCGACCAGATGATGTCTGACTGACTCGGCCTTCGAAAGCAGAGCCGCCTTCGAACTGGGCTTTTCCAATTCCTCCGGCAGAACTGGAACCTCAACCGCTTTAACTCGAAATGGAAATAGATTCTGGATAATAAACTTCATGAAGGCTCCCTCGCGATCGAGGGACCTTCTAATTGGACTTCGTCAAGGGACCGTTTCGACGGCCCAGCCTACAAAGAGAAATCGCTGAAATGTGGGAGTCCGGACTTATATGGTCGGCCGGTAGGATCGGGCAGGTCAACGGTTAGTCTGAAAAAGGCTTTGGGTGAGCTGCGTGTAATTGAAGAACAAGAAGCTCTGGAAGCGCTCTTGGAACAAATTGAAACCTGGATACTAGCAGAACAAGCCGCAACTTATGCTGCGCGATACAGCGAACACGGTCTCGAGATGGCCGAGCTCGATGTGTACCATGATCCGCTCCCAGACGAAGAGGAACTCGAGTGGATCAGCCTGGATCAGGTGAAGGTAGCGGGCAAGTTGCCGAAGCCCTGATACGTTCCGCGCGTCGGCGGCGAATTTTCTCTCGGCCTATAACGAGTGGGTGATCTTTCAGAAGCGCACTTCCTGCGCCACCGACTGCTTCCATCTCTTCCAGAAGACGTATCTCTTCTTCGTGGTTACGCAACTGATCGTGTTGTTCTTCCGACCCTTGTGTCGCAGCCAACTTTCGAGCCGGGTTCATCCAAGCCTTCATAAACTCTAGGTCTCGTATTTCAGAGCCTAGCCTGATGCACTTCAAGCAGTTCGCGATCAAACGCGACGGTTCGTATTTTTCGACCATTGGCTACCTCCATAGCCAATGGTGGTCTCAACTCTTTGTCGGCGCAAACATTTGTGGCGGCGTCGGATGTCCGACCATAGCCAACGACGGTGATTTAGGAGATTGCGTGGTCTTGCCCAGCAAATCCTCTGATCTAACCTCGGTCGCCCTCCGGGTAGGGTATTCAGATGCCGACAAGCGCCTCTAGTTCGTCGTCGTGCATGGGCAAGACCTCGAACTCATCCCTGAGTTCTTCGAACGACATCGGATGGCACCCGTAGGAGCTGACGTCGGCAAGATTGACGATATAGTCGGACATGATGCGGTTGGCATTGAACATGGCAAGCGTCTCCTGTTCCGCGCACCGATGGCGGCGGGTGTGGTTCAAATTCGAATATGAGCAAGGCGGCGATCCCTTTTGGGGATCAGCGACCTATTCGAAACGGGAGACGGGTTGAGGACATAGTGGATACCCTGGGTTAAATGACGAACGAGGAACACGCCGTTGCGGCGTGAGCCTACACGGTCATATTCGCGCGCTATTCCTCGGAACCTGGGTCATCGATGCTGTCCTTTGAGCGGAATGGTCGTCGCTCAGGCCGTCGACAAGTAATCCGAAATTTCAGCGTGTCAACCGGGTTATCCTGAAAAAGTTGACGAAAGTTTTTTTACAGCGCCCGGTTGATTTTCGCTTTTTGTTCGCTATTTATTCCCGTTATGAGCAAACTCCAGAACTACCTCATACGAATAGGTTGACCCTCGCTGCCGCGATGACCGCGGCGACGACCAACCGTTTTTGGAGGATGTCATGGGAATTGCCAAGCAGGCCGCCACGCTGCGCGCGGCCAGAAACTCCGCGTCGATCAGAAGCTATCACCCTGCGGGTACCGTGAAGTGCGAGGGCGTAGGCCTGTTCCGTTCTCAGGCCGCACGCGATGTCGGGTGCATTCTCGATGTTAACCCTTCGGTCACCGCGTGGCGATGCATGCCGACCCCATTCGACGCTGGCGGGGTCCCCCATGTTCCCGATTTTCAGGTTTTCGACGAAGACGGTGCCACCCTCTATGTGGACGCACCAGATCGGGTTGTTTCAGTCGAGATCGCTGTCATCGCGTCGGAAGCCAGGCGCATCGACGCCCGCTACAAACTGCTCGATCGTGCCGAAATCTACGACGGCTTCAGGTTGCGGAACGCCAAAGACCTGCTGCGCTATGCCGCTCATGTCACGCCCCTCGGCGATCGGCTTCGACTGCTGGCGGCACTCGACGAACACGGTTCCCTGCCGCTAGCGGAATGCCTCAAGGCTTTTCAGGAAACCAAACCCGTCCCCGGAATCGCGTCCCTCATTCTCCATGGCTACGTCGAGGTCGATCTCGACGACGCACCCCTCGGCCCCGAGACGGCTGTGAGGCGGATACCGCGGTGAGGCAACATCGCAATCGTCCCGTCGTCTATGGAGAACCTCTCAATGTCCTACAGATCAATCAATCGGCCGAATTCGCCGCCGCATCTTGCTATCGAAGTTGCAAAATGCGGTGTCCGTCGTGCCCTTCGGCCTTTCCTACGCCGTAAAAACCTGGCTTTTATCGCTGTTCTCATCGCCCCCGAGAACACGGCTGACTATTATCGCCGGGCGGTGTCGAGCCTCATCGAGGACCCCGCGAATGCGGATGAATATGGCAACGATCCTGCCGTAGCATTCACTGTCGGCGAGTCCACCATTGACGCGCGCTCGTTTTATGGCCGGATCAAGTACGCGCGCCAGGTGGTAATCATTACCGAGAAGCGAGAATACCCGCCTGCGGATTTCCTCGCGGGAGCCGATCTGGTCGCCGACATTGCCAGCCCGACGACCGAACATTTCATCGCTGCGGCCCGGAAGGCGAAGGTCCCCGGCATGACCGAGGCGCATGCTGAATTCCTATCGACGAAATCGTTTGACGCGATCCTGGTGTCGATCAGACCCACGCGACCGCTTATGAGTTCGGTGCGCCAGATGAAACGAATGGAGGCTAAACCCGTCGAACCGACGCCGAAGGTATCGTCCGCGGCTGGGCTCGAAGACATGCATGGTTATGGAAAGGCCAAGGATTGGGGCATTCAGCTTGCGGAAGACCTACGGGCGTGGCGCGCCGGCAGGATCGGTTGGGATGATGTCGATCGCGGAGCCTTGCTCTTCGGCCCACCCGGCTCTGGTAAAACACGCTACGCCGAGGCGCTTGCCAAGTCCTGCGACGTGAAGCTCATCAGCGCTTCGGCCGCGAGATGGCAAGCCAATGGCCATCTCGGCGATTACCTGAGGGCGATGCGTGCTGCCTTCTCCGATGCCGCGAAGTCCGCGCCTTGCATCCTGTTCATCGACGAGGCGGATAGCTTCGGCGATCGCGAGGCGGGCGGCGACAGCGACAATCGCGACTACCGCCGCCAGGTAATCAACGGCCTCCTCGAATGCCTCGACCCTGTGGAGGGGCGAGAAGGTGTCGTTGTGGTTGCCGCCACCAACAATCCCCGCGCCATCGATCGCGCTCTCCTTCGCCCGGGAAGGCTTGAAACCGAAATTGAAATCCCCTTGCCTGACGCGCAGGCAAGGCTGGCGATCCTTCGTTACCACCTTCGCGAGGACCGGATTAACGGCGATCTCTCCGGTTTCGTTTCCGGAACGGTCGGCTGGTCCGGGGCTGATATCGAAAAGCTCGCCCGGGATGCACGCCGACTTGCCCGACGCAGCGGTATGTCTCTCGACGAGCGTGTCCTCATGCAAGCAATGCCTGCGCGCTATCTCCTGAGCGATGTGGAATTGCTCCGCATCGCCGTTCATGAGGCGGGCCACGCCATTGTCGGTTCCGTGCTTGGCTCCGAAACCCTGATCTCTGTGGGCATCGCGCGCGAGGTTCCCGTCTCCGGCGGGATCGGTAGGGTGGGCACGACCTCCTTCGTTCCGTACCTGGGCGTGGTCAGAAACGCTTCCTACTACGATGACTGGATCGCGATGCTTCTGGCCGGGACGGCCGCAGAGATGGTCGTGCTCGGCGACAGAGCCGACGGTGCCGGCGGCGCGCCGTCCTCCGATCTTGTACTGGCAACCGATGCCGCGACCCGCGTTGAGCGGCAGCTCGGACTCGGTGAAAACCTTTCCGCCGACCTCGGTACGGGCGATCGCCCGCTCGAGCACCTTCGGGCCAGCGACCCCGAACTGCGCGGCCTTGTGGAGGCGCGTTTGAAAGCTCAGTTCGACCGGGCAGTTGTTTTGCTCTCCGGGTATCGACCCCAACTCGATCGTCTGGTCGAATTGCTCCTTTCGAACGGTACCGTGCCGGGCGCGCAGGTTCTCGGCCTCCTCGAAGAACCGGTCAGGAATGCCGCATCCGTCAGGACGTGACGGCTAACGGCGGGTGTCCCGGCCCTCTGGCCACGGGCCGGGACACCGATTTTGAAGTCGGGAAATAGGTCTCCCGTGGCTGGAATCGGCGAATTCGCAACGCGGCGCGGTCCCGAAGGAGAAAAAATAGGAAGACTTGGCGAATTGGTTAACAAGTCGCCTACGCGGACCCTCTACCGGCATAGGTTGCAGGGAGGCGGTTGCCGCGCCTTTGCCGCGACGGGAGACCACAAGGATTTAATTCAAGAACTCGGTTGCGACGAGTTCCTGAATAATCGCGGTCGGGAATTTCAGCGGAATTCCTTGTCGCGGACCAGCAGGCGATGCCTATCGAAACGAAATGGAGGATTTGACATGCCCTCGACGGACAGGATTTCCCTAAACCGTTTTGCGCCCCGCGAAAGCGAGCCTCGATTTCGTCGGCTCGCTCCTTGCAAGGCAAGAGCCCTGCAGGAGAGGGCTTTGACAGCCCCGCGCGGCTACCACTGCCGGGTAGCCGATGACATGATGGGGGCCTCGATGGCGGCCTCGGATACCGCCAGTCGGAGCGGCGAATCCTTCGGCGCGGTTGCAGCAAAACACGGCCGTTGGACGACCAAGGATTCAACGGCGAGTTCTAGGATTTCTTATGAAAAACAATGCAATCAACGAGTTCTTGAATTTCCGCTGGTCGTCGCTCACGACCGAAATCACCCACTCACCCCCGGCGAACGCGTAAAGGTTGAGTGCCTAGCCGCCGTAAGCGGAAAACGGAGGATCAGGCGCGTTCCGGCGATCTTGTGTGAACCCAGCCCTGCGGCCTATATCACTTTCATCGACGCCGCAGCGATCTCGAAAAGCGAGGTGCCCGCGGGGTCGGAAACGGAAATGGGCCGCCCGGCAAGGCGACCCATTTTAAGGCGGCTGGACCTGTTAGCGCAGGTGTCAGCCCGATGGCTCCAACTGAAAGGAAAAAAGCCATGGCGAACAGTTACCCCGGCTAATCGGGCAATTCAACAGGAAAACCGGCTACCTGGGCTGATGACGCGTAAAGCGTTAACGGCACCGGCGGAGCCATGTCTTCCAACGGACCGCCTGTCGGTTTCCGGGGTACCTGTCGCGGAAATGGATCGCAGGGCGGACGTCCGGGCAACGGAACGAATAGGCGGGCGGCACTGGCCGCTCGCTTCCGCTCCGCCCTGACCCCGCCACCGGCGGCGACGGTCGAAGCTTCAATGATATCCACGGCTGACCCCGCGAAAGCGGACAAGGCCCGAAAGTTCCCTCGCAGGTCGCCGCTGGCAGCGGACGGCAATAGGAGAGTGCGTCCATGTTTCTCGTAAAGCACGCCATCACCAAACGGGTCTTCCTCGGCTCCATCGAGTTCGATCTCGACGGTTTCGACGACATTAGCCGGATCGAACTCGAGGAGGAGCTTCAGCGCCTCATCTGCTCCGTGTCCGGCCGCCCCAACCGCGAAGGCCTCTGATCGCCACCGCCTGGGGCTGCCCGGCCCCAGGCGGATGTTACGTGACCAGCTCGCCCATTTAAGGAGACAGAACATGGAACTGATGGATTTCGGTCCGCGGCACCTGCCGCCCGCGCTCTTCGCTCATGCGCATGTCCCCTTGTGGGAACCCGAATGGGGAACGATGTACCGGACGCTCCCGGTAACGTTCCCCACCGACAAGGCCGCAGGAGGGCAGATCGTCGCCCGTCTTCCTCTGATGGCAGACGGCCTCGTCCACCTCGACACCGATCCAGCCATCAAGGCCATCGCCGCTTACCCTATGACTATCGAGTATTTCTCTCCCAGACGGAACAACGCCTCCGTGAAGCGCGAACACGTCCCCGATGTCGCCGTCCTCAGGGCTGACGGGAGCGTCGTCTTCATCGATTACGTGCCAGTTAACGAGCAGGCCGAAAAGGCATGGGTTGCCAAGCGCACGCAGGTGCTGCGAGCGCATATCGAGGCGCACCACGGATGCTCCTACGCCGTTCATGACGAACTCTGTCTCCTCGCCAAGCCGCTCTTCCCGAATTTGAAGACCATGTGGGCGCACAAACCGGGTCCCCTCGATCTGCCTGAGGCGCAACTCATTATCAGGGCCGTCCGCCGTCATCGCTTTCCGTCGATGCTCGGCACCTTGAAACGCGCGCTGCACGCTGATCCCGATCTGAGGTCCGTCTTCCGTCGGATCGACGTTGATGGCGTGGACCTGGCATTCACCGCCGTGATGCAGATGTGTTTCCTCGGCGAACTCGACATCGACTTGTCGAAACCGTTCTCGCCTACGACGGGTGTCTTTGCCCTCAACCTGAGGGGTGCCTGATCATGGGTATGGACAGGTTCGACTTTACCCGTCCCTTGCAGGGGGTCGTGACGCAGGAGGATATCCCGCCAACCCCGCTCTATGCCGTTTCGTCTCAATGCTATGAGATGCGGGAAAAGGCGGTCTATCACATCTTCGACGAAGCCCGAACCCTCTACACCGCCTACCAGGTCGAGGAGTGGGTGAGGCTTGGCACGTCGGAAAACGACAGGGTTATCCGGTTGAGGTCCCCTCTCAACGCCCTGGTGATGCACCTGTCGAACTGGCAGATCGCAAAGCTCGAGGCCGACAAGCGTATTGTTCCCGCCACCACGGTACCGACCGCCGCCGACGGCGGTGTCATTCCCGGCTACGCGCTGTCGATCACCGGCAACCGCAAGGTGAAGGCCGAATGGTATCTCTTGTATATCGACGAGGTCCTCAAGGCTCACGGGAGGTATTGTAAGGGCGGCCATTCCCGCAAGGTCATGGAGCGGGCAGTCCGTGATCTGGCCGAACGCCGGGGCGAGAAGCCGCCGTCGATGACGGCGCTGTACGAGAAGCTCGCCCGGATCAGGCATCAGCGCGACTTCGACAGGCTTGCCGCCGTCGCCGACCGTCCGCGTCGGGGCAATTGCAACCGCCGAAAGCCGAACCGCGCCGAAGAGGCCGTGCACGAGGCCGTTGAGGAGACACTGTTCGTCAAGGGCGACTGGAACGGCGTGAAAGCGCTCCTCTACAAGTGGACCAGGCCCGGAGAGAAATATGCCGACCTGCCGAACCTCGTCGAGAAGATCGGCGAGGTTGAGCCTCTCATGCCGGACCGCACGATCCAGCGCCGTCTGGCGGCCGTGGACCATTTCACGCGCGACAGTCTCGTCTACGGGGACGAGTTCGCGGAGAAGAAGTACGCCGACCGCATCACCCAGATCAGGCCGGAACATGTCCTCGATATCGTTGACGTCGACCACACGACGCTGAATATCGTCGTGTTCGGCGAGGGTGCCGCTTTCGGTCGACCTGACCTTGTGCTCTTCCGCGACCGATACTCGGGCATCATCCTCGGCTGGGCCATCACCTTTGGACCGCCGTCCTACGAGACGTTCCTCGAAGGTCTTCTTCACGCCATGTCGCCAAAGGAAGCGGATACCCTCCCGGAGGGTGTAGTCTATCGTTGGTACGGTCGGCCGTTCCGGCTCGGCGTGGACAACGCCAAGCATCTCGTGGGCCTCAATATCAAGGAGGCGGCGGCCCAACTCTTAATGCAAACTGTTGCCTATCGCCCCGGCCATCCGTGGGAAAAGGGAGCTTTGGAACATCTGTTCCGCGTCCTCGACGTCAGTCTCGTCGAGCGGCTTCCCGGCAGCACCGCGATGTCTCCCGAAGAGCGTCTGAAATTCGACGACGATCGTATGAAAGCACTCCCTCATATCGACATTGCGGAGCTGAACGGCTTCCTCGCCTACTATTTCGCCAACGTGTATCACCCCGATCCGCATCAGGGCCTCGGCGTCATCCCGAGCCTGTCAAAAGCGCCTACGGAGCTCTGGTCGGAAAGCATCGCGAACGTTCCGCCGCGGCCGCTGCAGGACAGCTCCATTCTGGTCCGTCTCGCAGGCGATACGCGCGAGGTCGGCATCACCGACCATGGTCTGATCCGTTGGGGGAACCTCGAATACCAGTCGGCCGGAGCCAATGCGCTCAAGCTGTCGGCCCGCCGTAAACGTGGCGAGGGCAAGTATCACGGCACCAAGTTCCGCGCGGTACGCGATCCGGCCGACCTCGGGAAAATCTGGGTCGAAGTCCCGTGGGAACCTGGCCGCCACATCGAGGTGCCGATCAGCGGGGCCTATGCACGCTATGCGACCGGACTGAAACTCTATCAGCATCGCCTGATCGTCGCGCACCACCGCAAGAAGTCCAACGAAGCGGCCAATGCCCCGGCATTGATGGCTGCCAAGGCCGACCTGATGCAGACGATCGTCGACACGCACGCACGTCGTAGAAAGCATGGAACCGCCACGAAGCTCGCCCGCTTTGTCGCACGGCAAGCAACCCGTATCGAGCGCTCGAAACCCGTGGTCGTTGAGGAAGGCGTCGTCACCCGCCGTCTGGACGTTGCGAAACCCGCAAGGGCACATCGGCTGACCCCGCGATCCCCGCTCGCCTCACCCCGTATGCCGACGCCGCGAATCCCCGACGCCGAGTACGGCGATCAAGAGGTCACGGACATCGCCCCCGAAACCGTCAATGCCATTGTGGACGAAACGCCCGTAATCCCGACGTCGGGACCAGTTTCGCTCCCTCTAAACTCCATCGACGACATCGCCGCCCGCAACGAAGAATGGGAGGACTGACATGACCAAGTTCCACGAAAATCCTTTGAGGACCCCCGAAGAACGCCTTGCCGCGGCGGCAATGACGGTGCCGGAAAGACAGGCGATGATCGAGCGCCTTCTCTACAAGTACCCCGTCTTCAAGAAGGGCGAGAAGTTTATCCGCGGCTTCCATTTCCCGTTCGAGGGCGGCTCACACGGGACGGGCAAGATCGGCGGCCTCCTCGGATCGTCCCGCGCCGGGAAATCCACGATCTGCGCCTACTATGCGGCGGGTGTCGACAAACCCGGCCCCGACGAAGACGGCGAACGCTATCCCGTGTTGCATGTTACGGCCACGGACCAGACCACACCATCGAGCTTGGCAGACACCATCGCCAGCGCGACCGGCATGCGATCATTGCCTGCCAAGATCAAGACGCAGGCGCGCATGAACATGGTTCTCGACCGCCTCCGCCAGATGCGCACCGAACTCGTCATCCTCGACGATGCGCAGTTCCTGTTCCTCGGGCGCACCAGGTCTTATCTGTCCGGTTTCCAGAGTTTTCTCAAGCAGCTCGCGGACCTTGGCACCCTCAATGTCCTATTGGTCGGGGAGGAGAGCGTTCACGACGTCATCGCCGGCGTGGACTACCTTGAGGGCCGCGGCGGATTCAAGCGCGAGGTTCTGAAGCCGCTGGGCGACGCGGGTCAGGAATTCGACGACTTCAGGCTCTTGCTTAGCAAGATCGATGCGAGGCTGCCGTTCAAGGAGGCGTCCATTCTGCATGGAAGTTCGGCCGTGGCCGCCGACGTCCACGCTTTCACGGGCGGTTCGATCGGTCGGGTCATGAACCTTGTCCGTGATGCCGCGGCGATCGCAATGAACGATGGCGCGAGCTGCATCATGCTCGACCACCTGCGCCGCTCCTCCGAAACGCTGGTGCGTCTCGGCGATACCCGCAACTATTTCCGGAGGGCCTGAGCACATGAATGTTTCCCCGTCGATGTACCTGCCGTTCTCCAACTGGAGCCTGAAACCGAAACTCGGAGAACCTGCGCGCGGGTATTTTCTGCGGCTGGTTGCCAACGAGGGACACTACAGCGCCAGCGTCTACGGAAACGAGGTCGGCATCAACGGGCGTTGCCTCCTTGCGGAAGAAACCCTCGACACGCTTCTAAAGCTGCCGATCAGCGACGAGCACAAGGCCGCCGTCCGCTTTTATAGCCCTCAGGCCGATGGAGCTTACTACGACCTCGGCGGCCAGCGTCTCAGGAAGAGGCAGATGACGTTCAGCACCCGCAGGTTCTGTCGGGCATGCCTGGCGGATTCGCCGCATCATCGGGTTTGGTGGGATATTTGCGCCTTCAGGGCCTGTCCCGAACACGGCACGCCTATCGAGGATACTGATGCCGCAGGACAACCAGTCGGCTGGTGGTGGGCCGATGTTGCCTGCGACACCAATGGCAACCCACTTGCCGAATGGGCACCGTCGCAAGCAGACCAGCACGACCGAACACTGGAGGCGTTTATCCTTGAGCGCCTCGGTGTAAAGCCTGCCACGGAATGGCCGATCCTCCAGCAATACAGTCTCTACGAGATCATTGAAGTATCGGAATTCCTCGGAAGGTGGCTGGGTAATGAACATCGCACGGACCCGCCTTCCGAAACGCGCAGCAATCAGTCCGCTGGAATGGCCGCCTTGGCTGGTACCCGTGAAGACCTCGTAGTCACCTTGCGGTCGTGGTTTGTCGAACATGTATCTCCTGCCCTTCGAAAGAAGGGAAAGACCGTCGGCATGGGATGGGCTCACATCGCAATTGTGAACTACTTGCACACATATCCAAGCTCGACACTCTGGAAAGAATTGCGAGAGGCGATCAACGAGGCGTTCGAACCGATCGGACGAAGGGGCAAGCGGAAATTTCGGGAGACGGCAGACTTCTATACCGAGCGCGCGCTATCGAAGTTCGCCGATAGCATCGACGTCAGATTGGATGCTCTGATTCCGTTGGCGCGCCATGTCGGCGTAGTCAGGAACCTGGCCAAGCCATGGGAACTGTCGACTACGGATGAAGGCATCCTGAAGGCGGCCATCGCCGATCTTGTGCCCACGGCCGAAGTATCTTGTATCCTGGCCGTAGAAAGCTGGGCTTGGCAAAGTCTCGTCGGCACTGGGAGACTTGCTGTCTTCGCGCATTTCTCTCTTGGCCGCATGTATCTTCGAACGGATGTCGAGCGCCTTCTCGGAAATGTCCTCTCCATGGCGTCCCAGACGGCACAGGGCACGACAGTATCCCTCCGCACTTATGCGCGTAGGCACGCCCTCTCGATCGGAGATGTCGTCGCAATGATCCTCGAAGATTGTCTGGTGATCGTCCGGGAGAATAATACTCGTCCTGGGTTGCGTGCGATCCGGGTTCTTGCTCACAATCGGACAAAAGCATCAGTAGTATGAATTTCGCACGCGCGTATCAACATTTCGGGTGAAAACCCGAGAGCTTGTCTGCGGGCTATTGCAACCAAGAACAGCGGCATACATCATTCTTCAAGCTATGAATGCGGGGGAAATAGATGCGCCTTCGGACTGTCCAAATCAATAACTTCAAGCATATACTTGACTCCACCTCAGTCGAAATCGACGAGAGGATTACTTGCCTCGTTGGCAAGAACGAATCTGGCAAATCTGCATTTCTCGAGGCATTACGCCGTCTCAAACCTGCCCAGGGGGCGGTCCAGTTCGATTCAGCGAAACACTATCCGGCTTGGCTTGAAAAGAAGCATCGCCGCGAGGCCAAGGCCAACGGTGAGGACCTCGACGATACGATTCCTATCTCAGCGACTTTCGACCTTGAGCCGAAAGACCACAAGGTAATTGAGGCGTTCTTCGGCCCCGGAGTCTTGAAGTCTGAGCAGTACACATATGAACGTCGCTACGACAACACACGTGTCGGAACCTTCAACACCGACGAGAAGACAGCGGTAGCGAATTTTCTAGGCAAGCATGATTCGGCCCGTGTGCTCCCGAAGCTGGGTTTGTTTGAGAGTTTCGAGGATTTGCGTGCGGCGCTCGAAGCCTATGAGGACGATGAAGAGACCGACACCTCCGCCGAGCGCAAAGTCTTGAAAACAGCCATCGACGAGCTTTTGCCGAAAAATGCAAAGATGCGATCCGTGATCGCGGCAAAACTTGCCGAATTGGTTCCCAAATTCTTCTACTACAGTGATTACAGCAGCCTCCCGAGTAGAGTTCCTATCAGGGAACTGCTGAACGCCGATCCTGATACCCTGGACGAGAACCAGCAGACAGCCCTAGCGTTGCTGCAGCTTGCTGAGTTCGAAAAGGATCATCTCCTCGATACCGACTACGAAACACGGAAGAGGGAACTGGAAAATACTGCAAACGAGCTGACGCGCGAGGTGTTGGCTTATTGGTCGACTAACACCAATCTGCGTGTCCTCATCGACCTGACGATGAAAAAAGAGAACAACGGGAACTCCAACAGCCCTGTTGTCGATGAATTGCAGGTTCGCATGTACGATGACAAGCACATGCTGTCCTTGCCCTTCGACGAGCGTTCCTCTGGTTTTAGGTGGTTCTTTTCGTTTCTTACGGCGTTCTCGCGCTACGAATACGACAGCACGCCCGTCATCATATTGCTAGATGAGCCGGCACTAAGCCTTCACGCCAAGGCCCAGAAGGATTTCCTCCGGTTTATCGAGGAACGGTTGTCGAAGCGATGCCAAGTCATCTACACCACGCATTCGCCATTTATGATCCAGCCAAACCACATCGAGCGAACCCGTCTCATCGAAGATAAGGGTATCGAGAAAGGTGCCGTTATCACGGCAGACGTCCTGACCACCGACAGGGACACCCTGTTCCCGCTGCAAAGCGCGCTGGGATACGACATCGCCCAGCACTTATTTATAGCGAAGGACAATCTGGTTCTGGAGGGGCCGTCAGACTTCATCTATCTGGACACGATCTCCCAGCATCTGAAATCTGCAGGTCGGACGGGCCTGCATGAACGGTGGTCGATGATGCCGATCGGCGGCGCGGACGTAATTCCCGCCTTCGTGGCGCTTCTCGGAAACCATTTGGATGTCACCGTCCTCGTCGATTCCCGCAAAGAGGGGCATCAAAAACTCACATCCTTGGCGAAGGCAGGCTTCCTGGCGGACAAGAGAATTATTACCGTCGGCGAATTAACTGGTTCCAGCATGGCCGACATTGAAGACCTGTTCGATGTGGACGACTACATCGACCTCTTCAATGGTGCGTTCGGGAAAAAGCTCAAAAAATCGGAGTTGAAAGGCTCCGATCCGATCGTTGTTCAGGTCGCGAGAGCCATTGGCGAAAAACGGTTCGACCATAATAAACCAGCGGATCACCTCATGCGAAACAAGGACAAGCTTCTCGGCAAATTGTCGGAAACGACGTTGGCGAATTTCGAGAAGCTGTTTTCGAGGATCAATGAGACGCTTGATTGAATATCTTTTCGCGTGCTTGTAGCCGGCGGATAGCCAAGTGAAGATTGGGCTATCCGTTGGAGGAAAAATGAAATGACTGGAGTGATCGTCACTTTCGACCCATATATCGGTGCCGCTTTTATCGCGGCTCGCCTCGGACAACTGAGCTCTGTGCGCTATTTTACGTCGCTGCCATTTGATCCCGACTATATCGACGATGAAGTGCAGGAGCGCCTCGATCAACTTTCTGCCTTTGTGAAAAGGGCAGAAGCAATCGAGGCTGACTTCGGTCCAGGTGCAATCCTGGACCTCGATCATGAAGAAATCACCCAGTTGATCGCCGACGGCGTGATAAGCGGCGAAGACGTTCGAAACGCGAATGCGTATCGAGCAAGCCCCAAATCAATGACCGCCCCCCAGTTACTTGAATTTCGGGCCTGACGGAATTTGGATGCATTTTTTGTTCACTTCGCTCAACGAACTGCCCTTTGCCGTGAAAGCCATTCCAGCTCGCCGCAGAGCGATATAGACGAGGCCGGTCTCGGGATCGTTGAAGCTGATAATTACGAAGTCTTCGACCCAGTCCCGTAAATCGTAATCGTATTCGATCTTGTGGATGCTTCGCTCACGGTGCGCTTGCAGCGTTGGCCTCAGCGTCGTCGTTTCAACTACTCTGTTTTGGATTTGACCTTCGATATAGGCCACCGCATTCCGAGCATCAGAAATGTCATCGAATGCTGACGTGATGCTCCCGTCCGATGCTCTGCCAAAGAACAAAATCCTGTTGTCGTACTCAAAATATCCAATGTGCATGGCGTTCTCCGTTTCGTCTCGGACCTACCAGCGTTGCGTTTATACGGTGTAAATAGAGGAATCCGGACTTATATGGCGATCGGTCGTTCGAGTCCCGTTTCATGTGGCGATGGGTCCGGGTTTGAAATGTGGCCGATGGAGAATTGTTTAAGGAAAACAATGTTGCCGAGTTCGGGATTATCTGGCGACGTACAATTTTCTTTTAAAATCAATCGCTTGATTTTTTCTGCGCGCCGGGTGTCTTAATGCCGGCGCGCGATCTGGTCTGCTTCCATGGCAGGCCAGATCGGCAGTTTTCAGGGTCAGTTGCAGACCCGCATGCTTTCGGTGTGCCAGCCGCCATCATAGGAATTGGGAACGCGGCGGTCTTCGAACCAGCAGCGCGGCGGGGGCGGCGGCGGCGGTTCGTAGTAACGGGGGCCGTTATTGTTGGCGATGGCGCCGCCAATCAGGCCGCCGATGACACCTGCGGCAAGGCCGCCGGCGATTGCTGCGCCGTCATTGTGGCGGCGGTGTTCGCGGTAGGGCGGCGGGGGCGGTCCGCCACGGTCATAACCACGGTCGTAGCGCGGACGATAGGGATAATCCTGCGCGGCGGCAGTGCCGTAGGATGCGAAGACGCTGCCGGTGGCAACCAGCGCGGCAAGGGTGGAAAGAATGATCTTTTTCATCGGGGCTACTCCATAAGCCTGCTTTGGGAGATAGAGGCTCATTATGCCCGCATGATGGCACGGGCCGGCTGAACGGTTTGTGAATGTCGCATTTTCGAACGGTTCATATTGTCCGCAGGCTGCCGATCTTGACGGCTTTGCAGCGGCGGGGTTTCCAAGCATGAAAAAGCCCGGCTTCTGGCCGGGCCTTTCCGCTGAAACCGGCTGGACGGGATCAGAATTTCACGCCGAGGCCGACCTTGACGGTGTGCTGGTCGAAATCGGTGTTGATGCCGAAAATGTCCTTGTCGCCGTAGTCGTTGTACCGATATTCCAGCCTGCCGAAGACATTGTCCGTGAAGGCGTAATCGAGACCGGCGCCGACGGTGTAGCCGTTGAAGGTGGTGCTGTCCTTGCCGGCGGCCGGTGTTTCGATGAAGCCGCGCGTGGCGGTCCAGCCAGCCGTCGCATAAAGCAGGGCGCGGTCGAAGGCATAACCGACGCGGCCGCGAACCGATCCCTGCCAGTCGGTGCCGATCTGTACGCCGGCATAATCATTGTCATTCCAGTTATAGTCGACATCGCCCTCGATGCCGAGAACCAGATTATTGTCGAACTGGTAATTGTAACCGGCGAAGGCGCCGAGAATGCCGCCGTCGAAATTATCCGAGGCGACGGGGCCGCCCGCGGAAAAATCGCCATTCGCCCAGCCGGCGCCGCCCTGAATACCAAGATAGGGACCCGACCAGGTAAAGACCGGCAGGGTTTCCTGTGCGACAGGAGGCGCCGGGTTTTCGTAGACGGCATCCGCGGCCATTGCGGTGCTGGCCGAAAGGGCCAGGATTGACGTTACGATCAGCGTTTTCATCGTTATTCTCCCTGAGCTACTGACGTCTATAGCATATATTAGTCTCATTTAATATGGTCTCGGGCGCGGCGGTTTGAAGAGGCGATACGTCCTCCTGGCTTTACGGCTGCCGTGCCCTCGTCGCGGCGTTTCGATCGCCCCGTCATGCTGTTGTGATGCGGCGAACGTCTGCGGCGGCGTTTGGTTCCCTTTGCATTCGGCTTACAGGGCCGAGGGATTGGTCATCGGCTGTCACGCTTGGTTGTCTTGACAGCGGGGGGCACGACCATAGAGTTGTGCCTGCCCGGGGCAGTTCGCTGCTTCGGCATTCAGCGGCTGCATGTCCGTGCGGATGTGGCGGGTTGCTGAAGCGCTGCCGTCTCTGCGTGGCAAGCAGGCAGTGCTGGTTGGAATGCGTGAAGGAGGGCAGTGTCGCATGCGGGGTCGTTATTATGAGGGAGGAGCGACGTGATCGTCGGAGCCGTTCTCAGTGCCATTCTTCTTCTTACCCTCATCGCTTTTCCACGGCATCTCAAACCCGTCGTCATCTGCCTGCTGCTGATCTGGACGACTACGGCGGCCTTCGTCATTTACGACTGGCGGCGCGGCAGCCAGCGGCTCGGCCATGTCGTTGCGACGGCAGGTTTCGATACGGCCTGCCCGGACCCCGCCTTGCCCATTCGGGTCAGCTTCCGCAACGACAACGATGTCGCGGTGCAGCGCCTGACCTATACGCTGGAAGGCTTCGAGCCGGCTTTCCGCGCTTCCGTCGCCTTCGATCCCTATCAGGTCAGCGAAAGGCGGATCGAGGCCGGGCAGACGTTTGCCGCATGCCGTGCGTTCCGGCTGCGCAACAATGAAAAGGTGGAGCCGCAGAGGCTGGAATGGCGGGTCACCGTCATTTCCGCGGAATTCGACTGAGCGGTCGGTCAGTTGGCGGCCATCACGGCATTTTGAAGATTTCAGCGCCGTTGCGAAACGCCTTTTATCGCAAAGGATTGATGGATGCGCCGCGCCGGTGCCGGTGGCGCGGATACCGGTTCGGGCATGGCGTGACTTGTTTTCGCCCGTTTGCGATGCCATCTCCGCATCCGTCCGATGAATGTCGCGGGTTGACGGTTTGCGTATTGTTCTGAAGTTTCTGAAAATCACGGCCATCGGCCTTGTCGCCCTGCCGGTCCTGGCGGGCGCACATATGGGTATCGGTCAGCTGACCGGCAATTTTCACGAGGTCATCCCCGGCGAACTTTATCGTTCGGCGCAGCCGAGCGGCAAGGACATCACTGCCTATGCCCGGACCTACGGCATCAAGACGATCATCAATCTGCGCGATGAAAAGCGCGAGGGGTGGTATGACGCGGAAAGCCGGGCGGCGAAAAACAATGGCATCCGGCTTGTCGATTATCCGATGAGCTCAAGTGAGAAACTCTCGCCGGACGATGCGGAAACGCTTGTCGCGGTGCTGCGCAACGCGGAAAAGCCGATCCTCATCCATTGCGAACACGGCGCCAACCGCACCGGCCTTGCCTCCGCGATCTATGTCGGCGCCGTGGCCGGCAAGAGCGAGGCGGCGGCCGAATTCCAGCTTTCGCCCTATTACGGGCACGTGCCGATCCCCGGCATCGGACGGTATGAAATGTACCAGTCCTGGGACGACTTCGAGGAAACCATCGGGTTTTGAGATCGTCCGCCACTCGATCCGGAGTTCGGCGCAATCAAGTCATTGATCATAAAAGGCCGTTTCACGGTGCAGACGCACCGTGAATGGATGCCGGCTCAAGGCCGGCATGACGGACGGTTGCGCAATGCGCCTCAATAATCCCCGCCGCTTTCCGCGATCACCTTCGTCAGGCTTCCCGCGGCCGGGAAAAGCGGGATGAGGCAGGCCTGAAGTGCGTGGTAGATATCGCCCTTGCCGGGGAACAGCGTATGGGCGGGAACCAGATTTTCCGTCAGTTCCTCATGCCAGCCGCCATTGCCGTGATCGATGAAGTTGTTGGCGATGGTGCTCCAGATGCGGCGGTAGCTGTCTTCGTAGAACGGGTCCGCCGGCAGGTTTTCGTTGAGGAAGTGGGCAGCGCCCGCCGCCTCGCACATGGGCCACCAGAGTTTTGCCCGCTTGTCGGGATTGTCGTTCCAGTCGAGCGTATAAAAGAAGCCGCCCTTTTCCCGGTCCCAGCCGAGCGCCATGGATTGCACGAACAGCGATTTGGCGGCGACCGGCATCCAGTCGTGGCGACGCTCGCCCAGCACCCATAATTGCAGGATGAGGCGCGCCCATTCCAGCCAGTGGCCGGGGGTGGAGCCGGAGGGGCGGAACATTTCGTTGCCGCGATAATCCTTGTCGAGCGTCCAGTTCTCGTCGAAATGTTCCGGCACGCGGAAGTCCAGCTCGCCGGCGCGGCGGCGGATGACGAGGTCGGCGATGCGTTCGGCCTTGTTGAGATAATCGCTCTCGCCCGTCACCTCATAGGCCGCCATCAGCGCTTCGGTCAGGTGCATGTTGGAGTTCTGGCCGCGGTAATTCTCGATCGGCGACCAGTCGCGATGAAATTCCTCGGCGATGGCGCCGTGTTTTTCTTCCCAGAAGCGGGTTTGAAGCACCTCGGTAATGTCCGCCAGCATCCGGTCGGCGAGCGGATGGCCCACGGTCTTGGCGGAAGAGGCGGCCAGAAGCACGAAGGCATGGCCGTAACCCTGCTTGTTGGCGTCCACCGGGCCGGCATCGTTCACCTGCCAGAAATAACCGCCATGTTCACCATCGCGATGACGGTTCCAGAGATAGGTCATGCCGTGGTCGACGATATCGCCGCAGCCCGGGCGGCCGAGCAGATGGCCGATGGAGAAGCAATGCACCATGCGGGCCGACGCATGGATGCCGCGCACGGGATCGTTCGCCTGCAGCGGCGCACCCTTGGCGTCGAGATCGAAGAAGCCGCCGGCCGGGTTGAGGGCACGATACTGGAAGAAGTCGAAAAGTCCTTCGGCCTGTTTCACCAGCCACTGGCGGTGCCAGGGCAGGGTGTTCCAGTTGCGGCTGTTGTGATCGTCGTCGGCCATTTGGTCCTCCATGCGGTTTGCTGCTTCGGCTTATATCCTTGCTGTATAAACCTGTCATCTGCCCGTGAAATTTCGTAACTTGCCGCAAAGGCGCAAAGCCATGCCTGTCCCTTGAAGATATATTGACATAAACATATCTTTATGTGACTTGACGGCTTGCGATTTGCAAATCGAAATGAGGAGTATGCCCGTGTTTGACGACCTGTTTGGCCCCGAAGGGGCAAAGCGCGACGGCGCGGAAATTTTCAAGGCGCTGCGCGATGCCGCCAAGGAGCGTATCCTCATCCTCGACGGCGCCATGGGCACGCAGATCCAGGGGCTCGGTTTTGACGAGGATCATTTTCGCGGTGAGCGTTTCATCGGCTGCGCCTGTCACCAGAAGGGCAATAACGACCTTCTGATCCTGACCCAGCCCGACGCTATCGAGGAAATCCATTATCGCTACGCCATGGCGGGCGCGGATATTCTTGAAACCAACACATTTTCGTCGACGCGCATCGCGCAGGCCGATTACGAGATGGAGAACGCGGTCTACGACCTCAACCGCGAAGGGGCGCAGGTGGTCCGCCGTGCCGCCCGGCGCGCCGAGCGGGAGGATGGCCGCCGCCGTTTCGTGGCTGGCGCCATCGGGCCGACCAACCGCACCGCTTCGATATCGCCGGATGTCAACAATCCGGGATACCGCGCCGTCAGTTTCGACGATCTCCGCATCGCTTATGGCGAGCAGATAGACGGTCTGATCGACGGCGGTGCCGACATCATCCTGATCGAGACGATCTTCGATACGCTGAATGCCAAGGCGGCTATCTTCGCCTGCGAGGAGCGTTTCGAGGCCAAGGGCATCCGCCTGCCTGTCATGATCTCGGGCACGATCACAGACCTTTCCGGCCGCACCCTGTCCGGCCAGACGCCGTCGGCCTTCTGGAATTCGGTTCGCCACGCCAACCCGTTCACCATCGGCCTCAACTGCGCGCTGGGCGCGGATGCCATGCGTCCGCATCTGCAGGAACTGTCGGATGTGGCCGATACATTCGTCTGCGCCTATCCGAATGCCGGCCTGCCGAATGAATTCGGCCAGTACGACGAAACGCCCGAGATGATGGCGCGGCAGGTGGAGGGCTTCGTTCGTGATGGTCTCGTCAACATCGTCGGCGGATGCTGCGGTTCGACGCCGGAGCATATCCGGGCGATCGCCGAAGCCGTCAAAGGCTACAAGCCGCGTCCGATCCCCGAACACAAGCCCTTGATGTCGCTCTCCGGCCTTGAGCCTTTCGTGCTGACCAAGGACATCCCCTTCGTCAATGTCGGAGAACGCACCAACGTCACGGGTTCGGCCAAGTTCCGCAAGCTCATCACCGCCGGCGACTATACGGCGGCGCTGGCGGTTGCCCGCGATCAGGTGGAAAACGGCGCGCAGATCATCGACATCAACATGGATGAAGGCCTGATCGATTCCGAAAAGGCGATGGTTGAGTTCCTGAACCTCATCGCCGCCGAGCCGGATATCGCCCGCGTGCCGGTCATGATCGACTCGTCGAAATTCGAGATCATCGAGGCCGGTCTGAAATGCGTTCAGGGCAAGCCGATCGTCAATTCGATTTCGCTTAAGGAAGGCGAGGAAAAATTTCTCCAGCAGGCGCGGCTCATCCATCATTATGGCGCGGCGGTCGTCGTCATGGCCTTCGATGAAGTGGGCCAGGCCGATACCTATCAGCGCAAGGTGGAAATCTGCGCACGCGCCTACAAGATCCTGACCGAAAAGGCCGGGCTAGCGCCTGAGGATATCATCTTCGACCCCAATGTCTTCGCCGTGGCGACGGGTATCGAAGAGCACAATAATTACGGCGTAGATTTCATCCAGGCCACCAAGACGATCCGTGAAACCATGCCGCTGACGCATATTTCCGGCGGTGTCTCCAACCTGTCCTTCTCCTTCCGCGGCAACGAGCCGGTGCGCGAGGCGATGCATGCCGTGTTCCTTTACCACGCCATTCAGGTCGGCATGGACATGGGCATCGTCAATGCTGGTCAGCTTGCGGTTTACGACAATATCGATCCCGAGCTGCGCGAGGCCTGCGAGGACGTGGTTCTGAACCGCCGCGACGACGCGACGGAGCGGCTGCTGGAGGTTGCGGAGCGTTTCCGCGGCACGGGCGCCAAGGATACCAAGGTGCAGGATCTCTCCTGGCGCGAACTGCCGGTCGAGAAGCGTCTGGAACATGCGCTGGTCAACGGTATCACCGAATATATCGAGGCCGATACGGAAGAGGCGCGCCAGAAGGCGGAGCGTCCTCTGCACGTCATCGAAGGGCCGCTGATGGCCGGCATGAACGTCGTCGGCGATCTGTTCGGTTCCGGCAAGATGTTCCTGCCGCAGGTGGTGAAATCCGCCCGCGTGATGAAGCAGGCGGTGGCCGTGCTGCTTCCTTACATGGAAGAGGAAAAGCGCCTGAATGGCGGCGAAGAGAAGAAGGCGGCCGGCAAGGTGCTGATGGCGACCGTCAAGGGCGACGTGCACGATATCGGCAAGAACATCGTCGGCGTCGTGCTTGCCTGCAACAATTACGAGATCATCGATCTCGGCGTGATGGTGCCGACGACGAAAATCCTCGAAACGGCCATTGCGGAGAAGGTGGATGTGATCGGCCTTTCCGGCCTTATCACCCCGTCGCTGGACGAAATGGTGCATGTGGCGGCGGAGATGGAGCGCCAGGGTTTCGACATCCCGCTCCTGATCGGTGGGGCGACGACCAGCCGCGTGCATACGGCGGTGAAAATCCATCCGCGTTACGAGCAGGGACAGGCGATCTATGTCACCGACGCCTCGCGTGCGGTCGGTGTCGTCTCCGCGCTTCTGTCCGAAGAGCAGAAGCCCGCTTATATCGACAATATCCGCACGGAATATAAGAAGGTAGCGGAGGCCCATGCCCGCAACGAGCGCGAAAAGCAGCGCCTGCCGCTTTCCCGCGCCCGTGAGAATGCGCAGAAGATCGACTGGTCGGCCTATCAGCCCGTCAAGCCGCAATTCTTCGGCACCAGGGTGTTCGAGACCTATGATCTGGAAGAGCTGTCGCGTTATATCGACTGGACGCCCTTCTTCCAGACCTGGGAATTGAAGGGCCGTTTCCCGGCGATCCTCGATGACGAGAAGCAGGGCGAGGCGGCGCGGCAGCTTTACAGCGACGCGCAGGCGATGCTGAAGAAGATCATCGAGGAAAAGTGGTTCAGGCCACGGGCGGTGATCGGCTTCTGGCCGGCCAATGCCGTGGGCGACGATATCAGGCTGTTCACCGATGAAGGCCGAGGCGAGGAACTGGCCACCTTCTTCACGCTGCGCCAGCAGCTTTCCAAGCGCGATGGCCGCCCCAATGTGGCGCTGTCCGACTTTGTCGCGCCCGTCGATAGCGGTGTTGCCGATTATGTCGGCGGCTTCGTGGTGACGGCGGGTATCGAGGAGGTGGCGATTGCCGAACGTTTCGAGCGTGCCAATGACGATTATTCGTCCATTCTCGTCAAGGCGCTGGCCGACCGTTTTGCCGAAGCCTTTGCCGAGCGCATGCATGAGCGGGTGCGCACCGAGTTCTGGGGTTATGCGCCGCAGGAAAACTTCAATGGCGAGGAGTTGATTTCGGAAGCCTATGCCGGCATTCGCCCGGCACCCGGCTATCCGGCCCAACCCGACCATACCGAAAAGAAGACGCTGTTCGCCCTGCTCGACGCCACCAATGCGGCGGGTGTGGAATTGACGGAAAGCTACGCCATGTGGCCGGGCTCCTCCGTCTCCGGCATCTATATCGGCCACCCCGAGAGCTATTATTTCGGTGTCGCCAAGGTGGAGCGCGATCAGGTTCTCGATTATGCGCGCCGCAAGGACATGTCGGTCACAGAGGTGGAGCGCTGGCTCGGACCGGTACTCAACTACGTGCCGACAAATGGCGTTGAGGAAATCGACAGCGCGGCCTGATGTTTCGGACGCTGTTGCTACAACAAAAAAGCGCGGGTTCTGCCCGCGCTTTTTTGTTGGCCGTTGAACTTATGACCTTATCGCCGCCAGCTCCTCGATGCCGACATCGCTCTCGACCTCGCTGCCGCGCAGATAAAGGTAAAGACCGATCGCGAAGGCGAGTACGGCGATGAAGACCAGATACCAGGCATGCGCCATGGGATTGACCGCAAGCGCGGTCGTCACGCCGATCGGCGTCAGCCCGCCGAAGACGGCATAAGAGACGTTGTAGGCGAAGGAGAGGCCGGAGAAGCGGACCGATGCCGGGAAGGCGCGGACCATGACATAGGGCACGGCGCCGGCCATACCGACCGAAAGTCCCATGACGCCATAAAGCACGAACATGGTCTCGAGCGAGGTGCCGGCATAGCTGTAGAAGGTGAACGTGGCGATGCCGAAGAAGATGCTCGCCCCCATGAAGAAGATGCCGGAGCCGACGCGGTCGATCAGCGCGCCGGCGATGATGACGCCGAAGATCAGGAACAGCGTGCCGAAGCTGGTGCCGGCCAGCGCCTGCGTCGGTGTGTAGCCATAAAGCTTCTGCAGGAAAGTGGCCGTCATCAGCGTCGTGACGACGATGGCCGCAGACAGAACCCAGGTCAGCAGCGCGGAAATCATCACGCCGCGCATATGGTGCTTCAGCACGAGGCCAAGAGGCAGCTTGTCCGTCAGCGATTTCGACTTCTTCATTTCGGTGAAGATCGGCGTTTCTTCCAGCCAGCGGCGCAGATAAACGGCGATCAGGCCGAAAACGCCGCCGAGCAGGAAGGGAATACGCCAAGCATAGGCTGCCACATCTTCCGGGGAAAACAGCGAGTTGATGGCAAAGGCGATCAGCGATCCCAGCATGATGCCGAAGGAAAGGCCGGATGTCAGAAAACCGCAGGCGAGGCCGACGCGGCGGAAAGGCACGTGTTCGGCAACGAAGGTCCATGCCCCCGGCACTTCACCACCGATGGCGGCACCCTGCAACATGCGCAGGATGATGAGCAGGATGGGTGCTGCTACACCGATGGTGGCATAGGTCGGCATCAGCGCCATGCCCAGCGTGGAGAGCGCCATCAGGAGGATGGAGAAGGCGAAGACGCGCTTGCGGCCATACCGGTCGCCATAATGGGCAAGCACGATGCCGCCCAGCGGCCGCACCAGATAACCGGCGGCGAAGATGCCGAAAGTCTGGATCATCACCAGCCAGTCGGGCATTTCCGGCGGGAAGAACAGATGGCCGATGACGGTGGCGAAAAATACGAAAATGATGAAGTCGTAAAATTCGAGCGCGCCGCCGAGCGCCGAAAGACCAAGAGTTCTGTAGTCCTGACCATTGAGGGGCCGGGCTGCCGCCGGTGTGGTGGTGGGAGACATGAGCCTGCTTCTTTCTAATTACATATTACTTATGGCCATGGGCCAAGCGCGGCGTGATTTCAAGCCTTATTGCTGCTCAATCGCCGAGGTATTTCGACGGACGGTCGAGAAAACGCCGCAGGAAAGAAATATTCTCCAGCTCGTCATACAGGCGTTCGGTGATGCCGCGCTCATCGAAATCATAGATTGTCGCTTCGGGAATGGCCAAGAGGACCGGCGAATGGGTGGCGATGATCAATTGCCCGCCGCCATCGGCGGCGTTGCGGATGATTGCGGCCAGTTCCAGCTGTTTTTGCGGTGAAAGCGGGCTTTCGGGTTCGTCGAGAAAATAGAGGCCGGCGCGGTGCAGCCGCTGCCGCATGATATCGAGAAACCCTTCACCATGCGATCGGCGGTCGATGGCATTGTTTCTGACGATGGTGCGAAACGTCTCCGGCGTTTCTTCGGGAAAGTCCTCGCCTTTTTTCGTCGCTTTTTCCCGCTCCCAGCGAAAATCGTCCAGTGTTTCCTCGTTCTGCCGGCGAACATAACCGAGCACGTCCTCCGCACGCATGAACATGCGGATCTTCGGATATTTCTTGCGGACGAAATAGAAGGCTTTCGCCACGGTCTCGGCGTGCTGAAGGTAGAGATCGCCGGAAATCTGGCCATGATTGCCAATGGCATAGGCCGTCATTCCCGCTGCCAGCCCTTCCAGCAGCGTCGATTTTCCCGAACCGTTATTGCCGGCGAAAAAGGTGATCGGCGTCTTGAATTCAAGGCGTTCCAGATGGCGCAAGGCGGGAACCGAAAACGGATATTCCTCCCGTCCGTCCGGGGTTTCCTTCATGGTTACGCTATCGAGAAACAGCATGTTGCGGTCCTTGCATCTGATCCGTCACTCCCTCGGCTGAACCTTCGCCCATGAAACCCGTGGATCACCGACCATGACGTTTAACGCCGTGCGCAGGCATCGCCAATGGCATACGCGCCGCTATCGTCGGTCTGCGTTTTAAGCGGAATAGTAATTTCATATATTATGATATATGTGATATAAAATCAGAAATTCACGTATAGTTTCGATTTTTATTGGGATGAGTAGAAGTATAATTACAATATAAACGTCGCATTAATCCAGTCGTGGCAATCGTCATGCATTGTGATCGCTGTCGCGAGGAATGGATGAATTCCATCACGTTATTTGTAGCCGTTGCTCTGGTGTCTTCGATATCGGCCACGCAGGCGCAGGCCCGCAAGGCAAGGTTATTTGCCATTCCCGGTTTCGGTGGCGGCGAGACGATCGATCTCGTCTACGATCTGCCGAACACAACTGCTTTCCTTCGGGAAGGAAAGGCTTTCGACCTCGGTTATCTGAACAGCGAGAACGGCGACGGTTATGTTCTTTATAATGGCGACCGCTACAGCAAGCTCAGCGACGCGGATATTGTGCGGTTGAGGGCGACGCTCGGTTTCGACCCGACGGCCAAGCATCGCCTGGAACGGGCGGCCCGCGATGAGGAGAACAACCGCTGGGGCTTCGTGATTGTCGTGGCCATGCTGGTGTGCGGCTTTTTTGTGTTTGTACACAAGGGGCTGCACTTCACCCGGTGGTTCGCGCGATCGTTGACCACGCCTTATGTCCCCGACAGCGGCTCCACGGACGCGGATTTCGATCCGCTGGAGATCCGGAAGAAACAATTGATGAACCGTCCGTCGAGCGATGGCCAAGCTGACCGGGGCGCGGGGGCGTCGGCACCGACCTCGGCGCATGTGCCGCCTCGGGCAGGCGCTCCGGTCCGGACGTTCGGACGCAGAAGCGCCTGATCCAGGCAAAATTCCACCAGCCCGATGCCCGCAGGAACGGCGTTATTCGAACCGGTCGATGATGCTGATCCCGCTTTCCCTGAAATTGTCCATGGCGGGCAGGGCGGTGGCGGCCTCCGAAAGGGTGATGTGGCGGCCGATCAGCTTTTCCGGCGCGAGTCTGCCGCTTTCGATCATCGCCAGCATGTCCTCATAACGCCATGCCTGCATGCCGTGGCTGCCGTAAATCTCGAGTTCATGCGCAATCACCCGGGCCATGGGGATAGCCGGCATGGCGTGATCGGCGAGCATCAGCCCCACCTGCACATGGCGCCCGCGACGGCGCAGGTTGCTGATGGAGTTGCAGCAGGTCTGCGGATGGCCAAGCGCGTCGACCGAGACATGCGCCCCGCCGCCCGTCACCTCGCGCACCGCTTCGGAAACATCGGCGACCATGCGGCTGTTGATGGTTGCGGTCGCACCCAGCTGCCGGGCGAGTTCGAGCTTGTCTTCGGCAATATCGATGGCGACGACCTGCGCGCCAAGGCCCGCGCCGATCATGATGGCGGAGAGGCCGACGCCGCCGCAGCCGTGAACGGCCAGCCATTCGCCGCCCTTCAGGCGTCCCTGATCGGTCACGGCGCGGAATGAGGTGGCGAAACGGCAGCCGAGACCGGCGGCGGTGGCGTAACTCATCGTATCAGGCAGATGCACGAGGTTCTGGTCGGCATAGTCGATGGCGACATATTCGGCAAACGAACCCCAATGGGTGAAGCCCGGCTGGAACTGCGCTTCGCAGACCTGCTGGTTGCCGGAGCGGCATTCCTGGCAATGGCCGCAGCCGGAAACGAAAGGCACGGTGACCCGATCGCCGGTCCTGAAGCGGGTGACGTTCTTGCCGACCGCGGCGATGACGCCGGCGAATTCGTGGCCCGGAACATGCGGCAGGCGGATATCCGGATCATGCCCCATCCAGCCGTGCCAGTCGCTGCGGCAGAGGCCGGTCGCCTTCACCGCGATGACCACGCCGCCATCGGTCGGTTCCGGATCGGGCAGGGATGCGACAACAGGGGTCTCGCCGAATCGTTCGTAAAAAAGCGCGCGCATCATGGCCTCATATCGCTGGCTTGCAGGTTCGGTCTCAATACCTGCTCTAGCCGCTTCCCCCAATGGAGAAAAGCGATTTAGTCCTTGATCACCATCAGATCGCCCGCTGCGAATTTGAGCGTCACCTGTTCGCCAAGGGCAGGCGGCGCGGTGCCGGGATCATTGAACATGTCGAAGGACAAGGTCGAGCCCCCGAGATCGAGACGGGTGCGGATGACGGACCCAAGGAACTGGCTGGAGGTGACGGCGCCGGAAATGGCGACATCGCCTTTCGCGTCACTGCCGAGCGAACCCGCTTCGGGGCGCAGCGCGAGCGTGATTTTTTCGCCGTTAGCCGCCTCGACAGGTTTTTGCAGCGTGATCTGCTGCTCGCCGACACGGATAGTGTTGGTCGAGGAATCGACGACGGTGGCGTCGATAAGGTTCAGCGTGCCGACGAAGGAGGCGACGAAACGGGTCGCCGGCTTGTTGTAGATATCGAAGGGCGTGCCGATCTGGTCGGCGCGGCCGGCATTCATGACCACGATGCGGTCGGAAATCGACAGGGCCTCTTCCTGATCATGGGTCACGAAAATGGTGGTGATGCCGAGCTTCTGCTGGATCTGGCGGATTTCCTCGCGCAGCGACACGCGGATCTTGGCGTCGAGCGCGGATAGCGGCTCGTCCAGCAGCAGCACTTCCGGCTTCGGGGCGAGCGCGCGGGCCAATGCCACGCGCTGCTGCTGGCCTCCGGACATCTGATAGGGATAGCGGTCGGCCAGATGTTCGAGATGGATGAGCTGGAGCATTTCCTTCACACGCGCATCGATCTCGGCTTTCGGCTTGCCGGCGACTTTCAGGCCGAAGGCGACGTTTTCATAGACATTCATGTTCGGGAACAACGCATAGGCCTGGAACACCATGCCGATATTGCGCTGGTTGGGACGCAGCGCCGTCTGATCCTTGCCGTTGATGACGATCGATCCGCCGCTCGGGGTTTCGAAACCGGCGATCATGCGCAGCACGGTGGTCTTGCCGCAGCCCGATGGCCCGAGGAAGGAGACGAACTCGCCCTTTTCGATGGCCATGTTGAAATCATGCACGACCTGTACGGAGCCGAAGGATTTCTTGATGTTGCTAAGTGTCAAAAAGCTCATGAAAATATTGTCCTCAGGCCTTGGGAGGCGCGCCCTTCTGGTAGCGTGAAACGAGTTGGATCAGACCCAGGCAACCCCAGGTGATGCCGAAGGAAATCACGGCAAGTGCGGCCGGTTCATAGGCGCGGTTGGCGCCGAGCAGCTGCATGTAGGGGCCGAAGGCCGGGCGGTTCAAAAGGGCCGCCATGGTGAATTCACCGATGACGATGGCGAAGGTCAAGAACGCGCCAGACAGCACGGCGACCAGGACATTGGGCAGGATGATCCGTGACAGGATGGTCGTCCAGCCCGCGCCGAGGCTCTGTGCCGCTTCCGTCAGCGTCGAAACGTCGATGGTTCTAAGACCGGTATCGACGGCGCGGTACATATAGGGCAGGGCGAGCGTGGCGTAACCGAACATCAAAAGCAGGTTGGTGCCGAAGCTCGTGCCGGTCAGCGGCAGCCAGCTGGAGGTATTGTAGAGCCGGATATAACCGAAGACGATGACGATGGCCGGGATGACCAGCGGCAGCAGCGTGATGAATTCGATATAGGGCCTGAGGCCGGGCAGCTTCAGCCTCACCCAATAGGCGGTGGGCACGACGAGCAGAACCCCGAAGACGATGGTGAACAGGGCCATCACCACCGAATAGCTGAAGGTTTCCTGGAAACGCGGATCGGTGAGCACCCTTGCATAGGCGTCGAAGGAATATTCGCCGCGCCGCATCTTCAGCGAGAAGTTGGTCATGCCGATCAGCGGCAGGGCAAAATAGAGCAGGCCGAAGATCAGCGCGCCCCAGGCGAAGAACCGCTTCATTTCAGCCACCTTTCGCTGCGGGCGCGCAGCCAGATATAAAGCGCATTGGCAATGCCGGTAACGACGATCATGCCGAAGGCGAGCGCGTAGCCGAGATGCGGATTGCCGAGAACGTCGCCGCGGATCTGGGCGAAGAGCAGGATCGGCACGATGTTGAGCGAGGAACCGGTGAGCGCGATTGCAGTGGCCACGGCGCCGAAGGCGTTGGCGAAGAGCAGCGACATGGTGCCGAGCAGCGACGGCAACAGGATGGGAAAGGCCACCATGCGCCAATATTGCAGGCCGGTGGCGCCGAGAATTTCCGCTGCCTCGCGCCATTCGCGCTTCAGCCCGTCCAGCGCCGGCGTGATGATGAGGATCATCAGCGGGATCTGGAAGAACAGATAGGTGACCGTCAGGCCCCAGAAGGACAGGATGTTGAAGCCGAGGAGCCGAAGATCGATGCCGATCTGCGTCTTCAGGAAGACGGTGAGCAGGCCGACCGGGCCGAGCGTGGCGATGAAGGCGAAGGCGAGCGGCACGCCGGCAAATTGCGAAGCGACGCCCGAAAAGGTCAGAAGCGGTCCGCGGATGCGCTGCGGCAGGCCGCCAAGGACCACGGCGGCGGCCACGGCAAAACCGATCAGGCAGCCGAGGGCAGCCGAGGCGAGGCTGATCTTGATCGAAATCCAGTAGGCGGCAAGGATCGACGAGGTGAAGAGCCCGGCGATGTTCTCCAGCGTGAAACTGCCATCGGCATGCTGGAATGCGCCGATCACGATCTTCATCGTCGGCATGATCAGAAACAGCAGAACAAAGACGGCGAAAGGTACGACGCCTATCCAGTGCAACGGCAACTTTCTGCCCGCGTCGGATGGTCCGCCGGTGTTGGTTGATGGCATGCCTTGTCCCCAAACGCCGCTTTTAAAACGGTCTGTCTATTAAGGTTTAATTCCAAAAGAAGCACCCCGGCCTTTTGATCGGCCGGGGTTGAGTTTTCAACAGTTTACTTCACGTTCGCGCCGACGACGCTGTCCCAGCCGGCCGTAACGGCGGCCTTGTTGGCATCAACTTCCTCGAGCGTCGGGAAGATCGCCTTTTCATAGGCCGCTGCCGGCGGCAGGCTGTCGATCAGCTCCTGCGGAACCTTGCCGGCCTTGACCATGGCGTTGAAGCGGATCGGGTGGCAATAGCCCTTCAGCCAGCCAAGCTGACCGTCGTCGGAATAGAGATGCTCCATCCACAGCTTGGCGGCGTTCGGATGCGGGGCGTAAGCGGAGATGCCCTGGACGTAAACACCCGCCAGAACGCCCTTTTCAGGCACCACGACTTCCGTCGGCGGGTTGTCGTTCAGGGTCTTCTTCCAGGACAGGGCGTTGTAGTCCCAGGCGATGATGATCGGGGTTGCGCCCTGCGCCAGCGTGCCGGCCTTGCCGATGACCGGCAGGAAGTTGCCGGCCTTGTTGAGGTCGGCGAAGTACTTCAGGCCTGCTTCACCGGCTTCCTTGCCGGATTTCGCACCGGTGGCGAGACCGGCGGCGAGAACGCCGAGGATCGCCTGGTTGGAGGCGCGCGGATCGCCTGCGAGCGCTACCTGGCCGGAATATTCCGGCTTCAGAAGGTCGGCCCAGTCCTTCGGCACGTTGTTGACGAGGTCCTTGTTCACGAAGAGCGACATCACGCCGTAATAGTCGCCGTACCAGTAACCTTCGGAATCCTTGACGTTGTCGGGAATTTCGTCCCAGGTGGAGACCTTGTAGGGCTGCAGCAGGCCTTCGGCCTTCATCTGCGGGCCGAAAGCGAGGCCGACGTCGATGACGTCAGGAGCCTGCGGACCCTTGTTGTCCTTGTTTGCCTTCACCGCTTCGACTTCGTCGGCGGAGCCGGCGTCGGGGTTCAGTTCGTTGACGGTGATTTCCGGGTACTTCGCCTTGAAGGAGGCGATCACGTCGCCGTAACCGCACCAGTCGTGCGGCAGCGCGATGGTGGTCAGCATGCCTTCCTTCTTGGCGGCGGCGATCAGTTCGGCGCTCGGCTCAGCGGCAGCGATCGCGGTGGAGGCAATGACCATTGCGGTGGTCGTAGCAAGCAGTCGGCGGCAGTGAGAGATCACTTTTTTCTCCTCTTCGTGTTCTCATATTGCGGACGCTGATACGGATTCTAGATGAAGCTAATGTGACGGCTGAATTGCAATTTATTTATCCGGATTCCGCCACTTTACGCCCATTTTCCGCCATCATCAGGCTTTTGTGCCTGCAATTGCGGGATATCCCCTCATCATCCTTGTTGACCAGATACGTTCCCCAGCTTGGTTGCTTATCCTGTTTTATCGTGCTGGTAGCGATTACAGGTATCCAATCAGCGTGCGGCAACCGCGTCAAGCAAGTTGCCGGCTATACAATTCCTCATGTTCTGTCCGGACGGCGGAACAGACGTGTCTGTTCGAACAGGCCTTCCAGCGCGTTCATGCGCTCCTTGGTTTCGTCCCAGGTGCCGCTCTGCACCGCTTCGATCAGCGCTTCGACCACGAACAATGTGACGACCGAAGAATCCCATGCCGAGGGCGCCTCGATCCTGACGCGGAAGGTGTGCCGCGCGTGGCGCGCCACCGGCGACGTCCATTGATCGGTAAAGAGGATGATCTCGACGCCGTTTGCCCTGGCCACTTCGGCAAGTGTCGTCATGTCGTGTTCGTAACGGCGAATGTCGAAGATCACCAGCACGTCGCCGGCGCTCATATTCAGCATATATTGCGGCCAGGCGCTGGAATTCGACGACATCAGCGTCGTTTTCGGACGAATCACCTGCATATGGGTGAAGAAATATTCGGCGATCGCCCCGGTGATGCGTCCGCCGACGAAATAGATGCTGCGCTTGCGGTCGGACAGCAGCGCTGCGGCATTGTCGAAGACGGCGGTGTCGAGATCGCTCAGCGTATCGCGCAGATTGCCGGTAATGGCATCGGCGAAGCGGTTGAGAATATGCAGACCCGGCGCATTGGTGGCCCAGCGGTCGTGCTTGGCGACCGGGCCGGAAATGGTCGCTTCCAGTTCCTGATGCAGATGCGCCTGGAACTCCGGGTAACCCTTGTAGCCGAGCTTCTGCACCATGCGCGCCACCGTCGGCGTCGAAACGCCGGCATTTTCGGCAATGGTGGTGATGCTGCCGAGGCCGGAGACCGGGTAGTTGCCGAGCAGGCTCTCCGCCAGCCGTCTTTCCGAACGGGTCAACGCGTCGTAATGGGCATGGATGACATCCGACACGGTCGCCGTCGTGCTGCGCAAATCTTTCCCCTTCCGGTCTTTATGCCGGTCAATCGGCTAAAATAAACATCTGCGCCAGCTATCGAGTCAATGGGAAAAATGAAGAGAAAATTTCAAAATTCCATTTGACACTCGCGATAATGTGAAGAATTCTTTTCGGCGTTGGCGGGGAGCGGGGTTCCCCGGCGGGGTGCTTTCATGACGGTGCGTTCAGATTTTTTCACGAAAGCGGAAGGACAGGCGGTCGGCGTCGAGAACGCCGCGGCGCAAGGTGACGTCCTTCTCGTCTGTGAGCATGCCTCCGCCACCATTCCGCAAAAATTCGGCACGCTCGGTCTTTCGCCCGATGTGCTTTCCAGCCATGCGGCCTGGGATCCGGGCGCCCTTGCCGTCGCACGACGGCTGTCGCAAAGCCTTGACGCCACGCTGGTTTATCAGCGGTTCTCGCGGCTCGTCTATGATTGCAACCGGCCGCCCGAATCGCCTTCCGCCATGCCGGTGAAAAGCGAGATCTATAATATTCCCGGCAATCTCGATCTTTCCGACGCCGAGCGGTTTGCCCGCACCTCCGCGCTTTATGTGCCGTTTCACGATCGGGTGAGCGACATCATCGCCGAACGACAGGCAGCGGGCCGAAGGGTGGTGGTGGTGACCATTCACAGTTTCACGCCGGTCTATCACGGGCAGTTTCGCGAGGTTCAGATAGGTATCCTGCATGACAGCGACAGCCGCCTGGCCGATGCAATGCTGGCGAGTGCCGAAGGATCGGCGCTGACGGTCAGGCGCAACGATCCTTACGGTCCTGAAGACGGCGTGACGCATACGCTGCGGCTGCATGCGCTGCCCGATGGGCTTTTGAACGTCATGATCGAGATCCGCAACGATCTGATCGCCAATGAAGGAGAGCAGGCGGCCATCGCCGGTTTCCTCCACGAACTTATGGGGAAGGCGCTCTCATCAATCGATGAGTGAGGGAGCAAGGGCTGGCCGATGGTGAAAACACCGGGGCCGGCCACCAACGAGACTGCCGACATTCAAGCAAGCCGGAAAGGCATGAAGCGGCAAGGGAACAGCAAGTGCGTGCGGCACAAGGCGGGAAATCTTCCGCAGGTGCTGAAAACTGGGGCACAATCGGCCAATAACGGCTGACTGGCTTGTTTTTTTCTTATTCAGGAGAGAAGGGCATGGACAGTTCATCGTCAGGCGTCAGCTACAAGAAGGCTGATGCATCCTATTTCGAAAAACGCGGACTATCCCGTTATGCGGGGGTATGGTCGCTCTGGTCGCTCGGCGTCGGTGCGGTTATTTCCGGGCATTTTTCCGGATGGAATTTCGGCTTTTCCACCGGCGGCTGGGGCGGCATGCTGGTGGCGGGCATCATCATCGCCATCATGTATCTCGGGCTGACATTTTCGATCGCGGAAATGAGCCCGGCGCTTCCGCATACCGGTGCCGCCTATTCCTTCGCCCGCACGGCCATGGGTCCGTGGGGCGGCTTCATCACCGGACTTTGCGAGAATGTCGAATATGTGCTGACGCCGGCGGTCGTCGTCACCTTCATCACCGCCTATGTGAATTCCATCCTCGGGCTCGATCCCGCCTATTCACCCTTTGTGTGGATAGCCTTCTATGCGATCTTCCTGGCGCTTAACGTCTTCGGGCTGGAGCTATCCTTCAAGGTGACGCTGATCATCACGCTGATTTCGCTCGGCGTTCTGGTGTTCTTCTGGATCAGCGCCATTCCGAATATCGATTTTTCGCGTTACGCGCTGAATATCGGCGTCGGCCCGGACGGCAAGGCGGTGGAGCTGCCGGACGGCGGCGGTTCGTTCTTCCCCTTCGGTTTCTCGGGCGTTCTTGCGACGCTGCCTTTCGCGGTCTGGCTGTTCCTCGCCATCGAGCAATTGCCGCTGGCCGCCGAAGAATCGGTCGATCCGAAACGCGACATGCCGAAGGGCATCATCCTCGGCGTCATCACGCTGATGGTCTCCGCCTTCATGATCGTGCTGCTCAACCCGTCGCTGCCGGGCGTCGGCGCCTTCCATCTCGGTTCTTCGCTTGAACCGCTGCTGGATGGTTTCAAGGCGATCTATGGCGATGGCGGTGTCGTGCTGCTCGGCCTCGTGGCGCTCACCGGTCTGATCGCCAGCTTCCATACGATCCTTTATGCGCAGGGCCGGCAGATCTATTCGCTCTCGCGTGCGGGTTATTTCCCGACCGTGCTGTCGATCACGCACTCGAAATACCGCACACCCTTCGTTGCCAACATCGCCGGCGCTCTCGTCGGCCTCGCGGTCATGCTCGTCATCTGGTTCTCGCTGGGTGCGGAAGAGGGCGGCAGCATTATCGGCAGCGTGCTTTTGAACATGGCCGTGTTCGGCGCCATGTTCTCCTACATCATGCAGGCGATTTCCTTCATCCTGCTCAGAAAGAACCTGCCGCATATCGAACGGCCGTTCCGCTCGCCCTTCGGCATTCCCGGCGCGGTGCTGACGATCATCATCGCCATCGTCACGCTGCTTTACCAGATCCAGGATCCGAACTTCACCAAGGGCGTGCTGTGGGTCGCCGTGTGGTTTGCCGTGGCGATCGCCTATTTCGCCTTTGTCGGACGCCACCGCCTCATCCTGTCGCCGGAAGAGGAATTCGCGCTGGAGCACAAGCAGGCTGCCGTGGCAGCGGCGGCTGCAAAGGCCTGATGAAAAAACGGGCGGCCGTCTGCCGGCCGCCCGATCGCCACAATAAAAGGGAACGGACAAAATGACGAGCTACACATTCGACGCGCTGAAGATGGATGTCGCCGAGGGGCGCATCGACACGGTTCTGGCCTGCCTTGTCGACATGCAGGGGCGTCTGATGGGCAAGCGGTTCCAGGCCGAGTTCTTCGTCGAAAGCGCCTATGAGGAAACCCATAGCTGCAATTACGTGCTTGCCACCGACATGGAGATGGAAACTGTTCCCGGCTACAAATCGTCCAGCTGGGAAAAGGGTTATGGCGACTACGTGCTGAAACCCGATCTTTCGACGCTGCGGCGCGTGCCATGGCTGGAAGGCACGGCGCTGGTTCTGTGCGACGTGCTCGATCATCACACCCATGAAGAGGTGCCGCATTCGCCGCGCGCGCTTCTGAAAAAGCAGGTGGCGCGGCTGGAGGCCATGGGGCTGAAGGCCTATATGGCGACCGAGCTGGAATTCTTCCTGTTCGACCAGACCTTCGATGCGGCGCGCGCCAACGGCTACAAGGGGCTGAACCTCGCCAGCGGTTACAACGAGGATTACCATATCTTCCAGACCACCAAGGAAGAGGACGTGATGCGGGCGCTGCGCAAGGGTCTGCAGGGCGCTGGCATTCCGGTCGAGAATTCCAAGGGCGAGGCGTCTCCCGGCCAGGCGGAAATCAATGTGCGTTATGCCGAGGCGCTGACCATGGCCGACCGGCACGCCATCATCAAGAACGCCACCAAGGAGATCGCCTGGTCGAAGGGCAAGGCCGTGACCTTCCTCGCCAAGTGGAACTACAACGCCGCCGGCAGTTCCTCGCATATTCACCAGTCGCTGTGGAGCGCAGACGGCAAGACGCCGGCCTTCCTCGACAAGGACGCCAAGCACGGCATGTCGGAGCTGATGCGGCATTATGTTGCCGGGCTTCTGGCCCATGCCAGCGAGATCACCTATTTTCTGGCGCCCTACATCAATTCCTACAAGCGCTTCATGGCCGGCACGTTTGCGCCCACCAAGGCGATCTGGAGCCTCGACAACCGCACGGCCGGATATCGCCTCTGCGGTGAGGGCACGAAGGGTATTCGCATCGAATGCCGTGTCGGCGGCTCCGATCTCAATCCCTATCTCGCCATGGCGGCTCTTCTCGCGGCAGGCATTGACGGCATCGAAAATAAACTCGAACTTGAGCCCGCTTTTGTCGGTGACGCCTATGGCGGCAAGGACGTGCGCGAGATACCCAAGACCCTGCGTGACGCCACCGCGTTTCTGGATGGATCGACAATGTTGCGCAACGCCTTCGGCGACGATGTGATCGATCATTACGTCCATGCCGGACGGTGGGAACAGGAAGAATACGACCGCCGCGTCACCGACTGGGAAGTGGCGCGCGGTTTCGAACGAGCCTAATCATTACGGGAAAACATCATGACCATGATCCAGAATATCTCGCCCATCGACGGCTCGGTTTACGCCGAGCGGGAGGCGATGTCGCTGGAGGCGGCGCGGGCCGCCGTTTCGAAGGCGCGCAAGGCGCAAAAGGACTGGGCGCGGCGTCCGCTTGAGGACCGCGTTCAGCTGGTTCTGAAGGGTGTAGCGCGCCTCAACGAAATGGTGGCGGAGGTGGTGCCGGAACTGGCGCATATGATGGGCCGTCCGGTGCGTTATGGCGGCGAGTTCAAGGGCTTCAACGAACGCTCAAACTATGTCGCTTCCATCGCCGCCGATGCGCTGGCGCCGCTCGTCATCGAAGAAAGCGGCAATTTCGAACGCCGCATCGAGCGCGAGGCGCATGGCGTGGTCTTCGTCATCGCGCCGTGGAACTATCCTTACATGACGGCGATCAACACCGTCGCGCCCGCCTTGATGGCCGGCAATACCGTGGTCATCAAACATGCGGCGCAGACGCTTCTTGTCGGCGAGCGGATGGTGCGGGCCTTCGTCGAGGCTGGCGTGCCGGAAGACGTCTTCATCAACGTTTTCCTCGACCATGGCACGACGTCGGCGCTGATTTCCGAAGGCCTGTTCAATTTCGTCAATTTCACCGGTTCTGTGGAAGGCGGCCGGGCCATCGAGCGCGCCGCTGCCGGCACCTTCACCGGCCTCGGTCTTGAACTCGGCGGCAAGGATCCCGGTTACGTGATGGAGGATGCCGATCTCGACGCCGCCGTCGATACGCTGATGGACGGCGCGACCTATAATTCCGGCCAATGCTGCTGCGGTATCGAGCGCATCTACGTCAATGAAAACCTCTATGACGAATTCGTCGAGAAGTCGGTGGCGTGGGTGTCCAATTACAAGCTCGGTAATCCGCTGGTTGAGGAAACGACGCTCGGGCCGATGGCCAACAAGCGTTTCGCCAAGGTGGTGCGCGCGCAGATCACTGACGCCGTTGCCAAGGGCGCCAGGGCGCTGGTCGATCCGAAGCTGTTCCCGGCCGATGACGGCGAAAGCGCCTATGTCGCGCCGCAAGTCCTCGTCAATGTCGATCATTCCATGGAATTCATGACCGAAGAAACCTTCGGTCCCGCCGTCGGCATCATGAAGGTCAAGAATGACGACGAAGCCATCGCGCTGATGAACGACAGCAAATACGGCCTGACCGCTTCGCTGTGGACGCAGGATGCCGCTCGCGCCGGGCGCATCGGCCGCGAGATCGAAACCGGCACCGTGTTCATGAACCGCGCCGATTATCTCGATCCCGCCCTTTGCTGGACCGGCGTGAAGGAAACCGGCCGTGGCGGTTCGCTTTCCATTCTCGGTTTCCAGAACCTGACCCGCCCTAAATCCTACCATCTGAAGAAAGTCACGAAATGAATATCGTCGCCAACTGGAGTTATCCCACCGCCGTCAAGCTTGGCCGCGGCCGGATCAAGGAACTGGCGGAAGCCTGCAAGACGCTCGGCATCAAGAAGCCGCTGCTCGTGACGGATCGCGGCCTCGCCAACATGGCGATCACCGCGCATGCGCTGGATGTACTGGAAGAGGCGGGGCTCGGCCGGGCGATCTTTGCCGAGGTCGATCCGAACCCCAACGAGATCAACATGGAAGCGGGTGTTAAGGTCTATCGCGATGGCGGCCATGACGGTGTCGTGGCCTTCGGCGGCGGCTCCGGCCTCGATCTGGGCAAAACCATCGCCTTCATGGCCGGGCAGACCCGCCCGGTCTGGGATTTCGAGGATATTGGCGACTGGTGGACACGGGCGGATGCCTCGAAGATCGCGCCCATCGTCGCCGTTCCGACGACGGCTGGCACCGGTTCGGAAGTCGGCCGCGCCAGCGTCATCACCAATTCCAAGACGCATGTGAAGAAGATCATCTTCCATCCCAAGCTGTTGCCTGGCGTCGTCATCTGCGATCCGGAGCTGACGATCGGCATGCCGAAGGTCATCACGGCGGGAACGGGCATGGATGCCTTCGCCCATTGCCTCGAGGCCTATTCCTCGCCCTTCTATCACCCGATGAGCGCCGGCGTGGCGCTGGAGGGCCTGCGTCTGGTCAAGGAATTCCTGCCGCGCGCTTACAAGGACGGCACGGACATCGAAGCGCGCACCAACATGATGGCGGCGGCGGCGATGGGGGCGGTTGCCTTCCAGAAGGGCCTCGGCGCCATTCACTCGCTCTCGCATCCGATCGGGGCGGTCTACAACACCCATCACGGCATGACCAATGCCGTCGTCATGCCGGCGGTGCTGCGTTTCAATCGCCCCGCCATCGAGGACAAGATCGCTCGCGCGGCCGCCTATCTCGGCATTTCCGGCGGTTTCGACGGCTTTTATGACTATGTGCTGGAACTTCGCAAGGAACTCGGCGTGCCGGAAAACCTGACCGCCATGGGCATCAAGCCGGATCGTATCGACGAGCTCGCTGCGGAAGCGATCAAGGATCCGAGCTGCGGCGGCAATCCGGTGCCGATGACGCTGGAAAATACCAGGAAGTTGTTCGAGGACTGCTTCTGATAAGACGCGGCATTCGTCGGGCTTTTAAGGATCGAGCGGTGCAGCGTGTTTCTTCTCCCCGGCGGGGAGAAGAAATGAGGGGCAATGTCCGTGTCCTGCGTCAGGACAGAGCTGAGATGTGGTCTATAATTCATAAAGCCCGCGTTACAAATCGCGGGCTTTTTGTTGCACGGCATAACCGTTCTTAGCCATTTGTTAACCCTGTTCGTTAAGATTGTGGAAAGCACCATGAGGACGTCGGTGCGTGAATGAGCATGAAACGGCTCTGACCAACAGGGGGTATCATGTCAGTCATCACTTTTGCCAATACCAAGGGCGGCGCCGGAAAAACCACGGCCGTGCTGCTTCTGGCGACCGAACTGGCCCGTAGCGGCCACCGCGTCACGGTTCTCGATGCCGATCCGCAATTGTGGATTTCCCGCTGGCACGAATTGTCCGGCGATATCGAAAACCTCTCGGTGATTTCGCATGTGACGACGGCCTCGCTCGAGGTGCATATCCGCGAAAACAAGGCCAATACCGACTGTTTCATCATCGATCTGCCAGGTGCGAAAAGCCCGCTTCTGACCATGGCTCTCGGCATTTCCGATCATGTGCTGATCCCGGTTCAGGGCTCGGCCATGGATGCGCGGGGTGCGGCGGAGGTTCTCGATCATATCGAATTCCTGAACCGCAAGACGGGCAGGGCGATTGCCCATTCCATCGTGCTGACGCGGGTGAACGCCATGGTGGCGACGCGTTCGCTGCTGCTGGTCAAGATGCTGCTGGCGGAGAAGAACGTCTCGGTTCTCAGCACGCCCATTGTCGAGAGAGCGGCCTATCGCGATATTTTCGACTATGGCGGCACGCTTCTCTGTCTTGACAAGGACAAGGTCAGCAACATCGACAAGGCGGTGGAAAATGCCAAAACCTTTGCGGGTGAAGTGCTTGGCCTCCTGCCAAGACGCCCGCTCCGGCTTGGCACGCAACCTGCGCGCCTTTTCACCCGCAAGGCTGCCTGAAATATTGCCTTCAACGTCCGATCCGTCCGCGGCGTTCATCACCGCAGACGCGTGGTGATGCCCCGGACCATTGGCCGCCGTCAGGCTTGACGGGGTGTTGGTCGCGGCTTTTTCGCGCCGGCTTCATTATGTGCTTGATTCGGAAATGATCGTTTCCTATATTCCGGCCATGAGTAAGACCAGCTACACCCATTCCCGGGAACAGCGCCATCGCGGCAGGCCGCGCGAGTTCGACATCGACCGCGCGCTCGATGGTGCGATCCGGGTTTTTTCCAGACGCGGGTATCACGCCACTTCCGTCGGTGACCTTACCGATGCGATGGAGCTGGCGCAGGGCAGTCTTTACAAGGCCTTCAAGGACAAGAAAGCCGTCTTCATCGCCACGATGGAACGCTACAGGATCGTACAGACCGAGCGTTTCGAGGCGGCGGTCGCCGGTTACGACACCGGTTATGCGCGCCTGAGGGCAGGGCTGATGTTTTATGCGGAACGGTCGCATGGCGGCGCCGGCTCTGATGGATGCCTGGTTGTCGGTGCCGCTGCCGATCTGGCGGCGCTGGACGACGATATTGCCGTTGTGGTCGAGCGGGCCGTCAAGGCGAGGGAACGGATTGTCGCCCGCCTCGTTGCCGAAGGGCAGAAGGACGGTTCGGTGCATTCGAAGGTCGATCCCGATGATCTCGCCCGGGCGATGCTGTGCATGATGTACGGCATGCGCGTGGTGGGAAAGACGGGGCGCAGCCTCAAGGACATGGTGGTCGTGGTGGATGTCGCCATGAAGCTTGCTGATTGAATTTATGCCTATTTAGGAAACGCTCGTTTCCGTATTGGAGAGAATGATGACGACGCGTGTAATTGAGGGGGAGGATGGTGATGCAACATCCCTTTCCCCGGCTCTGACTTTTCTGCTGGCGACAGCCTGCGGGTTGATTGCCGCCAATCTTTATTATGCCCAGCCGCTGGCCGGCATCATCGGGGCGGAGCTTGGTCTTTCCGCCGGCGCCACCGGTCTGATCGTGACCCTGACGCAGATCGGCTACGGCGTCGGCCTGCTGTTCGTCGTGCCGCTCGGCGATCTCATCGAAAATCGCAAGCTGGTTGTCAGTGCCGTCTCGATGGCGGTGCTGTCGCTTGTCGCTGCGGCCTTCGCGCCGCATGCGGCCCCGTTTCTCGTCGCCGCCTTCCTGGTCGGCGTCAGCTCGGTGGCGGTGCAGGTCATCGTTCCCTATGCCGCGCACATGGCGCCGCACGCCCTTCGCGGCCGGGTGGTCGGCAATGTCATGAGCGGGCTGATGGCCGGTATCATGCTGGCGCGGCCGGTTTCCAGCCTGCTGTCGGAAGTGGTGTCCTGGCGCGGCGTCTTTCTGACGTCGGCGGCGGTCATGGCGCTTCTTGCCGTGGTGCTTTTCCGCCTTTTGCCGGTCCGTATGCCCGAAGCACGGCTGAGCTATGGCGCGTTGATGGCCTCGATGGGCAGGCTTGCGCTGCACACGCCGATCCTGCGGCGGCGGGCGATCTATCACGCGTTCCTGTTTGCCGCCTTCAGCCTGTTCTGGACCACGACGCCGCTTTATCTGAGCGGGCCGCATTTCAACCTGAGCCAGGGTGAGATCGCGTTGTTTGCGCTTGCCGGCGCGGCCGGCACCGTGGCTGCGCCAATTGCCGGGCGGATGGCTGATCGCGGCTGGACCCGCGCCGCTACCTTCTTCGCATTGGTGGCGGTCGCGCTCTCCTTTGCCGTAACGCATCTTGCACCCGAAGGCTCGCATCTCGCGCTTGCCGTTCTAGTGGTCGCAGCTATCGTTCTGGATTTCGGCGTCACCACCAATCTGGTGCTGGGCCAGCGGGCGATCTTCACGCTCGGGGCTGAATTCCGCAGCCGCCTGAACGGCATCTACATGGCGACGTTTTTCATGGGCGGCGCCGTCGGTTCGGCCGTGGGCGGCTGGGCTTATGCTGTCGGCGAATGGCAAGCCGCCTCTTGGATCGGTTTCGCCTTGCCGGTGGCGGCACTGCTGTACTTCCTTACGGAAAAGCGCGGATAAAGCCCTATCAACGAAAAAGCCCGGCGGATCATGATCCGCCGGGCTTATCTTTTTTATTGTCGTCGCTTTATTCCGCGAATTCGACCACGACGCCGGGGCGGACCATTTTTGCCAGTTCGGTTGCATCCCAGTTGGTTAGGCGGATACAGCCGTGGCTGTTGGTCTTGCCGATCTTGGAGGGTTCCGGTGTGCCATGAATACCGTAGGTCGGCTTCGACAGGGCAATCCAGACCGTGCCGACCGGGCCGTTCGGACCCGGCGGGATCTGCAGGATCTTGTCGTTCTGGCCCTGCTTGAAGTTGATCTTCGGATTATAGGTATAGCCGGGATTGAGCGCGATGCGCTCGACCGTATGCGTGCCGCTCGGCGAGGGCGTATCCGTGGAACCGATGGTAGCGGGATAGGCGGCGATCAGATTGCCGTCCTCACCATAGGCGAAGACCTGCTTGATGCCCTTATGCGCGACGATACGGGCCACCTGCCCCTTTTTCGTCTCGCCCGGATTGACCACCTTGATGATGGTGCCGGGCACCGAGAAATCGATGCCGGGGTTCAACTCCTTCAGATAGTTCTCATCCATGTGGAAGCGTTCGGCGAGCGCCTCTGAGGTGGAGGTAAATGAGAGGGCGGGCAGCTGCGATTTTTCGGCATAGTCGTCCGGAATGGAGGCGACATAGGGGCCGGCGGCATCGGCGGCGGTGATGGTGTAGTCGACGATCGGCATGCCGCCGGAAGAGCGCAGGCGCTCCAGAATGTCGTCGGAATTGTTCGGATCCAGCTTTTCGCCGGTCATGTCCTGCCAGGCGGCGATGGCCTTGTTGACGTTGTCGCCCATCTTGCCGTCGATGACGCCGGGCGAGATGCCTTCGCGGTCGAGGAAGGTCTGAAGCGCGACGATCTCCTGCCGCGAGCGGTTGACCGGTGTGGTCACCGGCGTGTGGCGCTCAATCAGATGATCGGGCTGCGGAACGGCGGCCGTGGTGCTTTCGCCGGGCATGGGCTGGCCGAGCGGTCCGCTTTCCACCGCGCCGGGGGCGGGAACGGAGCCGGTATAAAAATTGTCGTCCGAGCCGTCGCCGCGATATTCGCGGTAATCGCGCACGCTGCCATTGTCCTGATAGCCGTAGTCGCGCTGTGGTTCGCGGTACTGGCCGCCGGGGGCGGGCGGATAATAGGTGGTGTCGCGCTGCTGACGCGCCTGCTGCCGCTGGTAGCCGGAGGGCATCTCGGTGGCCAGCAGATTGCCGTATCGGTCGTAAAACACCGTGCGTCCCATCGAATCGCGGCTGATGACGATATCGCCGCGCTCCGGCATGAAGTCGAGCACACGGCCATCCGGGGTCACCAGCATCGTCTGCTGATCGCCATAACGCTGCTGTGCGCCAGCCTGTAGCGGGGCGATAACCGTCGCCAGCGCGACCGTCAGACCCAGAGCTGCGTTAAGAAACTGTTTCACGATTCTGCTATCCCTTGCTTCGTTCACCGATAAACACACCGCAATCTTGACCCTATTGTGAAAAAGGTGAATTCGCGGTTAATGCAATCTTAATTTCCGTCACGACTAGTAGCGTTTCCGTGATTCATGCGTTTTTACCGCCACAGGGAGGTTGTCTTGCGTTCGTTTCAGGCTGGCAAATCGCCACGCATTTTCCTCGATGAAACCTCCGTCTTCGATATTGGCGCCTGCGTCGTCGACGGCATCGATATCGCGCCCGGCCGCGCCATTCCCGATGATGGCGATGCGCGCATCGACCACTCGCTGGAAGGTTTTCTCTTCACCTGCGGTCCCGATCATATCCGCCATCCCGAGCCGATCGAGGGTGACGCGGAGGGGCGTCGATATCCGTTGCATGGGTCCTTCTCCGCGCATCCGGCCAAGATAGTGGCGTTCGACGTTCAGGAGTCCAATGCGCTGGCGCGGGTTGAGGTTCCCGTCACGCTGGCCGATGGCGGCGCGGCGCTGCTGGAACGGACATGGCGTATCGATGGCGACAGCGGCGAAGTCAGCCTCGATGACCGGATCGTCAACACCTCGGCGCGGCCGATCCCGGTGTTCCTGATGTATCACATGAATGTCGGCGCCCGCCTGTTTGACGATGCGGTACGGCTGGACGGCGCGATGCTGGATGGCGGCGGCCATGGCTGGCGTTTCGGCGAGGAGCCGGGCAATGTCTTTTGCGTCCCCGCCGGCAAGGATGAATGGGCGGAGCTGAAGCTCGGCCCGATCGCCGCGATTGGCGGCAGGACGCTGAGCGTTCGTTTTCGAACGGAAACGCTGCCTTATCTGCAGATGTGGCGCAACCAGCAGGACCCGGCCAATGTGCTCGGCATCGAGCCGGTTTCGCATCGCTGGGTGGGGCGCAGGGAACTCGAGGCTGCCGGCGAGTTCAATATTCTCCAGCCCGGTGAAAGCCGTTCCTTCGGCCTGCGCTTTTCCATCCTCTGAGCTGGACCGAATGACGGCGCAGCGTCATTGACGCGCGGGGTTTGACCGCTTACATCGGATGCGGATTTCAAGGGTGACAGCCAGCGGCGCGGACGCCGGTTTCAGCGGAGGCATGACATGGATATCAGGCGCATAGACGACGAATATTCGGTGACGGGACAGATCAGCGTCGCCGATCTGGATGAGGTCAAGGCACTCGGCTTCAAGTCGATCGTCTGCCACCGGCCTGACGGCGAAGAAGAGGGACAGCCGCTTTTCGCCGATATTGCCGAGCGTGCCGAGCAGCTTGGCCTCACCATCATGCATGTGCCGGTCGGCCGTTATGGCGTCGATGCCGACGCCGTCGCCGGCATGGTGGATGCGCTGGACGAATTGCAGCGCCCGATGCTCGGTTATTGCCGCTCCGGCGCGCGCTCCACGGCGATCTACGAAAAGACCCATCACCTGCGCGGCTGATTGTCCGCGCATCTTCGATTTTTAATGCCAATCAACAGGAGTTTTCCATGACCATCAAGCGTATCGAGCCCGGCAAGCGCATGAGCGGCGCCGTCGTTCACGGCAACACCGTTTATCTGGCCGGCCAGGTCGGCGAGGGCACGAGCGTGACGGAACAGAGCAAGTCGGCTCTCGCTGAAGTCGACCGCCTGCTGGCCGCTGCCGGTTCCGACAAGTCGAAGATCCTGCAGACCATCATCTATCTTTCCGACATGTCCACCTTCGGCGAAATGAACGCCGTCTGGGAAGGCTGGATCGACCCGGCAAACCCGCCGGCCCGCGCCACCAGCGAAGCAGCGCTGGCAACGCCGGACTACAAGGTCGAATTCATCGTGACCGCTGCTCTCTGAGCAATGGACTGATTTATGCGAAAGGCCGGGTCGCGGAATGCGCCCCGGCCTTTTTTGATGGGAAATTCTGCTGGTAAATTCGAGCTTTCGTTTCAACCGACGTCCTCTTCGGGCTTGAGGCGAGGATCCACGACACGGCCCGGCGATGGATCCTCGCCTCAAGGGCAAGGATGACGGAGGCGTGCTAGGGTAAAGATGGACAGTAAGGGCGACGCAAGAGAGTTCAGTATGTCGGATTGCCTTGCCCAAATTGCTTGCCAGCTTCATTTCGAAATTTGAGCAAGCGCCTTCTCGAACTGTTTCAACGTCTCCACCCGCTCCGCAAACCATAGCCGCGCCAGATCATTTGCCGAGGCGAGATCGATACCATCCGGGTCGATGGAGGTGATCGTCCAGCGGCCGGCCTTTGCGCCGGCCAGAACGGCGAGCCGGGCCGCTTCGCCCCTGATGGCGTTGAGGCGGGCCGCTTCGCTTTCCGCCGCCGCCATCAGTTCCTCTGCGCCCGACAGATCGGTGCTCAGATCGGCGGGCGTGATGTTGCTGGCATTGCGGGCCGGGCCGCCATTGATCTGCAGGCCTTCCGTCCGCAGGCGGTAAAGCCTGGTGTCGGGAAGGGAGAGGTAAAGTTTGGCCTTGGGGTAACGGGCAATGTAGCGCCCGATGGCGCGTGGCGTCTCATCCGCGCCGATCTGTTCCGCCCTGCCCACCAGTGTCAGCCGCGGCAATGTCAGCGCATCGCCCTTGCCGAAGGGTGCGAGCGTCAGCGAGATGCGCGGGTCGGCTTCCATGTTGCGGGCATGCAGCGTCAGCCCGGCCGCGAAGAAGAACGGCGTGCCGTCCGGCTCGATGCCGATATTGGTGGCGGTCGTATAGGGATAGCCGCTGACCGGATCGAGCGTGGCGAGCGCTGCGGTGCGTGATGTGTGCAGGACGTCGCGGGCCACGCGCACCGCCTCGAAAGGGGCGCCGGCCGAGGGCTCGATCTTTGCGCCGCGTGGGGTGATGACGGGAGGGGCAACGTCCGGCATGTCTCATCCTGAGCTGTAAGTTTCAGTCAGGATTTACACCATGCCGGAGCCATGTCCATCACCAATATCGGCGGGCAATATCAGGCCCGGGTCCTGATCTGCGTCAGCGTTCGCGTTGGCGTGATCGCTTCCGCATCCAGCTTCACCTCGATGATGGCCGGCTTGCCGCTTGCACGCGCCCGCTCGAAGGCGGCGGCGAAGTCTTGCGTTCTTTCCACCGTTTCGCCATGGCCGCCATAGGCCTTTGCAAAAGCGTTGAAATCCGGATTGACGAGGTCGGTGCCGCTGACGCGGCCGGGATATTCCCGTTCCTGATGCATGCGGATGGTGCCATAGGTGCCGTTATTGACCAGGACCGTGATGACGGCCAAGCCGTAACGCACCGCGGTGATGAATTCCTGTCCGTGCATCATGAAACAGCCGTCGCCGGCAAAGCAGATCACTTCGCGCTCCGGGAAAAGGTGCTTGGCGGCAACTGCCGCCGGCAGGCCGTAACCCATCGAGCCCGATGTCGGGGCCGATTGCGTGTTGTAACGGCGGAAGCGGTGGAAGCGGTGCAGCCAGGTGGCATAGTTGCCCGCGCCATTGGTGAAGATCGCATCCTCAGGCACATTGGCCTCGATCCAGTCCATGATCGGACCCATCTGCACCGCACCGGGGCCGGTCTGCGGCGGCGTCGACCAGGTGAGGTAAGCCGCATGCATGGCGGCGGTGCGCTCCGCCCATGCGGCGTTTGCCGGAAGCGAGATGGAGGAGAGGGCGGCGACGAAATCCTCAGGGGCGGCGCAGATCGCCAGATCGGGACGGTAAACGCGGCCAAGCTCTTCTGCTTCGGGATAGATATGGACGAGTTTCTGCGACGGATAGGGGATGTCGAGCAGCGTATAACCGGAAGACGGCATTTCGGAAAGGCGACCGCCGAGCAGCACCACGAGATCGGCTTCCTTGATCTCATTGGCCAGCGCCGGGTTGATGCCGATGCCGACATCGCCCGCATAGGAGGGGCTTAAGTGATCGAACAGCATCTGGCGGCGGAAGGAACAGCCGACAGGCAGTTTGTGGTTTTCGGCAAATGCCCGGAAGCTCGCGACGCTTGTCCCGGACCAGCGCGTGCCGCCGAGAATGAAGATCGGCCGTTTCGCTTCACCCAGCATTTTGGCGAAGGCGGCGACCTGTGACGGGCCGGGATGCGCTTCGACGGGCGTGTAGGGCTTTGCCGCAGGTGCTTCCACCTCTTCCACCAGCATGTCTTCGGGCAGCGTCAGCACCACCGGGCCGGGGCGGCCGGAGGTGGCAACAGCGAAGGCGCGGGTGACGAATTCGGGGATGCGGCGTGCGTCGTCGATCTCGCCCACCCATTTGGCGAATTCGGTGAAGGCGCGGCGGTATTCCACCTCCTGAAAGGCCTCGCGCTCGCGGGCCTCGCGCTGTACCTGGCCGATGAACAGGATCATCGGAATGGAATCCTGCCTTGCGATGTGCAGGCCGGCCGAGGCATTGGTGGCACCCGGGCCACGGGTCACCATGCAGATGCCGGGTTCGCCCGTCAGACGGCCCCAGGTATCGGCCATCATGGCGGCGCCGCCTTCCTGGCGGCAGACGACCGTTTCGATGCCGCTTTCATATAGCGAATCCAAAACGGCCAGATAGCTTTCGCCGGGAACGCAGGAAACGCGGGAGACGCCATTGGCCTTCAGCGCTTCGACGATCAACTGTCCGCCTGTTCTTTTCATTCCGGCTGCAGTCATGGCGTGGTGGTCCTTTCGATGTTTTCCAGTTCGGCCAGCACCTGCGCCTGATGTTCGCCGAGCTTCGGGCTCGGGCGCTCATAACGCAGCGGCGTCTGTGACATGATAATGGGTGTCCGCACACCGGGGATGACGGTGCCGTCTTCCGCCTCCAGATCGACGCGGAGGCCGCGCGCCTTCACCTGCGGATCGGCGAACATTTCCTCGATGGAATTGATCGGCCCGGCCGGCACGGCGTTGTTTTCGCAGGCTGTCAGGAGATCGCGCTTGTTCCATTTCAGCGTTTCGGTGGAGACGATCCGCCGCACGTCCGCCTTGTGGGCCACGCGGGCCTTGTTCGTCGCGTAACGTTCGTCGTCGGCAATCGCACCAATGCCGAGGATCGTGCAGAGGCGGCGGAACTGGCCGTCATTGCCGACAGCGAGGATCAGGAAGCCATCGGCCGTCGGCACCACCTCATAGGGGGAAATGTTCGGATGGGCATTGCCGAGCCGGACGGGCGGCCTGCCGGAAATCAGGTAATTCATGTTCTGGTTGGCCAGCACGGCCGATTGCACATCGAGAAGCGCCATGTCGATATGCTGGCCCTCACCGGTGCGGATGGCGTGGATCAGCGCGGCCTGAATGGCGCTGACGGAATAGATGCCGGTGAAGATATCGGCCACCGCCACGCCGGCCTTCATCGGCTGGCCATCCGGTTCGCCCGTGATCGACATGAAACCGGACATGCCCTGCACGATGTAATCGTAACCGGCGAAATCGGCATAAGGCCCGGTCTGGCCGAAGCCGGTGATCGAGCAATAGATCAGCTTCGGATTGAGCGCCCTCAGGCTCTCGTAATCGAGGCCGTATTTGGCAAGCCCGCCGCGCTTGAAGTTCTCGATGACGACATCGGCGGTGCGCACCAGCCGGCGCACCAGCTCGCAGCCTTCCGGCGTCTTCAAATCGGCGACGATGGAGCGTTTGCCGCGATTGGTGGCGTGGTAATAGGCGGCGGAGAGGTTTTCTCCATCCGCACCTTCGACGAAGGGCGGCCCCCATGTGCGGGTGTCGTCGCCGCCTTCGGGACTTTCCACCTTGATGACGTCAGCGCCCATATCGGCCAGCATCTGCCCCGCCCAGGGGCCGGCCAGAACACGCGCCAGCTCGATGACGCGAATGCCTGATAGCGGCGGTTTCCTGTTCGGCATGTCAGTCATCTGTCCCCCGGTGTTTTTCCCTTGCCGGTTTATAGACCGCTGCTTGCCCCGTCGCATGTGATTTTATCTCATGGACTTATTCCGTTTTGGAACGGCGCTGAATTGGGGCTGACACGGCAGCTTCGACATTCGTTGCGTTCTTGGTGTTTCCTAATTCCGTCATTCCGGCCTTGAGCCGGAATCCAGCCAGCCCAAGTCATTGGGCTGAAAAGACTCTTCTCGCCGCGCAGACGCGCGTCGGCTGGATTCCGGCTCAAGGCCGGAATGACGGGGAGGGGGTTTGGCTGCCACCCACGACGCGGCCGCACCAGGCAGCGAAATCCGCCGCTACCGCCTGCCAGCCGATCTCGTTCAGCGTCTCGTGCCGCATTCCCTTGTAGATCGTGTGTTCGACATGGCTGAAGCCCGCCTGGCGGAAACGCTCGGCCAGCCAGACGATCTCCCTGCCATCATTGGTGGCGGCGTCCTGATCGCCGCTGACCAGCAAAAGCGGCAAGGTCTTCGGCAGGCGCTCGATGAGTTTCGGCGCGCGATAGGAGAGTTCGAAGACATCCTGCCAGAGCGAAACACTGGCCTCGAACTGGCAGAGCGGGTCTTCCACATAGGCGTCCACCGCCGCCCTGTCGTGGCTCAGCCAGTCGGCATGGGTGCGCTTTTCCGGCATTTTCGCGTTCCAGGCGCGGAAGGTCGCTTTCGGCAGGATGGCGCTCGGCACGTCCGAGCCCTTCAGCATTTTTTCAAGCCGCAACACCACCTGGGCGATGCGGCCCATGACGCCGGGATTGAGATTGGAATTCCAGATCGACAGGCCGTCGAAGGCATCCGGATGGCTGACGGCGGTATTCAGCGCCACGAGGCCGCCCATGGAATGGCCGAACAGGATGACCGGAAGGCCGGGATGTCTTTCTCCGACCATCACGCGCATCGCCATGACATCGGCGACGACCTTTTCCGCGCCGTCCTTCCAGGCGAAGCGGCCGAGCGGCGCATCCGCCGCTTTGGTGCGGCCATGGCCGCGGTGGTCGTGGGCATAGACCTCGAAACCCTGTTTCGCCATGACATCGGCAAAACGGCGGTAGCGGCCGGCATGTTCGACAAGGCCGTGGCAGATCATCAACACGCCACGGGTGGGGACAAGGGCGGAAGGCTGATGCCGGAAGGCGATGGATGCGCCGGAAGGGGCTTCCAGCCTCTGGATCTGGCTGAAGGCGAAGTTATCGGTCGTCTCATTCATCATCGCGCCCATCGCCTCATCACGCAGCTTGTCATAATCATGGGGTCATAATCGTGCCAGAGGTTGCCCCAAGGTCCTATTTACCCTACATAGCGGCAAATTTCCCGATACGTACTCTTAAAAATCCGATGTGGAGCATTCGCTACAATGGCACGTCAATTCATCTATCACATGGCTGGGCTGAACAAGTCCTATGGCGCGAAGAAGGTTCTGGAGAACGTCCATCTCTCCTTCTACCCCGATGCCAAGATCGGTATCCTCGGCCCGAACGGCGCCGGTAAGTCGACCGTTCTGAAAATCATGGCCGGCCTCGACAAGGAATATACCGGTGAAGCCTGGCTCGCCGAAGGCGCGACGCTCGGTTATCTCGAGCAGGAGCCGAAGCTCGACGAAAACAAGACCGTGATGGAAAACGTGATGGAAGGCGTGGCGCACAAGACCGCCATCGTCGACCGCTATAACGAACTGATGATGAACTATTCCGACGAAACGGCGGATGAGGGCGCAAAGCTTCAGGACATGATCGACAGCCAGAACCTGTGGGATCTGGAAAATCAGGTCGAAATGGCCATGGACGCCCTGCGTTGCCCGCCCGGCGACTCGGCCGTGACAGGTCTTTCGGGTGGTGAGCGCCGCCGGGTGGCGCTCTGCCGTCTGCTGCTTTCGCAGCCGGACCTGCTGCTGCTCGACGAACCGACCAACCACCTTGACGCCGAAACCATTGCCTGGCTGGAAAAGCACCTTCGCGATTACCCTGGCGCCGTGATGATGATCACCCACGATCGCTACTTCCTCGACAACGTGACGGGCTGGATTCTCGAGCTCGACCGTGGCCGCGGCATTCCTTACGAAGGCAATTACTCCGCTTACCTGCAGGCGAAAGCCAAGCGCATGCAGCAGGAAGCGCGTGAAGATGCGTCGCGCCAGAAGGCCATCAGCCGCGAAAGCGAGTGGATCGCCTCCAGCCCCAAGGCACGCCAGACCAAGTCCAAGGCGCGTATCAAGGCCTATGACGAGCTGGTGGAAGCCGCGGAAAACCGCCGTCCCGGCGATGCGCAGATCGTCATTCCGGTTGCTGAGCGTCTCGGCCGCGTCGTCATCGAAGCCGACAATCTGACGAAGTCCTATGGCGACCGCGTGCTGATCGAAAACCTCTCCTTCAAGCTGCCGCCCGGCGGTATTGTCGGCGTCATCGGTCCGAACGGTGCGGGTAAGTCGACGCTATTCAAGATGATCACCGGTCAGGAACAGCCGGATAGCGGTTCGGTGACTGTCGGCGAGACGGTTCAGCTCGGTTATGTCGATCAGAGCCGCGATACGCTGGCGGGCGACAAGACCGTCTGGGAGGAAATCTCCGGCGGCAACGACATCATCAAGCTCGGCAAGTTCGAAGTGAACTCGCGCGCCTATTGCGGCGCCTTCAACTTCAAGGGCGGCGATCAGCAGCAGAAGGTCGGCAACCTCTCGGGTGGTCAGCGTAACCGCGTGCACCTCGCCAAGATGCTGAAGGCCGGCGGCAACGTGCTGCTGCTCGACGAACCGACCAACGACCTTGATACGGAAACGCTGGCAGCGCTCGAAGAAGCGTTGGAAGCCTTCGCCGGCTGCGCCGTTATCATCAGCCACGACCGTATGTTCCTTGACCGCCTGGCCACCCACATCCTCGCTTTCGAGGGTGACAGCCATGTGGAATGGTTCGAAGGCAACTTCGAAGACTACGAAAAGGACAAGGTCCGCCGCCTCGGCCCGGAAAGCATCAAGCCCGGCCGGGTGAGCTACAAGCGCCTGACGCGCTGATCCTTTTCCGCATTGCTTCAGAAAGGCCCGCCGCAAAGCGGGCCTTTTCTTGTGCAAGAAACGGACATCACGGTGGTGCGGAACACTTTGCGCTTGCATCAAACGTCACATCGACATAAAGATATCTTTATATCTTGATTAGCTTGCGAGGCGCGGCAGAGTGGCGTTCGGTCTGGACAAATTGGTGGATCTTCTGAAGGCGGCGGGTGAGCCGACGCGCTTTCGTTTGCTGGCGCTTCTTTCGGCCGGCGATCTGACGGTTACCGATCTTACCGAAATCCTTGGCCAGTCGCAGCCGCGCATCTCCCGTCACCTCAAGCTTTTGACGGAAGAGGGGCTGATCGAGCGTTATCAGGAAGGTGCATGGGCCTATTTCCGCCTGCGGCAGGATGGTGAGCCCGCCATCGTTGTCCGGCAGCTGCTGGCCGCCGCATCGTCCTCCGATGCCGTTCTCCTACGCGACAGCGAGCGGCTTGCCACCGTCAAGCGGGTGCGGGCGGAGCGGGCGCAGGATTATTTCAGCCGCAACGCTTCCGCCTGGGACGAGCTGCGCCGCCTGCATGTCAGCGACGAGGCCGTGGAAGGCGCGTTGCTGAAGCTGGTGGGGACCACTCCGATCGATTCTCTTCTCGATCTCGGCACGGGCACTGGCCGCATCCTGCAGCTTCTGAGCGGCATTTATCGCCGCGCGATCGGTGTCGACGCCAGCCGCGACATGCTGTCGGTGGCGCGCGCCAATCTCGACAAGGCGGGCGTGGTCAATGCCTCGGTTCGCCATGGCGATATTCTCAACCTGCCGCTCGAGGGACAGGATTTCGATCTGATCGTCATCCACCAGGTACTGCATTTCCTCGACCAGCCGGAAATCGCGCTGTCCGAGGCCGCGCGCATGTTGCGCCCGGGTGGGCGGTTGATCGTCATCGATCTCGCGCCGCATACCTTCGAATATCTGCGCGACGAGCATGCGCATGTCCGGCTCGGCTTTTCGCATCCGCTGATGGAAGAATGGCTGAAAAAGGCCGGGCTGTCTCCGGAGCGCGCCGTCGATCTTCATTCCGAAAAAGCGTCCGACGAAGCTCTGGACGTGACGATATGGGTTGCCCGCGACCAGCGGCTGCTGATGGCAGACGATGTGGTGCAAGAGGCCGTTTTATTTGCTGCCGGGAGGGCATGATATGTTGAGGTCGGAAACCGCGCGCCACAATGGCGATATCCGGGGCGATATCCGGTTGTCTTTCGAGTTTTTCCCGCCCAAGAATCCCGAGATGGAAAACCAGCTCTGGGAAACGGTGGCCGAGCTGAAGAAGTGGGATCCGGATTTCGTATCCGTCACCTATGGCGCGGGCGGCTCCACCAAGGCGCCGACGCTGGATGCGGTGCGCCGCATGATCGGCGACAGTCATCTGCCGACCGCCGCGCATCTGACCTGCGTGGATGCCAGCCGTGACGACGTGCATCAGGTCATCGAAGAGTTTCGCAATGCCGGCGTTCGCCATTTCGTGGCGCTGCGCGGCGATCCTTCCACCGGTATCGGCACGGCCTATCAGCCGCATCCCGAAGGTTACGAAAACGCCGCAGCACTGGTAAAGGGGCTGCGCGAAATCGGCGATTTCGAAATTTCCGTATCGGCCTATCCTGAGAAGCATCCCGAAAGCGCAAGCGAGGCGGTCGATATCGACATGCTGAAACGCAAGGCGGATAATGGTGCGACGCGGGCGCTGACGCAGTTCTTCTTCGATAACGACGTTTTCGAGCGTTACATGGAGCGGGTGATCGCGGCGGGCATTACCATTCCGGTGGTTCCCGGTATCATGCCGATCCAGAATCTCACTCAGCTCAAGCGTTTCGCCGGCCGCTGCGGCACCAGCGTTCCCGGTTTTCTGGATGAGCGTTTCGCAGGTTATGACGAGGATCTGGAAGGGCGCGCCCGTGTGGCCGCTGACGTTGCAGCCGAGCAGATCGCCGATCTGCAACGGCGTGGTTTCAACGAGTTCCACCTCTATACCATGAACCGTGCACCGCTGGTTGACGCCGTGCTGGAAAATCTCGGGCTGGAGCGTCTGCGCCGCAGCGCCGCCTGATCGAGGCAGGTCATTGCCGACATGAAAAAAGCGCAGGTCCCTTAGGGCCTGCGCTTTTTAAAATCGTGTCATCTACGGTTCTTCACTGCGTTTGGTCTTCACGTCTCGTTAGATGAACAGCATCATCGCTACGAACAAAAACGCCAAACCGACTGCCAAGGCATTGAGAGATTTTGTAAGTCCCATGGGTGCCTCCTGTTCTTGACAGGGTCGATAATATGACCGTTTTGTGGCGGTTGAAAAGCGGTTTCTGTGATGCGGTGCAGCACGCTTTATGATGGCTTAAAAAAGCATTTTCTTTAAATAACTGAAAATAAAAGACTATTTTCTTATCACGCAGTGCTTCATAAGTTTAAAAAAAGTAAATGACCGGGGTGTTATCCCCAGTCATCCAGTCGAGATTAACGATTTCCGCCTTGATTCCGACCGACAGATTAAGGGCCGGAGAGCGCCGTTAAGATTGGTTAAAGCGCCTGCAAAAGGGCGGCCGTCGGCCAGCCATCCGCGGGCAGGCCGAGGCGCTGCTGTTCCTTCTGGATGGCGACGCGGGTGCCGGAACCGAGAATGCCGTCCACCTTGCCGACATTGTGGCCGCGCGCTTCGAGCTTGGTCTGAAGCTCTTTCATGGTCGCATCGTCGAAACCAGGCTCCGGGTTGCCCTTGTTGTAGACGGGGGAGCCCATCAGGCGGGTAGCGAAATAAGCGGCCGACGTCGTGTAGATGAAGGACTGGTTCCACTCCAGATAGATGTTGAAATTCGGATAGGTGATGAAGGTCGGCCCCTTGCGGCCCTGCGGCATGATGAGGGCGGCGGGCAGGGAGGCAAAGTTCCTGTTACCGTCACGCGGGGTCACGCCGAGCGCGAACCATTCGCCGGCGGTGAGCGGGCCGCCGAGGCCGGATTTTTCCCAGGGCAGGTTTTCCGGCAGGGAGACTTCCTGAATCCACGGTTCGCCCTTCTTGAAGCCGAGATGCTGGATGAATTTCGCCGCGGTCAGGATGGCGTCGGGCGCGCTGCTCTTGACGTTGATATGGCCGTCGCCGTCTCCATCGACGCCAAAGGCGATAATGTCCTTGGGCAGCATCTGTACCTGGCCGATTTCACCGGCCCATGCGCCGGTATTGGTGGCGGGATCGAGGTCGCCATGCTGGACCATTTCGATCAGCGCCAGCAGCTGCGGGCGGAAGAGTTCCGGGCGGCGGCAATCATGCGAGAGGGTTACCAGCGCGTTGCGGGTATTGAAATCGCCCTGAACGGCGCCGAAATCGGTTTCCATGGCCCAGAAGGCGGCGATGACGCCGGCCGGTACGCCGAATTCATTTTCGGCGCGGGCGAAGGTGGAAGAGAGTTCCTGCAGCTTCTTGCGGCCGATATCGAGCCGGGCCTGGCTGACGGTGCGCTGTGAGAATTCCAGGAAGGTCTGGCGGAAGACCCCCTGCGCGCGGTCACGCGAGAGCACCTTCGGGTCGATCTGCGCTCCGGCAAGGGCTTTCTGGATTGCTTCGGCCGGAACGCCCTTGGCGAGCGCGTCGGTTTTGACGCCATCGAGAAATGCGCCGAGATCACCGCCGCAGGCAACCTGCTTGGGATCGTCAGGCGAGGCCACGGGCGGCGTGGCGAAGGCGGAGCCGGTGGAGAGAAGCGACAAAGCGGCGGCAAAAACGATGCTGCGCGACCGGAAGGTGGACATGGGAATTTCCTCAATGGGTTGTAGGCCCGCTTTACCCACATGTTTGCGACAAAAAAACGGGTCTCGCGGTCTGACGATAGGTGAGAACGCGGTTTTTTCGAATGTGTTGCTTCTTGGCCGTGTTATTTGGCGGAAGCCACCCATTTACGCCAGTTTTTCTCGCTGCCGGCAAAGACGTTGATATCGGTTGGTCCGTTCACCCCTGGCACGACACCGGTGGCCGTATATTGCCAGAAGGCCCATTGCCGATCTTCATAGATCTTGGTCGGATGCGCGGCGACGGAGCGCACCCAGAAATGATAGTTCTTGAACTGGCCGACGAGATTGTCGCGGTGGAAATCGACCGAGGTGTAGATGATCGGGCGTTTGCCATAATGCGCCTCGATCCGGTCGAGGAAACGCTGCATCTCGGCGCGGACGATGCCGGGTGCCGGACGCGTCTTGCAGGTGGGGGAGGCGGGGTTCCATTCCACGTCGAGAACCGGCGGCAGGGTCACGGCGTCCTTCGGCACGTTACGGATGAACCAGTCGGCCTGGGCGTCCGCCGTCGAGCAGAAATAATAGAAATGATAGGGTGCGTGCAGAATATCCGCCGCGGCGGCGCTGCGCCAATGGTCGCCGAATTTCGGATCGATGCGGTCCGATCCCTCTGTCGCCTTGATGAAGACGAAGGCCACGCCGGATTTGCGCACGGTCGGCCAGTCGACATCGCCATTCCATTTGGAGACGTCGATGCCATGTACCTCATGACGATGCGGGTTGTTCGTGCCGAAATCCTGCGGGTCGGTATCGGAAAATTTCGGCTTGGAAACGGACGCGGTTTCAAGCAGGTCATAACTCGTGGAGGTACAGCCGCCGATCAACAGCAAAGCCGACAAAAGTGCCGATAAACGCAGCCGCATTGGAACCCTGGTGAAAGTGTTGTTGCCCATCCCGCAGCCGCAACATGGTGCGGCGCATCTCCCGATTTACCCATAACATGGTAAACAAACTGATATGGCAAGGGGCAACGGCCCTTTTAGGCTTCCCAAGTCGCTGTATTCGAAGCGATTTGCGGTGCGGCGGCGGGAATAACGGCAAAGCGCCGTAAAGGGGAGGCCGCGTTGGCGGGGCCACACCAGCTCTTGTGGAGGTGCCGCAATCTCTTTCGAGAATCAGGCGTCCGCCAACATCCGGCTGATTTTCGGCTGCACTTCGGCGACCGGAAGCGTGATGACGGCCCGCCACGCGTAACCGCGGGCGATCTCTTCGAATTCAAGATTGCCGTCAAAGCGGCCAGCCATATTGGCCAGAACATAACGGAGATTGGCGCGGGGCGTGACGTGAAAACGGGTGAGCCAGGCCTGCAGCAGGGCGCGGAACCAGTTCGGCAATTGCTCCTGCTGACCGAAATCGACGATATGCAGCGAGCCGCCGGGTTTCAGAGCCGCGAGCGCCTGTTCGATCGCCTTTTCCCAGTCCGGGATCATGGAGAGCGCATAGGGGATCATGACGCGGTCGAAACCATCGGGCTGGCCGAATTCGGCAGCGCGGAAAGCGGTGGCGTCCGCCACGCGCAAAAGGGGACGCTCCGCCTTGCCGGAAAAATTCTCAGACGCGGTCAGCAGCATTTCGGCGGAAATATCGAGGCCGAACAGTCTGGCCTGCGGAAATTTGCGGCTGGCCAGCAACAAATTGCGGCCGGTGCCGCAGCCGACTTCCAGCAGCGTGCCGCCCTTCGGCACGTCGAGACCGGAAATGGTCCTGTCGCGGCCGAGCAGGTAATATTTGCGGGTGATATCGTAAATATGCCGCTGATGACGATACATGCGGTCCATCAGGCCCGCATGTGCGCTGTCTGCAAGGCCGACATTCTCACCGATGGTTTTCATGCCATAGCCCTCTGATAGATATGGAAGCCGCCATAGATGGCCGAGCGGTCCATGGCGTTCAGCTCTTTCGAGCGCTCGTCGAGATAGACCCACTGGTTGCGAATATCGGGAGACAGCCGGCCTTCGATGACGCTTTTTTCGGCCGCGGTGCGAAAGATGACGCGCGCACTGGGCGCGGCGGTGCGGCTGATCTGCGACCACAGGTCGTTGAGCTGCGTGTCCGTCATCCAGTCCTGCGCGTCGAGCAGGATATAGCGGTCGACGGCGCTTGCCGGCTTGCGCGACAGAAGCTCGGTATAGGTGGCATGATGCACGGCGACGCGCGAGGTGTTGTCGCGGATCGTTTCGTAATATTCCGGCTTGAGATAGGCGGGCAGGGCGCCCTCGTGCGGCTCGGGGTAACGGCGCGCGAAGGCTTGCCAGGCGAAATAATTGTCGCTGAGCGGGAAGTTGCAGGCGAGCTTTTCCAGCCGCTCCTTGAGCACGGCGGCAACGGTGCCGTTTGCGGAAAGGCTTGCGAGCTCGTCATATTGGCGCGGCGGAATGCCGAGGCCGAACAGCGAGCTTTTGCGCTTCGTCAGCCAGCGTACCACCGGCTTGTCGAACAGCGGGGCGACCTTGCTGTCAAAGAACTGGCGCTGTTCATCCAGTGTGCGGCTCTTGGCCATTTCGGTGAGCTTCACACCATGCAGGCGGGCCATGAGGTGGCCGGCGCCGATAAAACGGCCGAGCAGGCCGGTGCGATAGATATTCCTGTCGAAGACGGAGATGCGGCGGCGGCCGGAAAGGGTACGCTTCGACCAATAGGCCTTGGTCGTATCGTCGAGGTGATCGGCGATAAAACGGTCATAACCGAGGCTGTTGCTGCGGGTATTGGCGCGGCCGAAGTGGCGCACGACGTCCTGATGGGCGGGAAGGTGGCGGAAGGCGGCAAGCTTCAGCTTGTTGAGGGCGATGTGGTGCGGATTGAGATCCACGACATCGATGCTGGCCGGGTTACGCGAGAGATAGGCCAGCACGTTGCAGCCGCCGGAGCCGATGGTGACGATGCGGTGGCCTTCGCCAAGCTCCATCGCTTCCATGTCGATTTCCGGGTCTTCCCAGATTTGCGGATAGACGAGACCGGAAAAAAGAACCCCGAAGAAGCGTTCGGAAAGGCCGCTTTTCGAGAGTGCCTTGTGCTGGAGCAATGCGGACTTCAGTTTCGTGTTTTTGCTGAAGCCGGTCTTGGGTGCCGCACGCGTCATATGTTCACCTCTCAGTCGATTGAGAGGCCTCTACAGCCGTGACGCTACAGTTTGATGACAGGGCCTGTGGGTGAAAGCAACGGATCAAAGAGACTGTGGGAAACCATCGGCATCTAGGTTGCGAGCGAGACCTCCTCACATACGACGTCATCCTCGGGCTTGACCCGAGGATGACGGAGAGAAAATTTCAGGCGCTTCTGTCACCGGTCTCGAGAAGCCGAACGAATTCAAACGGCATTCCGAATGCAGCCGGAGCTATTACTTCCGCAGAACGTGCAGCATGCCCTTGCGCTTGGCGTCGTAATAATAACCGCGCGCATAAAGGCGGACCGCGTTGTCGCGGTTGTTATCGGCGACAAGCCATGCGCCGCGCAGGTATTTGACGGCATATTTCAGGTTGGTTTCGGCGTCGAACAGGCCGGACGCCGGGCCGTCGAAGCCCATGGAGCGGGCCGTGGCGTGCTTGATCTGCATCAGGCCGAAATGGCCGCCATTATAGGCGCCGGGATTATACATGCTTTCCCGCTGCACCACCCGGTGTACCAGATCTTCCGGCACGTCATACATGGTGGCGTATTTGGAAATCAGCCCGCTCAGCTTCTCGCGTCCGGCTGGCGCCGATCTCAGCGGCGCCGTCATCGTTTCGTTTTGCCGGATGGCGGCAAGGGCGGCATTGGTGGGGCCGGCTGCATAGGCCAGAACCGTGCTGTCCGGCTTCGGCAGCGGAACGACTTTCCGCTCCGCCGTCAGTTCGGTGCCGATGGAGGGCGAACCGGGCGGCGGCGGCGCGGGCGGGAAGCTGCCCTTGACGGCAACCACCTGCGGCAATTCGGCCGCGGCGTTGTGAGTGGCAGGTCTTGCGGCCATATCTGCCGTTTCGATGGCGGCCGCCGCCGGTGTTGCAGCCGTCGGCGCGAGGGCTGCGGCCGTGGCCGGCGCAGATGTCGTCACTGTGGCCTGCGCCATCTCGTTCTGCTGCGGCTGCATCTGCGCGGCGATGGCGGCAGCGGCTGCGATTTCGGACGCCGGCGGCAGTGCCACGCGTCCGCCCTTGACGGCGACTGCGGTGGGAAGCGCCGCTGGCTGAGAGGAGGCTTCCGCGGTCTGCGTTGGCTGGGTAGCCGGCGCCATACCTTCCGGGGCCTCTGCCATTGCCGGTTGTGCGGTCGGCTGGCCGGCAGCAGCGGGGTGAACTGTCGCGATCTTCGGGCCGTCAGGCCCTTCCTTTGCGGTATATTCGACGCTGGTGCATCCGGCCAATGCAAGTGCGAGGCCCACCGTGGAAGACAGAAGAAGTGCCCTTCTTCCGCGGAATTTGCCCGAATTTCGCATGTTGTCGCCTTCGTTATGCCTGTCTTTCGATACCCCCGCGTCGAGCGAAGCAGGCAGTGTCCCGTCGAGCCTTCATTAACCTATTGTAAGGAAAGCGGCAAGCCGGGAGGTTGCCTCCCGGTTTTTCAGGCGGCGATACGCCTGTATCCGGCGCTGACGGCGCGGCCGGAAATGAAGTGGGTCCGGTATTTTGGCCGAATTTTCTTCTCGCCCGACATGCGGCGCACCAGGGCCAGAGTCGATGCGGCAAACAGCGCCTGCGCCGCCAGGATGGCAAGCGCCAGCAGCAGGATTGCGGCCTGCGCCATGGCGAAAGTTTCAACGGCGTTGCCGGAGGTGGAAACGAATTGCGGCAGCAGCGCCAGAAAGAATGCGAAATAGCGCGGACGCAGCGCGGCGACGGCGTAACAATCGCGGAAGATGCCACTCCACGATTTGCCGGGCAGATTGTCGTTGTCTGCATTGGCTGCCTGGGCGGCGGGCGTGGCGAAGGTCCACAGGAAAAACAGCATCAGCCAGCCGATGCCGGCCCATTGCACGATTTCAACGAAGGATTGCGGCAGATAAACGAGGCCGGCCACCGGAATGGCTGAAATCGTCATCGCCGTGACGATGCCGAGGGCGCCGCCGCTGACGGAGGCGAACACCGTCTTCCTGCCGCGAATGGCGGCATAGGAGGCGACAGAGAATACAAGGGGAGAGGGAAGTGCGAACACTACGGCACATGCTGCACAAAAAATCAGCCAGGCCTGTCCAGACATTCTCTTCCTCCTTGCCCTCCCTGTCGCCGTCTTATTTTAGACTATCGTAAAATCAGGCCGCTGTGAACGGCTGACCGACGTGTTCCATCACTTCGGTAAACCATTTTGCAGAGAGGTCGAAATGCTTTCCACCCTTGATACGCGGAAACTCGATGGTCCGCAATTTGCCTTTCTGGTCTTCGTCATGGCCGGTAACGCCGGAAACCTTGTTGAGGGCGCTTTCGACCGCCAGGTCGACCATGCCCTGGATGAGGCGCAGGTCGTCGCCATTGGCGGCGGCGGAACGGGCGAAATAGCCTGATTTCTGCACCATGGAGCGTTCGGCGCCGATGAGGCTGGCGAACTGCTTCTGGAACCAGCCGCCGACATTGATGGTGTCGATCTTCACATGGCCGAAGGCATCGCGCTTGACGGCTTCGCCGGACGCTTCGCGTTCCGCGACGATGGAATCAAGGCCTGCACCTTCCGATACGAACAGGGTGACATAGCCGTTCCTGTCCATGATCTCCTTCAGACGCTCGGCTTCCGCTTCGATGTCGAAGGCCATTTCCGGCAGATAGATGCCGTCGATGTTCTTCATGTGCGTGTTCATCATCAGACCTTCGACATATTCGTTGCCGCTGGTCTTCTGGATGTAGGCGCGGGCGGTGGCGGCCGTCAGCCAGCCGCAATGGCGGCCCATGACTTCATGGATGACGAAGGTCTTCGGCGCCGCGCTCTGTTCGTTGCTGACATTGTCGAAGAAGGCGGCGCCGACTTCGGCAGCCGTCCAGGCGCCGAGCGACTGCCTGATCGGTACAACGTCATTGTCCACCGTCTTCGGCAGGCCGACGACGGTAAGGTCGTAACCGTTGGCGCCGAGATAGGCGGCAAGGTCGGCGGCCGTCGTGTTGGTGTCGTCACCGCCAATGGTATGGAGAATGGTGATGCCGTCAGCGGCCAGCCGTTCGGCGGCGACGCGCAGCGGATTGTCGCCTTCCTTAACGAGGCCGCGCTTGGCGCAATCGGCGGCGTTGGTGAGCTTGACGCGGCTGTTGCCGATCGGTGAGCCGCCGTAGCGGTGCAGCAGATGCGCCTTTTCCCGCATGTCCGCCGTGATCGCGATATGGTCGCCGAGAAGCACGCCCTGGTAGCCGGAGCGATAGGCAATGATGTCGATTTCCGGGGCGATGTCGCTATAGCGCTCGATCAGGCCGCCAACGGCCGAAGAGAGACAGGGCGCAAGGCCACCCGCGGTCAGCATTGCGACTTTCTGTTTGGCCATCATGGCTCTCCTTTTCACGTATACCCAAAGACATGTCTGGCAAATGGATGCGACAGCCGCGTGTAGGTGTAAAGTGAATTTATGAAGAAAAACGCCGATTTCTCGCGGTTTTTCAGCGGCTTGAGGAAGCCGGACGAATATAATCGTTTCAATCCGCGTCAAGGCCGCCGCGTGCCGGTCCTCGTTTGCGGCGCCTGTGGAAAACCCCCGCCGCGCGGTTTCCTGCGCTCTTGTTCCTGAAGCAAAACTGTCGCAAAGATGAATAAAAGTTAATGCCGCCGGCCCGCTCGACATATTGCATTCGCGGCAATATCCCGTCATGCTTGTCGCCATGATGTTCGATTTCGCCTGTCTGCAAATTTCATCCCTGTGGGAACGGCTGCTCGGCGCAATCGGCGACGCGGCGGGCGGTGCGCTCGGGCGCGTTGTGGAAGCCATCCGCACCCTGTTCGAGGGTGACCCGGAAACGCGCCGCAAAGTCTCCTTCTCCGTGGCGATCATCGCGCTTTCGGCCAAGATGGCGAAGGCCGACGGCGTCGTCAACGATGCCGAGGTGCGCGCCTTCCGGCAGATCTTCGATTTTCCGGAAGAAGAAGCCAAGAACGTCGCCCGTCTTTATAATCTCGCCCGTCAGGATGTCGCCGGTTACGAGGCCTATGCGGAGCGGCTCGCGGGCCTGTGCGGTTCGGGCCATGACAATTGCGAGATGTTGGAAAGCGTCATCGACGGCCTGTTCCATATCGCCAAGGCCGATGGGCTGATCCACGAGCGGGAACTGGCCTTCCTCGGCCGTATCGCGGAAATCTTCCATATCACCGAAGATCACTTCGAAACGATCATGGCGCGGCACGTGCACATGGACGGGCGCGATCCCTATCGCGTGCTCGGTGTTTCGCCTTCCGACGATTTCTCCGACATTCGCAAACGTTACCGTTCGCTGGTTGCCGAGCACCATCCGGACAAGCTCATCGCCCGCGGCGTTCCGATGGAATTGCATGCGGCGGCGAATGAGCGTATGGCGGCTCTCAATGCCGCCTATGCGGCCATCGAGAAAGAACGCCGCGTCGCATGAGTGAATGTCTGCCGGATTTTACCCCGGATTTCCGGGGCGCGGCCGTTGCGCCTTCGCCCAACCATGGCGAAAGGCTGGGTGTGGCCGGGCCGGATATCATTCTTCTGCATTATACCGGCATGACGACGGCCGATGGCGCCCTGTCGTGGCTCTGCAATCCGGACAGTCAGGTCTCCAGCCATTATTTCGTCTTCGAAGACGGGCGTGTCGTTCAGCTGGTTGCGGAAGCCCGCCGTGCCTGGCATGCGGGCAAAAGCGTGTGGGCAGGGGATGAAGATATCAATTCCCGCTCCATCGGCATCGAAATCGCCAATCAGGGCCATCCCGGCGGCCTGCCGGAATTTCCGAAGAAGCAGGTGGAAGCCGTCATCGAATTGTGTCGCGATTGCGGCCAGCGCTGGTCCATCGCGCCTGAAAGGGTGCTTGCCCATTCGGACGTCGCGCCGATCCGCAAGGTCGATCCGGGTGAGAAATTCCCGTGGGACATCCTGTCGCAGCACGGTGTCGGCCATTGGGTGGAGCCCGCGCCGATCCGCGGCGGCCGCTTTTTCCAGCGCGGCGACCATGGCCAACCCGTCGAAGCATTGCAGTCGATGTTGTCCATCTATGGATATGGCGTTGAAATCACAGGCGCTTATTGCGAGAAAACCGAAGGCGCCGTGGCAGCCTTCCAGCGACATTTCCGCCCGGCTCTGGTGGATGGCATCGCGGATTTTTCCACCATCGACACGTTGCACCGGCTGATCGCCAGCCTGCCGAAATTTTCGGCTGCCTGAACGTGAATTCTGGAAAATGGTTCCCCGTTTTCCTGGTGTTCAAGTCGATTTTTTTGATGTGCCACAGTTAATCCGCATTGAGGAAGTTTAAGAACGTCACTGCATGCGGTGACGTTCTTCAGGGGAACATACCGTCAATATCAATCAAGGAGACCGGACAGCGGAAAGTCGATCTCGACTTTCCGGGCGCTGAATATTTGTATCGCTTCATTGTGCCGGTCGTCCGATCTGGAGACTTTTTCTACATATGAACAGGGTTGTTGTTGCTGTTGCGGCGGGTGTTGTCATGCTCGCTTCTCAGGCGGGGATTGCTTTTGCCAAAGACGAGGACGTGAAGACCAAAACCGTGACGCTGGAGACCTTCTTCCGCAAACCCGGTTATCCCATTCCGGAAAAGAGCCTGCCCGCCTCCCTCAGGAACGATTACTCCGATCTGATCGTCAAATATGCCAAGCGTTACGGCGTTCCCACCAATCTGGCGCATGCCGTGGTTTCGGTGGAAAGCAAGTTCAACCCGAAGGCCCGCGGCAGCGCCGGCGAGGTCGGGCTGATGCAGATCAAGCCGGCCACGGCCCGCATGATGGGCTTTCGCGGCACGACAAAGGCGCTCTACGATCCCGAGACCAATATTCGCTGGGGCATGCAATATCTGGCAACTGCCCATCAGCTTGGCGGCGGCGAGGTTTGCAGCACGATCCTGCGGTATAATGCCGGCCATGGCGCCACGCGCATGAACCCGGTATCCAAGCGTTATTGCGGCAAGGTGCAGGCACTGCTGGCCGGTTGAGACCTGCGCTTATCTTTTCCGGAAGCCTTTCCCGGAAAAGTGGCGCCGTTTTCCGTCCGGAAATGCGACCGCGCCCCATGGTTTTGCGAAAAGCGATTCCGGTTCGCACGGGCATGCTGTAGTCAGGAGCAAATCTGATACGGAGCATGTCATGCCGGATTTCAAATATATCGTGGTCGGGGCCGGGATGATGGGGGCTGCCGCGGCGCGGCATCTTTCGGCGCAAACGGATGGCGTGGCGCTGATCGGACCGGGCGAACCCGCCGATCGCAAGAGCCATAAAGGCGTGTTTTCAAGCCATTATGACGAAGCGCGTATCACCCGTGGGTTTGATGGCGATCCGTTATGGGCGGAACTCGCGCAGCGTTCCATCCGGCGTTATGCCGAGATCGAGGCCAAAAGCGGCATCCGCTTCTTTACTGAAGCCGGCTGCCTGTTTACCGGAAACGGCAAGGGTCTTGCGGGAGACTATGTGTCGCGAGCGCTTTCTTCCGCCGGCCGTCTCGGTCTCGGGGTGGAAACGCTCGGCGCTGATGTCCTCGGTGACCGGTTTCCGATGTTCTCCCTGTCTGCCGATCATGGCGGTTATTTCGAGGCGCAGAATGCCGGCCACATCAATCCGCGCGCCTTGGTGAAGGCGCAGTGCTCGATTGCCGGGGCACAGGGTGCACATCTGGTGCGCGAAACTGCAGCCCATATTCGCGATACCTCGCATGGCGTGGAAGTGTTGACGCGGGAAGGCGTCGTCCGCACTGCGGAAAAGGTTATCGTGGCCGCGGGGGGCTTCACCAACATGGCCGAGCTGCTACCTTCGCCGGTCGACATGGCGGCGACAGGCCGCACCATTGTGTTTTTCGAGCTGGATGAGGCGAGGCAGGCCATATTCGGCTCCATGCCGTCGACCATCGTGCTGGCCGAGACCGAGGACGACATAGTCTACATTCTGCCGCCGGTGCGGTATCCCGATGGCAAGGTCTATCTGAAGATCGGCGGCGAAAGCGAGAAGGGCAGGCTTGAGACGCTGGCCGAGGCGGTGGACTGGTTCCATTCCGACGGCGCGCCGGATGAGGTGGAATTCCTGAAGAGGAAGGCCCTGTCGCTGATGCCGGACCTAGCCGGCTGCGCCGTGACCTCCGGTTCCTGTGTCGCTTCCATCACCCGCAGCGGTTATCCCTATATCGGCTATACGCAATCCTCCAACATGGCGGTTCTGACCGGCGGAAATTTCGTCTCCGCCAAGTCTTCGGACGAGATCGGGCGGCTTGGTGCAGTGCTGCTTCTGAACGGTCAACTGGCCGAGGACGAATTTGCCGCCGAAATGTCGCCGGTTTTCGTCTGACATCCTTCTGCGAAGCGGCTACAAGGTTGCTACTGAACTGGGTGGATGAAGAGGGCGGCATGTCGGGACATTTCAACTATATCGTCGTGGGTCGCGGCATGATGGGCGCCGCCGCCGCCCGCCATCTGGCGGAAACGGTGGATGGCGTGGCGCTGATCGGTCCCGGCGAACCAGCCGATATCAGGTCGCATCAGGGCGTTTTCGCCAGCCATTACGACGAGGCGCGGATTACCCGTACCATCGACGGCGATGCCGACTGGGCGCTGCTCGCCAACCGCTCGATCGCGCGTTATGGCGATATTGCCGCCACAAGCGGCGTCGAATTTTACGCGTCGGTCGGTTGCCTGATGGTGGGGCCGCAGCGGGGCGGCGGCAATATGTTTGTCGACGATGTCTGCAGGGCGGCGGCGCGGCTGGGTGTTTCGACGGAGTTGCTGGATGACGAGAGCCTCAAAGGCCGCTTCCCCTATTTCTCCTTCGAACCGGGCTGCGAAGGCGTGTTCGAAAGGGACAATGCCGGATATGTCAATCCGCGCGCACTGGTGAAGGCGCAGGCGATCCTTGCGGCAAAGGCCGGTGTGACGCTGATCGACGATATCGTCGTTTCGACGCGGGAAGAAGATGGCCGCGCTTCGGTGCGCACGGCTTCCGGTGCGGTTTATAAGGCAGACCGGGTGCTGGTGGCGGCCGGCGGCTTCTCGATCACCAAAGATCTGCTGCCGCAGCCGGTTTCTCTCGACATCTATGCGCGCACGGTCGCTTTCTTCGAGATAGACGAGGTGGACCTTGGGCAATATGCGGGCATGCCGTCGCTGATCTATGAGCCGCGCGATACGAAGAAGCATATTTATCTGCTGCCGCCGGTGCTGTATCCCGATGGCAAGTTCTATCTGAAGATCGGCGGCGACCCGGACGATAAAAGGCTCGGCAGCGACCCGGAAATCCGGGAATGGTTCCGGTCCGGCGGACGCGAAAGCGTGCGGGATCATCTGTCCGCCATCGTCGGGACGCTGGTGCCTTCCGTTGATCTGTCGCGTGTCTCGATGGCCGCCTGCGTCGTCTCCAAAACCCGGAGCGGTTATCCAGCCATCGGTTTTACCGCTTCGCCGCGCATTGCGGTTCTGACCGGCGGTAACGGCACGGCGGCCAAGAGTTCCGACGAGATCGGACGGCTGGGCGCCACGCTGCTGCGGGATGGGAAAATCGTCGACGATGCCTTCTCGACGGATTTCAAACCGGCATTTCTTTGATCTTTCCCGTCGCTTTTCGGTGGCTTTCGTTTCGGAACATGGTTATGCAGCCCATGCCAGTTGGCCGGGCAGCCGCGCTTTACCAATGTCGAAAGACGGTAAGGTGAGGAAAGTCCGGGCTCCACGGAAATACGGTGCCGGATAACGTCCGGCGGGGGCGACCCCAGGGAAAGTGCCACAGAGAGCAAACCGCCATGCATCGCATGGTAAGGGTGAAAGGGTGGGGTAAGAGCCCACCGCGCTTCTGGCAACAGCGGCGGCAAGGTAAACCCCACCGGGAGCAAGACCGAATAGGGATGACACGGGACGGGCGAAAGCCCGTTTACAGCCGGTTTCCAGGCCCGTCATCCGGGTGGGTTGCGCGAGGCGGCATGCAAATGCCGTCCCAGATGAATGGCTGCCACGTTCCGGGTCAAACCGGGGCCATACAGAACCCGGCTTACAGGCCAACTGGCGAATTTTCCTGCCGATTTTTCAGCGGGGGTCAGCCCTCTATGATATGGGGAACGTAGCGGGAGAGATTTGCGGTAATGGGCGATGGATCCTCGCGAATGCCGAGCCCGCAGGGTCGGTCGGCGACGATCCAGCTTCCGAGCACGGCATATCCGAACTCGCTCCTGAACAATGGCGCATAGGCCTGAAAAACATAGCCCTCTTTGCCATAACTGCCCGGAGCCGATAAAATTTCGCGCCGGTTTCGATAAAGGCTGACATTTTCGCCTTCACGCGACAGAAGCGGTTTCACCACATAATCCCGTAATTCATATATTTCCGGATCGTCGGGAAAGAAACTCGGGAGCAGATTCGGGTGATTTCGATGCCGCTGCCAAAGCATGGGCAGCAGGCCCTTGTTCGACAGCACGGCTTTCCAGGCCGGCTCGATGAAGATGCCGCTCTCCGCAGGCAGATGCGCGGCAAAGGATTCCCGTAACATGAATTCCCAGGGATAAAGCTTGAAGCAGCGTTCGATGACGCGATTCTGGAGGTCGGCATAACGCCCGCTCGCATCGATGCCGATGTCACGAATGTCGAGAAATTGGGCGCGGTGGCCGGCCTGAATGGCGCAGTCCATGAGATAGATCGTCGTGCCGCAATCTTCGGCGCTGTCGCTCACCGCCGCGAAATGGAAAATCCTGTCGCGCGAAAACTGTCCAAAGGCCTCGATCAAGGCTTCCTGAACCGAGTTGAACTGGTCGGTCTGCGCCGGGAGGATTCCGAGGGCGACCTGATCCGTCAGCCAGTTATATTGGAAATATCCCGTCTCGAAGACGGAAGTGGGCGTGTCGGCGTTGTATTCGAGCAGCTTTGCGGGACCCTGTCCGTCATAGGCAAGATCGAAGCGGCCATACAGGTGGCGGTCACCCCGCCGCCAGGAATTGCGGATCACATCGTGATAATCGCGCGGGATGGCAAGACGGGTGAGCGTCTCCTCACTGTTTACGATGTCGGCGACGAGATCCATGCACATATCGTGCAGGATCTGGCTCGGCTCTTCGATGTCGCGCTCGATTTCATCGAGTCCGAAGCAATAGGCCGCATCGTCCACCCAATAAGGCTCGCCGTGCATTTCATGGAAGGAGAAACCCACGGCATTGGCTTTCTCGCGCCAATCCGGACGCGGTGGGACTGTGATGCGACGCATGTCACCCTCCGGAAAAGGAGTGGCCGCCAAATCCGCCGCGGCCCTTGACGTTGGTTTTGGCGTTGAGCGGTTTCATGTCACTCGCCAGCGCGCCGCCTCCTGCAGCGCCTCCGCCCGAGGAGCCGCCGTTTCGTTGGTCGACGCTCACATCCGGTGTGACGAGATCCCCGTTGCGTTTGCGATAGGCCGACATCGCACCCGCGGAACCCGACTTGCTGTTTTGCTGACGGCGGCGGTATTCGCTATAGTCTGCAAAGTGCTCGATGGAGCGAGGCATGACAAATCCGGCCGGTGAAGGTGCGAAGGCGCCCACGCCGGTGGAATTGCCGGGATCGAAGCTTTGTTTCAGTTCAGAACAGTTCCCCGCGCCATATTCCATTTCACATGCGACCATGTTGCGAAATCTCGGCGCGGTGGCGAGGTGATGTTGCCTGGCGTCTTCGGATGCCGCATGGCAAACCTTGGGATAGACCCCTGAGGCAAGGCATTTGTCCACGGAGGTGTAAAGCACCTCTTCCTCCGATGAAAACGCGATAAAAAGGCCTATCGCGGCAATGGTTCCGAGGGCAAGACGCGGATGTTCCGTCACGTCCAGATACATGCCTGTTCCTCAATATGCCATGCAGGCGGCGTTCAACGTGCCGATGACCACGGCGATGCCGCCGCTCCAGAGCCCGGCCGCGACATTACCCTCGGTGATTTTCAGGTGCAGGTCGGTCATGGTGAGCTTGGCGATGTAGAATGCGAGGACTTGCACCAGCAGGCCGATCGCCGCCCATATCACGTAGTCGGGAAGGCTGACGGAGTTGGCCGCCGCCGAAGCCAGCGGAAGGCTGAAGCCGATCAGGGCGCCGAGAAAGGCGACGACCGCCGAAATATTTCCGGCCTTGATGAGTTCAACTTCTTCGTGTGGCGTCAGTCGGGTGTAAATGGCGGAAAAAATCGCGAAACAAACCAGGCCGATACTGAAATAACTTAAAAAGGCGGGTAAGCCCGCCGCGTATATTGTCATCACTATATCTCAATAAAGATCAATTTTCGGAGCATAAATTCAATTGAAAGTTTAAGAAGTCAAGCTCTAATCGGCTGTATTCAATATCAATGTGGTCGGTATCAGCACCTTCGGTGCGTTATTACTTCCTGTTCATGGCCGCAAACGCCGGATGGCGCCAAAAGATTGCTTCCTTGATCGCGGGGGAGAGCAGGAACCGGGGGTACATAGGGCCATTCCCTTCAACAAGACCAGCGAGGGGTTGGACTGTGTCCAAAAGGGTCGCACCAGGGGAAAGTTCGTCCTTGCCGTGAAGTGGCGTCCGGCGGATTGCCTTTTGCAGTCGGAGCGGCGTTGCAAATCATTTCCTTGTTTTCACAAGCAAAACGGCGATCCCGCTGCGCATTTACGCGCCGTGAAAGCGCATCCGCGCACCTGAAGTAAACCATTCGTTAAACTTAACGGCTTATGAATTTCCGATGCGAAGTCGGTATCGTGCCGGCTTCTTCCCATTGACGCCCATAGTGTCCCATGATATCCCAAATGCACACCACACTGGGTCGTGTTTTTGACCCGCAATCGCTGAAACGAGTGAGGAGCCTGCAAGGGGCTGCTACAGGGCATGTCGCCCTGGCGCTTGGCGATGTGTCGTGCGTACCGGTGTTGTCTGCGGGGCGGATGGTTCGTCTGGCGGAATGCGGTTTGGGCGAGTTGAGTAATGGACCGCTTTTTATCGAACGTGACGAACAGGATCGACGCCAAGGGGCGCGTTTCGGTTCCGTCTCCGTTTCGTTCGGTGCTGGCAAGGCGCGGCATCCAGGAGCTTTATTGCCTTCAGGATTTCGCCTTTCCGGCCATCAGTGTCGGCGGTCCGGATCTGCTGGAGCGCTACGAGCGGCAGATTGCATCCATGGATGCCTTCTCGCCCGAGGCGAACGCGATGTCGCTGCTGGTTCACGGCGGCGGTGTCTTCATGAAGCTCGACCAGGAAGGTCGGTTGATGGTGACGGATTTCGTGCGGGAATTCACCGGCATCTCCACCGAGGTCACCTTCGTCGGACGGGCGGATCATTTTCAGCTTTGGCAACCGAATGCGTTTCTGGCGGCGCAGGCGGAAGCAAGAGCGGGGCGCGGTTTTTCGGCTGCACGCCCCGCATAGGACGGGGATACGGAATGGCGGCGAATTCTGGCGGACGATCTTCTGATGCCGATGGCGGACCTCAGCGTCACATCCCGGTCCTGCTTCGCGAAGTCGTTGCCGCGCTTGAGCCTGCATCCGGAAAGACCATTCTCGACGGCACTTTCGGCGCCGGCGGCTACACCCAGGCCATTCTGGATCAGGGCGCCAACGTCATCGCGCTCGACCGCGATCCGACCGCGATAGCCGGTGGTCAGGCAATGGTTGCCGCCAATGGCGGCAGGCTCAATCTTATTCAGTCGCAGTTTTCCGATCTGGCCAGGCACGCGCCCGAAGGCGGTCTGGACGGCGTGGTTCTCGATATCGGCGTTTCCTCCATGCAGATCGACGAGGCCGACCGCGGTTTTTCCTTCCAGAAGAACGGCCCCCTCGACATGCGCATGTCCGCTTCCGGCGTGTCGGCGGCGGATGTCGTCAATCGTGCGAAAGTCGGCGATCTGATCCGCATCTTCGGTTTTCTCGGCGAGGAAAAGCAGCCGGGCCGCATCGCCCGCGCCATCGAGAAGAGAAGGGCGGAAGAGCCTTTCCGCACCACCCGCGATCTGGCCGGTCTCATCGAGATCGTCACGCCGCGTAAAGCCAAGGACAAGATCCATCCCGCGACGCGGGTGTTTCAGGCGCTGCGCGTTTTCGTCAACGATGAGCTGGGTGAGCTGGCGCAGGCGCTTTTTGCCGCCGAGCAGGTTTTGAAGCCCGGCGGCCGGCTGGTCGTCGTCACGTTCCATTCGCTGGAAGACCGTATCGTCAAGAAATTCTTCGCGGATCGGTCCGGCAAGGCCGCCGGTTCCCGGCATCTGCCCATGGTCGAAGACAAGCCCGCCATTTTCGATGCTATCGGCAAGCCTATGATCGCCGCCAGCGACGAAGAGGCGGAACTCAATCCGCGTGCCCGGTCAGCCAAGCTGCGGGCCGGTCTGCGCACGACCGCGCCGGCGCGCGCGGCGGATTTCTCGATCTTCGAGCTTCCCGATCTCGCCAGCCTTGAAAAGATGGGAGGCTGATATGCTGCGCACTTTCGATGTCATCTTGATGGGGGTCATGGTCGCCGCAGCCGTCGTGACCTATTCGATCAAGCACAAGACCGATCTCAAGCTCGAAGAGGTCCGCAAGATCGAGGCCGAGATCAAGCTTGAAAAGGACACGATCGATCTCTTGAGGGCGGACTGGGCGCTGCTGACGCAGCCGAACCGTCTGCACCGCCTCGTTAACGCCTATCAGGACGAGCTTGGTCTTTCCCCGACGCTGCCCACACAGCTGGCGCAGCCGCGCGAACTTCCCATGCTGCGCTCGCAATTGCCGCAGCCGCCGGAGCCGGAAGGCATGAGCGTCGAAGATGTGATCGCCGCTGCCGTCAACGGTTCCAAGCCGGGCGCGACGCTTGGCGCTGCGGCCAAAAAGAAGTCGCCGCCGGCGGGCCAGATCGCTGCCAATGGCGCCCCGGTTCCAACGCCCCGGGCGCGTGTTTCCCGTCCAACAGCGGCTCCGGCCGTCTCCGCCGTCGCGGGCGATGAAGCCGACGACATGGATGACACGATAACAGGATCGGTGAACCGCTGATGTCTTTTCTCTCCCGCGTCATGGTTTTGAAGAGCAAGGCTCATTTTTCCGCCAGCACAACCGGCGTCTATACCGATCATGCGGCTTTCGAAGGCGCCCGCAAGAGGCGCGCCGCCCAGGCGAAAAGCCGTGTCGGCCTCATCATCTTCGGTTTCGTGGCCTTTTATGCCGTCGTGGGCGGGCGTCTTGTGCAATATGGCATGGCGGAACAGGAAACCGTTTCGAGCATTGCGCCCGCAGACCGGCTGATGGCGTCGCGCCCCGATCTTCTTGACCGCAACGGCGAGGTTCTGGCCACCGATATCCGCACCGTCTCGCTGTTTGCCGAGCCGCATCGCATCGTCGACATCGATGAGGCGATCGAGAAGCTGCGTACCGTGCTGCCCGACCTCGACCAGCGTGGCACCTATCAGAAGCTTACATCCAATTCGCGCTTCCAGTGGCTGCGCCGTCAATTGACGCCGAAGCAGCAGAGCCAGATTCTGGCGCTCGGTATTCCCGGCATCGGTTTCCGTCCGGAAAAACGCCGATTCTACCCGGGCGGTCCGACGGCGGCCCACGTGGTCGGCCACGTCAATATCGACAATCGCGGCGTGGCCGGCATGGAACGTTACGTCGACAGCCAGGGGCTGGCCGATCTGACCGCGCTCGGCATGACCAGCGACCAGCCGCTGGAACCGGTGAAGCTGTCGATCGATCTGCGCGTGCAGTCCATCGTGCGTGAGGTCGTGACATCGGCGATCGCCAAGTTCCAGGCAATCGGCGCCGGTGCCGTGGTGCTGGATGTACATACGGGCGAAGTCCTCGCCATGGCCTCGGTGCCGGATTACGATCCGAACAACCCGGCCGAAGGGGCGAAAGAAGGCTGGCTCAACCGCATGTCGAACGGCACGTTCGAAATGGGGTCCACCTTCAAGTCCTTCACGATTGCCATGGGTCTTGATTCGGGCCGCGTCCGCCTCGGCGACATGTTCGATGCGCGTTACCCGATCCGCATCGGCGGCTTCACCATCAAGGATTTCCACGGCAAGGGGCGCATGCTCTCGGTGCCGGAAATCTTCCAGTATTCGTCGAATATCGGCACGGCCAAGATCGCCGATACCGTCGGCACCGAAGGCCATAAGGAATTCCTGACGCGGCTAGGCCTTTTGACCCGCATGCAGACGGAACTGCCTGAAGTGGCGCTGCCGTCGCAGCCGCGCGAGTGGAAGAAGATCAACTCGATTACCATTTCCTTCGGCCACGGCGTTTCCACGACCCCGCTGCAGACGGCGGTTGCCGGTGCCGCACTGGTCAATGGTGGCAAGCTGATCGAGCCGACCTTCCTGCCGCGCACCCGCGAACAGGCGGACCTGGTGGCGAAGCAGGTTCTGAAACCGGGCGCCAGCAAGGACATGCGTTTCCTGTTCGAGTGGAACGGCGTCAATGGTTCGGGCCGCAATGCGCGCGTCGACGGTTTCAATGTCGGCGGCAAGACCGGCACGGCCGACAAGGTCGTCAATGGACGTTACGTGCACGACAAGAACTTCAACGCCTTCCTGTCGGCCTTTCCGATGGACGATCCGCAATATGTGGTGCTGTCCTTCATCGACGAGCCGAAGACCGACAAGGGCAACGGCGCGGCGCTTGCCGGCACGTCGGCCGCACCCATGGTGCACGATATCATCACCCGCACGGCGGCGGTGCTGGGCGTGAAGCCGAAGTTCGGCAAGGATGGCTCGGCCTTGCTCGTGTCTTATTGATTGTTAGAGCTTATGATGTTCCGGCGATTCGCGCCGGGGGGACAAGACGGACACAGTCGATGAATTTGCGAGATATATCCGGAAATGCGTTTCCGGAATTGAATGAATTGCTCCTGTCTGGGATAGGGGCGGTCGAAATCGGGGGGATAACCGCAGACAGCCGCAAGGCTCAGCCCGGCAGCCTGTTCGTGGCGGTTGCGGGCACGAAGGCGGATGGCGCGGCCTATGTGAAGGACGCGGTTGCCAAGGGTGCGGTTGCCGTCGTTTCCGGGCATGCGGTGGAAGCCGACGTGCCGGTGCTGGTCGTCTCCGACCCGCGGCTTTATCTCTCTCGCGCCGCCGCCCGTTTTTATGGAAAACAGCCCGACACCATGGTCGCCGTCACCGGAACGGCGGGAAAAACCTCCGTCGCCTCCTTCGTGCGGCAGATATGGGCTTTCGCAGGCCATGCCGCCGCGCAGATCGGTACGACGGGCGTCATCGCTCCCGGCCGCGAGGATTATGGCGCGCTGACGACGCCTGACCCGGTGACGCTGCATGCGCTTCTGGCCGAGCTTGCTGCCGAGGGCGTGACCCATGCGGCGATGGAGGCGTCCAGCCACGGCCTCGACCAGCGCCGTCTCGACGGTGTCAGGCTTTCAGCCGCCGGCTTCACCAATCTCGGCCGTGACCACATGGACTATCATCCGACCGTCGAGGACTATATGACCGCGAAGATGCGGCTCTTCGATACGCTGATGGAAAAAGGCGCTCCCGCCGTGATCTTTGCCGACGATCCATGGTCGGACAAGGCGATCCGCGCGGCGCGCGAAGCAGGTCTCGATGTGCGCACCGTCGGCCGCAACGGTCAATATCTGACTTTGAAGCGTGTCGAGCATTTCCGCCACAGGCAGATGATCGAAGTACATCATGACGGCGTGATCTATGAAGTCGACATCCCGCTGGCGGGGGATTTCCAGGTTGCGAATGCGCTTGTTGCCGCCGGTCTTGCCATATCCACCGGTGTTGCCGCCGCGACGGCGCTCAAGGCGCTCGAAAAGCTGATCGGCGCGGCCGGCCGTCTGGAACTGGTGGGCCAGACGAAGAACGGCGCGCTTGCCTATGTGGATTATGCCCACAAGCCGGATGCGCTGGAAAATGTGCTGATCTCTGTCAGGCCCTTCACCTCCGGCCGCATCATCACCCTCTTCGGTTGCGGCGGCGACCGCGACAAGGGCAAGCGCCCGATCATGGGCGAAGTGGCGACGCGTCTTTCCGACATCGTCATCGTTACCGACGACAATCCCCGCTCTGAGGATGCCGCAACGATCCGTTCCGAAGTCATGGCAGCGGCGCCTGGCGCACTGGAAATCGCCGACAGGGCAGAGGCGATCCGCCACGCGGTATCGCTGCTTTCGAATGGCGATACGCTGATCGTCGCGGGCAAGGGGCATGAAGAAGGGCAGATCGTAGGTTCCGTGACACTGCCGTTTTCCGATCATGAACAGGTGCGCTCTGCACTGGCAGGGCTGGAAGGATCGAAGATTTGAGCTGGTTATGGACAGTCGCCGACATGATCGCCATCACGGCAGGACGCCCGGTGGGCAACCTGCCGACCGGAATCACCGGCATTTCCATCGACAGCCGGACGGTCAAGCCCGGCGAAGCCTTCTTCGCCATCAAGGGCGACCGGGTGGACGGTCATGATTATACCAGCTTTGCCGTTGCCAATGGCGCCGGTCTTCTGGTTGTCGCCGAAGGCAAGCTGCCGGCGCTCGGCCGGTTGACCGTGCCGATGATCGTCGTGGAAGACGTGCTCGCCGCACTGGGCAAGCTTGCCGTCGCGGCGCGGGAAAGAACGTCGGCGCGCATCATCGCCGTGACCGGTTCGGTCGGCAAGACGACGACCAAGGAAATGCTGCGGCAGGCGCTTGCGCCCTCCGGCCGGGTGCATGCGGCAGTCGCCTCCTTCAACAACCATTGGGGCGTGCCGCTGACGCTCGCGCGCATGCCGGCCGACACCGAATTCGGCGTTTTCGAAATCGGCATGAACCATTCCGGCGAAATCCGGCCGCTGGTGAAGATGGTCCGACCGCATGTGGCGATCATCACCACCATCGCGCCGGCACATCTCGGCAATTTCAAGGACATAGAAGAGATCGCCGCCGCCAAGGCGGAGATATTCGAAGGTCTGGAGGAGGGCGGTTCCGTCATTCTCAACCGCGACAATGCCCAGTTCGAGCAGCTTGAAGAGGCAGCGCAGGAACAGGGCATCGAGCATGTTCTGACGTTTGGGCAGCACGCCAAAGCCGATTTCCGCCTTGCCGACTTCGAAAGCACGGTGACGGGTTCGACCATCTGGGCGATCCTGAACGGTGAAACCAGCGAAGTGCATCTCAATATTCCCGGCCGGCACATTGCCGATAACGCCATGGCGGTTCTGGGCGCCGTGGCCGTCACCGGCGCCAATCTCGATCGCGCTTTCGAGGCGCTGGGATCGCTCGAGGCGGTGAAGGGACGGGGCCAGCGCCATCGCCTGACGATAGACGGCGCGTCCTTTCTGCTGATCGATGAAAGCTACAACGCCAATCCGGCTTCCATGCGGGCGGCGATTGCCGTGCTGGCGGAAACCGAAACGCAGGGCCATGGCCGGCGCGTTGCCGTTCTTGGCGACATGCTGGAGATGGGTGAGTTTTCCGCGCAGCTGCATGAGGAACTGGCCGGGCCGCTGCTCGCCGCCGGTATCGAACATGTGTGGCTGGCGGGCGAGGCGATGGCCGCTCTTCGCGATGCGCTGCCGGACAGCGTCACCGTCATCTGGTTCCCGACGACGGCGGAACTTGCCGATTTCGCCCTGCAATGGGTGCAACCGGGAGACGCGTTGATGGTAAAATCGTCACTTGGGCTTGGTTTCGGCAAGATTGTCGCCGCCCTGCTTGACAAGTATCCGGCATTCCCCGAGACGGAACGCCAAGTCTGAAATAGCCTTTTGAAAGGGCAATTATGCTGATCTGGCTCGTCGAACTGTCGGATAAAATTCAACTCTTCAACCTCTTCCGGTACATTACCTTCCGGGCGGGCGCGGCGATGTTCACCTCTGCGTTGATCGTCTTCCTGTTCGGACCGGCGATCATCAACTCGCTGCGCGTGCGTCAGGGCAAAGGCCAGCCGATCCGCGCCGACGGGCCGCAGACGCATTTCAAGAAGGCCGGCACGCCGACCATGGGTGGGCTGATGATCCTTGCGGGCATTCTCGGCGGTTCGCTGCTCTGGGGCGACCTGTCGAATGTCTATGTCGTCGCCGTTCTGATGGTGACGCTCGGTTTCGGCGCCATCGGTTTCTACGACGATTATCTGAAAGTCACGAAACAGAGCGACAAGGGTTTTTCCGGCAAGGCCCGTCTCGGCATCGAATTCCTGATCGCGGCGATTGCCGTGTTCTTCATGATGAAGATGGCGCTTGCCTCGGCACCGCATGGCGGCACGCTCGGCAGCTCCATCGCCTTTCCGTTCTTCAAGGAATTCGTGATCAATCTCGGTTATTTCTTCGTGCTTTTCGGCGCTTTTGTCATCGTCGGCGCGGGCAATGCGGTGAACCTGACGGATGGTCTCGACGGTCTTGCCATCGTGCCCGTCATGATCGCCGCCGCCACCTTCGGTGTGATCGCCTATCTTGCCGGCAACGCGGTTTTCGCCAATTACCTGCAGATCAATTTCGTACCCGGCACGGGTGAACTCGCCGTCATCGTCGGCGCGGTCATCGGTGCGGGTCTCGGCTTCCTGTGGTTCAACGCGCCGCCCGCCGCCATCTTCATGGGCGATACGGGGTCGCTGGCGCTTGGCGGCCTGATCGGCTCCATCGCCGTCGCCACCAAACACGAGATCGTCATGGTCATCGTCGGCGGTCTGTTCGTGATGGAAACCCTGTCGGTCATCATCCAGGTCTTCTGGTTCAAGCGTACCGGCAGGCGCGTCTTCCTGATGGCGCCGATCCACCACCATTTCGAGAAAAAAGGCTGGACGGAAAGCCAGGTGGTGATCCGCTTCTGGATCATCTCCGTGGGTCTCGCCCTGCTCGGCCTCGCCACCCTGAAGCTGAGGTGAGCGATGATCCCGGTCACGTCGTTCAAAGGTAAGAAAGTCGCTCTCTTCGGGCTCGGCGGTTCCGGGCTTGTGACGGCCCGGGCGCTGGTTGCCGGTGGCGCGGATGTCGTTGCCTTCGACGACAATCCCGACAGCGTCGCCAAGGCCGAAGGCGAGGGCATTACGACGGCGGATCTTCGGACGATAGACTGGCGCTCCCTGTCATCTTTCGTGCTGGCACCCGGCGTGCCCCTGACGCATCCGAAGCCGCACTGGTCGGTGGACCTTGCGAAGGCGGCGGGCGTCGAAGTGATCGGCGATATCGAGCTTTTCATCCGTGAGCGCCGGGCGCATGCGCCGGATTGCCCCTTCATCGCGATTACCGGCACCAACGGCAAGTCGACGACGACGGCGCTGATCGCGCACATTCTCAACGCTTCGGGCCGCGATACGCAGCTCGGCGGCAATATCGGCACGGCGGTGCTGAGCCTCGATCCGCCGAAGGCGCAACGTTTCTACGTGGTGGAATGCTCGTCCTACCAGATCGATCTGGCTCCGACCATCAATCCGACCGCCGGCATCCTGCTTAATCTGACGCCCGATCATCTCGACCGGCACGGAACGATGCAGCATTATGCCGACGTCAAGGAACGGCTGGTGGCGGGTAGCCAGACGGGCATCGTCGGCGTGGATGACAGCCATTCGACGCTGATCGCCGACCGTATCGAACGCGCCGGCGTCAAGGTCGAGCGCATCTCCAAGCGCAATGTCGTTTCCGAAGGTCTTTATGCCGAGGGCAGCCGGATTCTCAGGGCACACGGCGGTACTTCTTCGCTGCTGGTCGATCTCGACGGCATCCAGACCCTGCGCGGCAGCCACAATGCACAGAACGCGGCTGCGGCAATCGCTGCCTGCCTTGCGGTCGGCGTTTCCGAAGATGAAGTTCGTGCCGGTCTCAAATCGTTCCCCGGTCTCAAGCATCGCATGCAGCCGGTGGGCCGGCGCGGCAATGTCACCTTCGTCAATGACAGCAAGGCCACCAATGCCGATGCGGCCGCCCCGGCACTTTCGAGTTTCGACCGCATCTACTGGATCGCAGGCGGCCTGCCCAAGGCCGGCGGCATCACCAGCCTTTCGCCGCTGTTTCCGCGCATCGCCAAGGCCTATCTGATCGGTGAGGCGGCCGCCGAATTCGCCGCGACGCTTGGCGAGGCTGTGCCTTATGAAATATCCGGCACGCTGGACAAGGCCGTCCAGCATGCGGCGGCGGATGCGGAAAAAGATGCGACGGCCGGCAATATCGTGATGTTGTCCCCGGCTTGCGCAAGCTTCGATCAATATAAGAACTTTGAAGTCAGAGGTGATTCGTTCGTCGCGCAGGTCGCGGCGCTCGATGGCATGACGATGCTCGTTCACTCTGGAAAAGGGGGCTGAAGGCCATGGTAAGCCGAGTTGATCGCGGTCCGGTCGCGGAGTGGTTCTGGACCATCGACCGTTTCTTTCTGGCGGCGTTCGTCGCCCTGATGGGTATCGGCCTGATGCTGTCCTTTGCGGCGTCGCCTGCGGTTGCCGAGCGTATCGGTCTCAACAGCTTCTTTTTCGTCGAGCGTCAGGCGATGTTCATGGTGCCGTCGCTGGCGATCATGGTCGGCCTGTCCTTCCTGTCGCCCCGCCAGGTACGCCGCGTCGCGGTCATCATGCTCATCGCTTCGCTGCTGATGATGATCTTCGCGCTGTTCTTCGGCATCGAGGTCAAGGGCGCGCGGCGCTGGATTTCCATCGGCACCTTCTCGATCCAGCCGTCGGAATTCATGAAGCCGGCCTTCGTCATCGTCTGCGCCTGGCTTTTCGCCGAACGGGCGCGCCATCCTGAAATTCCGGGCAATCTCTTTGCCATCATCACCTTCGGCATCGTGGCGGCGCTGCTGATCGCCCAACCGGACTTCGGTCAGACGATCCTGACTTCCGTTGTCTGGGGCGGCATGTTCTTCATGGCCGGCGTTCCGTGGTTCTGGATCATCATGCTCGGCGGGCTTGGTGTCGGCGGCATAGTTTCCGCCTATCTCATGCTGCCGCACGTGGCCGGCCGTATCGACCGGTTCTGGACGGGTGAGGGCGATACGTTCCAGGTGGATACGGCGCGCGAGGCGATCATTCGTGGCGACTGGTTCGGGCGCGGACCGGGCGAAGGCATCGTCAAGCGCATCATTCCCGACAGCCATACCGACTTCATCTTCTCGGTGGCGGCGGAGGAATTCGGCATCGTCTTCTGCATGTTCCTAGTGGCGATCTTCGCCTTCATCGTGCTGCGCGGCCTGTCGCACGCCTTCAAGGAAAAGGACGATTTCTGCCGTTTCGCCGTGGCCGGCCTTGTGCTGCAGATCGGCATGCAGTCGATGATCAATATCGGTGTCAATCTGGAGCTGATGCCGGCCAAGGGCATGACGCTGCCGCTGATTTCCTATGGCGGTTCGTCGATGATGGCGATCTGCGTGACCGCCGGCTTCCTTCTGGCGCTGACACGCCACAGACCTGAAAAGCGGGCGCAGGAGCGCAGCTTCTTCCGCGTCGGTTCCGGCGTTCCTGCGGAGTAAATGTTGATGAGCAAGGGTATTGTTCTGCTTGCCGCCGGGGGAACCGGCGGCCATGTGTTTCCGGCGGAGGCGCTCGCACACACGCTGAAGGCGCGCGGTTATCAGGTGCATCTCGTCACCGACAGCCGCGCCGAGCGTTATGCCGGCAAATTTCCGGCCGATGAAATCCATGTCGTGCCATCCGCCACCATCGGCTCGAAGAACCCGATTTCCGTCGTGCGTTCGCTGTGGAAGCTGTGGGTGGGTCTTCGCGCGGCGCGCCGCCTGGTGACGAAACTGAAGCCGGTCGCGGTCGTCGGTTTCGGCGGTTATCCCACCGTGCCGCCGCTTCTGGCATCCACGGGTCTTGGTGTGCCCTCGATCATCCACGAGCAGAATGCGGTGATGGGCCGCGCCAACAAGGCGCTGGCCGGCCGGGTGAAGGCGATTGCCGGCGGTTTCCTGCCGCCTGCCAACGGCCAATATTCCGACAAGACGGTTGCAACCGGCAATCCGGTGCGCCCGGCGGTGCTGGCGGCCTCGGACATCCCCTATACCCCGTCGCAGACGGGCGAGCCCTTCCAGCTCGTTGTTTTCGGGGGCAGCCAGGGGGCGCAGTTCTTTTCGAGCGCCGTGCCGGCGGCGATCTGCCTGCTGAAGGACGAGCAGCGCAAGCGTATCGTCGTCACCCAGCAGGCGCGTCCCGAAGACAAGGATAATGTGATAACGTCCTACCAGAAGCTTGGCGTAAAGGCGGATGTTTCGCCCTTCTTCGGCGACATGGCCTCACGCATCGGCGAGGCCGATCTGGTCATCAGCCGTTCGGGCGCCTCGACCGTATCGGAGCTTTCGGTGATCGGCCGGCCGTCGATCCTCGTGCCCTATCCGCATGCGCTCGATCACGACCAGGCTGCCAATGCGGCGGCGCTTTCGGCGGCGGGCGGGGCAAGCGTCATCAAGCAGGCGGAGCTCTCGCCGCAGAAATTGTCAGGCCTGCTGTCGGCGGCGCTCGCGGAGCCGGATCGGCTTTCCGCCACCGCGGCAGCGGCCAAGGCGACCGGCAAGCCGCATGCGGCGGATGTGCTGGCCGATCTGGTGGAGGCGGTCGCTTCTGGCCGGTCCGTAGAGGAATTCAAGAAGAAGAATGAAGGAGTTGGGGCATGAAGATGCCGAAAGCCATAGGCCTTGTCCATTTCATCGGCATAGGCGGGATCGGCATGAGCGGCATTGCCGAAGTGCTTCATAATCTCGGCCACCGCGTGCAGGGGTCGGATCAGGCCGACAGCGCCAATGTGCAGCGTCTGCGCGACAAGGGCATCGAGGTCTTTGTCGGCCACACGGCGGATAATATCGGCGATGCCGAGGTCGTGGTCGTTTCCACCGCCATCAAGAAGAACAATCCGGAATTCATCGCCGCGCGGGAAAAGCACCTGCCGATCGTTCGCCGCGCCGAAATGCTGGCCGAGCTGATGCGTTTCCGCAATGCCATCGCCATCGGCGGCACCCATGGCAAGACCACCACGACCTCCATGGTCGCGACCCTGCTCGAAGCCGGCAATCTCGACCCGACCGTCATCAATGGCGGCATCATCAACGCCTATGGCACCAATGCCCGCATGGGCGAGGGCGAGTGGATGGTGGTGGAGGCGGACGAATCCGACGGCACCTTCCTGAAACTGCCGGCCGATGTGGCCGTCGTCACCAATATCGATCCGGAGCATCTGGATCATTACGGCAATTTCGATGCCGTGCGCGCCGCATTTCGCCAGTTTGTCGAGAACGTGCCGTTCTACGGCTTCGGCGTCATGTGCCTCGACCACCCGGAAGTGCAGGCGCTCGTGGGCCGTATCGAAGACCGCAAGGTCATCACCTATGGTGAAAACCCGCAGGCGGACGTGCGGTTTTCGAATGTGCGCATCGACGGCACGCGTTCGATCTTTGATGTGGAAATCCGCCGCCGCCGCACGGGCAAGATATTCTCCTTCAAGGATCTCGTGCTGCCGATGCCCGGCCGCCACAATGTTTCCAATGCGACAGCCGCGATCGCCGTCGCCAATCGTCTCGGCATTTCAGAAGCCGACATCAAGAAAGGTCTTGCCTCCTTCGGCGGCGTCAAGCGGCGTTTCACGCTGACGGGCGAAGCCAACGGCGTGCAGGTCTTTGACGATTACGGCCACCATCCGGTCGAGATCAAGGCCGTGTTGCGGGCGGCGCGGGAAGCCTGCAAGGGCCGCATCATCGCCGTGCACCAGCCGCACCGCTACAGCCGCCTTTCCAGCCTGTTTGACGATTTTGCCCATTGTTTTAACGATGCCGACACGATTATCCTTGCCCCGGTCTATGCCGCGGGCGAAGATCCGATCGAAGGCGCAACTTCCGAAGCGCTGGTTTCGGCCATCAAGGCCGCCGGCCATCGCGACGCCCGTTTCCTCGAAAAGCGGGAGGACCTTGCGTCACAGGTCGCAGCCATTGCGAATCCGGGTGATTTCGTGGTTCTCTTGGGGGCTGGAAATATCACGCAATGGGCAGCAGCGCTGCCTTCGGAATTGAAGAGCATATCAGGAAAGTCTGAATGAGACAGGTCGATGGGGTTAAATTGCTGGGGAGGCTCGGCGACGGGGTAAAGGAATTGCGGGGACGTCTGACACCGGATGCGCCCATGGACCGCGTGACGTGGTTCAGAGCCGGCGGTCTTGCGGAGGTGATGTTCCAGCCGCATGATGCCGACGATCTGATCGCCTTCCTGAAAATTCTGCCGGAAGACGTGCCGCTGACCGTGGTCGGTGTCGGCTCCAATCTTCTGGTGCGCGACGGCGGTATTCCGGGCGTTGTCGTTCGTCTGTCCGCCAAGGGTTTCGGCCAGGTGGAGCTTGCCGGCGACAACCGCATCAAGGCCGGCGCGATCTGCCCGGACAAACATATTGCGGCCATGGCCATGGATAACGGCATTGGCGGCTTCCATTTCTATTACGGCATTCCAGGCTCCATTGGCGGGGCGCTGCGCATGAATGCGGGCGCAAACGGCGGCGAGACGCGCGATCGCGTGGTGGAAGTCTATGCGGTCGACCGTCAGGGCAACCAGCATGTGCTATCCAATGCGGATATGGGCTACAGCTACCGCCATTCCGGCGCCGATGCGGGCCTGATCTTCACCGGCGCGCTGTTTGAGGGTTATCCGGAAGACAAGGCGAAGATTCGCGCCGATATGGACGCCGTGCGCCATCATCGCGAGACTGTTCAGCCGATCCGCGAGCAGACCGGCGGTTCGACCTTCAAGAATCCCGAAGGTCATTCGGCCTGGGAGTTGATCGACGAGGCGGGGGGCCGCGGTCTGGTCATCGGCGGCGCGCAGATGTCATCGCTGCATTGCAATTTCATGATCAATACCGGCCATGCGACCGGGTACGATCTGGAATATCTGGGCGAGACCATCCGCAAGCGCGTGTTCGAGAAATCGGGCATCCGGCTGGAATGGGAAATCAAGCGCCTTGGCCTGTTCATGCCCGGTCGGGAAGTCGAACCCTTCCTCGGAGCGTGAGCCGGTTGCTCAACTGTAATTTGCGATAAGCAGCTATTGATACGAGCGGTGGCGTTCGTCGTAACGGTCGATCAATAATTTTGCCCATACTATTGAAGAAATGCGTGAGGGGGCGAGGTCAAAAGGCTTCGTCCCCCTCAATATTCAAGTCAATTTTATTAGAAAATACTGACGACATTACGTGATTTAGGCGCTTTTGATCATGATATTGGGTCTTTGGAAAAAGCCGATCGAAATGATAAGTTTCTCGGTCGCGACAGCGGAAGGCCGCCGGCGGCTGGAACCGCTGGAATTCTCCATTCGCATTGCCTGCCTGGTGACGGCGATTGTCGTCGTGATGTGCACGGGCGGCCTGATGTTTCTGGCGCAGTTCGGGATGGTCACGGATCTCGCCAACGGCATCATGTTGAGCGTGACGCTCGGCGGCGCCGTGGCGTTTACGGTGACATTGCTGATTTGTTGGCTGAATGCCAGGGAAGTGCAGATTCTCGTCCAATCCCATGAGCGGTTTCTGCATTTGAGCCATACGGACGCCCTGACCGGCCTCAGCAACCGGCTCGGGCTATATGCGGAATGCGCCAATCTCGGCAGCGAATATTGTGTTGCGTTCCTCGATATCGATCACTTCAAGTCGGTGAACGACAGATATAGCCATCTCGTCGGCGACCTTGTCATTGCAAGCGTCGCGGCCAGGATTAGGGATCATTTTGATCCGCCGGCGCATGTCGCGCGCCTGGGCGGCGAGGAATTCGTGGTCGTGCAAGAGACCAGCCGGCTCGTCTTTCTGCAGATGTGTGAGAAGGTCCGTGCGGCGATCGAGGCCACACCGGTGGAGCATCAGGGCCTGCGGATTACCGTGACGATTTCGATCGGGGTGGCCTTCCGCGGCGATGCCGAAATTTTCGACAAGGTCATGCACAATGCCGATCTGGCGCTCTACCGGGCAAAGGGGGGAGGGCGCAATCGCGTCTGCATGACGGGGCATGTCGAGCGGCGGCAGGCCGTGGCGTAAGCGCATGAGCAGGAGCAGGAGAAGATAAAGAAAAGCCCGCGAAACCTCAGTTTCGCGGGCTTTTCATGTCAATTTTGTCGTGGCTCAGACTTCGTCCTTGCGGGACAGAAGAATGCAGGCGAGCGTGATGAGGGCGGATATGCAGAGATAATAGCCGACATAACCCATGCCGTAATTCACCTGCAGCCATGTGGCGATGTAGGGCGCCAGCGATGCGCCGAAGATGCCGGCCATGTTGAAGGTAATCGACGAGCCGGTGTAGCGCACCCGGGTCGGGAAGGGCGCGGCGAGCGCCGTGCCGATCAGGCCGTAGGTCATGCCCATCAGCATCATGGCCAGAGCCGCGAAGACGAAGATCGAGCCTTCGCCGCCGCTCATCAGGCCGGGCAGCAGGAAGGAGAACAGGCCGATCAGCACGGTCGTCAGGATCAGGATTTCACGACGGCCGAATTTCTCGGCGAGCTTGCCGGCGACCGGGATGAAGATGCCGAAGACGACGGAGCCGAGGATCTGTACTTCCAGCGCGTCGAGGAACGGGATTTTCAGGACCTTGACGTTGTAGGACAGCAGATAGGCGGTGCCGATGTAGAACAGCACGAAGGTGGCGAGTGCCACGAAGGTGCCGAGCACGAGGCTGCGCTTGTGGTTGCGGAACAGTTCCGCGACCGGCACGGCCACACGTTCTTCCTTTTCGATCGCTTTCTGGAAGTCCGGCGTTTCGGTGATCGACAGGCGAACCCACATGCCGACTGCGATCAGGATGATCGAGGCGACGAAGGGAATACGCCAGCCCCAGCTGAGCAGCGCTTCCTGCGACATGAAGTGCAGGAGAATCCAGAAGACACCGGAGGAAAGGAACAGGCCGACAGGCGCGCCGAGCTGCGGGAACATGCCGTACCAGCTGCGCTTGCCTGGAGGCGCGTTTTCCGTCGCGAGCAGCACGGCGCCGCCCCATTCTCCGCCAAGGCCGAAGCCCTGACCGAAGCGGCAAAGCGCCAGCAGCAGCGGCGCCAGAACGCCAGCCGTCTCGTAGGACGGCAGCAGGCCGATGATGACGGTCGAGACACCCATGGTCAGCAGTGCCGCAACGAGGGTCGTCTTGCGGCCGACGCGGTCGCCATAATGACCGAAGACCACGGCGCCCAGCGGACGGGCGAAGAAGGCGATGGAGAAGGTGGCGAAGGACGCCAGAAGCGCCGTCATCGGGTCATTGTTCGGGAAGAACAAAGTGGGGAACACGAGCACTGCGGCCGTGGCGTAAACGTAAAAATCGAAAAACTCGATGGTCGTGCCGACCAGGCTGGCAGTGAGAACTCGTGCAGGCGAATTTGTCTTTACAACGTTCGAATTGCCAGCTGTCGGCGATACCGGAGATACCGCGTCAGTCATGGTTTGGTTCCATTTTGGAGGATTGCAATGTCATGCCTTGGGAGGCGATGTCTGCGTTAACGCAATTTTTGTTCTTATGGAATGCTAAAAAAGAAAGAATGCAAATAATGTGATTGATCAATGCAACAGGCTGGGCCGTAAAGTCTGGCTGCGCTCGGGCGATTGAGAGACTGATTCAGGCCATGGATTTAAAACGCTGAAACGCCAGATTATTTTCCCTGGGGAATAATCCCCTCTGTTAACGTTTCGACCTTGCCTTCCCCACGAAGCCCCAGCCTCGACGGCGCGATTTTATTTCCGATCATTGAAAACCTGCATGTTGCAATCCGCGCAACTCTCTGATTCCAAGGAGGGAATCCGGATCGATGCTGATTCTTTAACGAAACTCGGCATGTTGGGCGCGGCGGTTAACGAAAGTAAACGATTCATTAACCTTAATGGCGTTTAACTGATCTCAAGGATCATGTGCCAGAATCACCGCTCGTTTCATTCGGTCGGTTCGGCGGTGGTTCGCAACGGAGAGTTGGTGTCAGAGGGTTCTATGGGCGGCAAGCACGTAGCTGTTCTTTTGGGTGGGTTTTCGTCGGAGCGGCCGGTCAGCCTGTCGTCGGGCAATGCTTGTGCGCTTGCACTTGAAGGCGAGGGCTACAAGGTCACCCGGGTCGATGTGGGGCGCGATGTCGCCGCCGTGCTCGCCGAGCTGCGCCCGGATGTTGCCTTTAATGCGCTGCACGGTCCCTTTGGCGAAGACGGCACCATCCAGGGCATCCTCGAATATCTCGCCATTCCCTATACGCATTCCGGCGTGCTTGCTTCAGCACTTGCCATGGACAAGGCGCAGGCCAAGAAGGTCGCCGCCGCCGCCGGCGTTCCAGTCGCGGCCGAGCGCGTCATGAACCGCTTCGATTTCACCAGCGAACACCCGCTCGCGCCGCCCTATGTGGTGAAGCCGGTGCGCGAAGGTTCGAGCTTCGGCGTCGTCATCGTCAAGGAAGACCAGTCGCATCCGCCGCAAATCCTCACCTCGTCGGAATGGCGTTACGGCGATCAGGTCATGGTCGAGCGCTACATTCATGGGCGCGAACTGACCTGCGGTGTGCTCGACGGCGAGGCGCTGGGCGTCACCGAGGTGGTGCCGCTTGGTCACAATTTTTATGATTACGATGCGAAATATGCGGATGGTGGCTCGAAACATGTCATTCCCGCGGAAATTTCACCGAAAATTTACCAAAAGATTCAAACATTGGCGGTTATGGCGCATCAGGCGATCGGGTGCCGTGGCGTAAGCCGTTCAGACTTTCGTTACGACGACCGCTTCTCAGAAGATGGCGAAGTTATCTGGCTTGAAGTGAATACGCAGCCGGGCATGACGCCGACCTCCCTGGTGCCGGAAATGGCGGCCCATGCTGGCCGCTCCTTTGGTAACCTTGTCAGCTGGATGGTGGAGGACGCTTCGTGTTTGCGGTGATCGGCAAAAAGTCGACGGCAAAAAAGCGCGAACAATTCGCGGCGGCGGCCAGTGCCGACGACCGGATGGTATTGCCGCGTCCGCTGCGTCGCGTCGTGCGTTTCGGTGTCAGCCTTGCGACCGGACGCATTCATATCCCCGCCCATACCGGCACGATTTCGGCCGTCGCCTTTTACGCGGTGACCGGGCTCTACGGCATGTCGCTCGGTGGGCACACGAACATCGTCACCCAAACCACGACGTCGGCCGCGGGCTTTGCCGTCGAGGACGTGAAGGTTTCCGGCAATCTGCAGACCTCCGAAATCGAAGTGTTCCAGCTTCTCGGCCTCGATGGCAGCACCTCGCTGATTGCGCTCGATATCGATGCGGCGCGCCGCAAGCTGGTGCAGCTTCCCTGGGTGGAAGATGTCGATATCCGCAAGGTCTATCCGAAGACGGTGGAAGTTCGCCTGAAGGAGCGTCAGGCCTTCGGCATCTGGCAGCATGGGACGGAATTGTCGCTGATCGAAAAAAGCGGCAGCGTGATTGCGCCGCTGCGCGACAATAAATTCGCTTCCCTGCCGCTCTTTGTCGGACGTGACGCGGAAACGGGTGCCGCCGGCTTCGTCGAGCAGCTGGCCGACTGGCCGGAAATCCGCAACCGTGTCCGCGCTTATGTCCGCATTGCCGGCCGCCGCTGGGATCTGCATCTCGATAACGGTATCGTCGTCAAGCTGCCGGAAGAAAATCTGCCGCAGGCGCTGCAATTGCTGGCGCGGCTCGACCTTGAGGAAAAGGTGCTGTCGCGCGATGTCGCCGCCGTTGATCTCCGGCTCTCGGACCGCACCACGATCCAGCTGACCGAGGGCGCCGCAGAACGCCGTCAGGCCGCTGTCGATGCGCGCACCAAGGCTCTCAAGAAGGCGGAGAAGAACACATGAGCTTTTTCGGTTCTTCCCATTTCGGTCTGCCGCGTCTGAAGCCGCTGTCCTCCAAGCGCAGCCACATCGTCTCCGTGCTGGATATCGGCTCGACCAAGGTCGTATGCATGATCGGCCGTCTGACGCCGCGCCAGGAAAGCGAAATCTTACCCGGCCGCACCCACAAGGTCGAAATCATCGGCATCGGCCACCAGCGCTCGCGCGGCGTGAAATCCGGCGTGATCGCCGATCTCGACGCGCTGGAAGGCGTGATCCGTCTTTCGGTCGATGCGGCCGAGCGCATGGCGGGCCTGACGGTCGACAGCCTGATCGTCAATGTGTCGGCCGGGCGGCTGGCAAGCGACATCTATACCGCGAGCATCGATCTCGGCGGCCAGGAAGTGGAAGCAAGCGACCTGCGCAAGGTTCTGGTGGCCGCAAGCCAGCAGTCCATGCGTCAGGACCGGGCGATCCTGCATTCGCTGCCGACTGGTTATTCGCTGGATGGCGAGCGCGGCATCCGCGATCCGCTCTCCATGTATGGCGATCTTCTCGGCGTTGACATGCACGTCGTGACGGTCGAGCGCACGGCGCTGAAGAATCTCGAGCTTTGTGTCAACCGCGCGCATCTTTCCGTCGAGGGGATGGTGGCGACGCCCTATGCCAGCGGCCTTGCGGCGCTGGTGGACGATGAAGTTGAACTCGGCTGCGCGGCCATCGACATGGGCGGCGGCACCACGACGATCTCGGTTTTCGCCGAAGGCCGTCTCATTCACACCGACGCGATCGGCCTTGGCGGCCATCACGTCACGACAGATCTTGCACGTGGCCTCTCGACACGAATCGAAGATGCGGAGAGACTGAAGGTGGTGCATGGTTCGGCTTTGCTGAATGGCGCGGATGAGCGCGACATGATTTCGATCCCGCCGATTGGCGAAGATGATCGCGATCAGCCATCGCAGGTTTCAAGAGCACTGGTAACCCGTATCGTGCGGGCGCGTATCGAAGAGACGCTGGAACTGATCCGTGATCGTATCCAGAAGTCCGGTTTCAGCCCCATCGTCGGCAAGCGCGTGGTTTTGACCGGCGGCGCAAGCCAGCTGACGGGGCTGCCGGAAACGGCACGGCGCATTCTTGCCCGCAACGTTCGCATCGGCCGCCCGATGGGCGTGGCCGGTCTGCCGGTGGCGGCCAAGGGGCCGGCATTTTCAACCGCCTGCGGACTGATGATCTATCCGCAGGTGGCGGATATCGAAATTCATGCGGCGCAAGGCGGAATGTTCTCGCCGTTTGGTACGGGTAGCGGCCGGATAGCCCGGGTGGGGCAATGGCTGAAAGAGAGTTTTTGAGTGGCCTCGTGGCGTAAGCCGGAGGTTTCAGAGTTGAGTTTTCAAGAATCGGCCAGCGGGGCGATGCGGCCAGAGAAAGAAGGAATGCTAAAATGACGATACAGCTGCAAAAGCCTGATATCACCGAGCTGAAGCCACGCATCACTGTTTTCGGTGTCGGCGGTGGTGGTGGTAACGCTGTCAACAACATGATCACAGCCGGCCTTCAGGGCGTCGACTTCGTCGTCGCCAACACGGATGCGCAGGCGCTGACCATGACGAAGGCAGACCGGGTCATCCAGCTCGGCGTCAACGTCACCGAAGGTCTCGGTGCGGGTTCCCAGCCGGAAGTCGGTCGCGCCGCTGCGGAAGAATGCATCGACGAGATCATCGATCACCTGAACGGCACCCACATGTGCTTCGTCACCGCCGGCATGGGCGGCGGCACCGGTACGGGTGCTGCTCCTGTCGTCGCACAGGCTGCCCGCAACAAGGGTATCCTCACGGTCGGCGTCGTCACCAAGCCCTTCCACTTCGAAGGCGGTCGCCGCATGCGTCTTGCCGAACAGGGCATCGAGGAACTGCAGAAGTCCGTCGATACGCTGATCGTCATTCCGAACCAGAACCTTTTCCGCATTGCCAACGACAAGACGACCTTCGCCGACGCCTTCGCCATGGCCGACCAGGTTCTCTATTCCGGCGTTGCCTGCATCACCGATCTGATGGTGAAGGAAGGTCTCATCAACCTCGACTTCGCCGACGTCCGTTCGGTCATGCGCGAAATGGGCCGCGCGATGATGGGTACGGGTGAGGCTTCCGGTCCGGGCCGCGCAATGCAGGCTGCAGAAGCGGCGATCGCCAACCCGCTGCTCGACGAAACCTCGATGAAGGGCGCGCAGGGCCTGCTGATCTCCATCACCGGCGGTCGCGACCTTACCCTGTTCGAAGTCGACGAAGCGGCGACCCGCATTCGCGAAGAAGTCGATCCGGATGCCAACATCATCCTCGGCGCGACCTTCGACGAAGCGCTTGAAGGTCTCATCCGCGTCTCCGTCGTCGCAACCGGCATCGATCGTGTTGCAGGCGTTGGCGAGCAGAACATCGCCGATATGCGCGCCGCAGCAGCCGTTGCCAAGCCGCTTATCCGTCCTTCCGCGGCCGTTGCTTCCGCTCCGGCCGCAGTACAGCCTGCAGCAGTCTCGCAGGCACCGAAGGCCGTAGACCCGATCGCCCAGACCATCCGTTCGGCGGAAGCCGAAATGGAACGTGAACTCGGTTTTGCCGCACACCAGCAGCCCGCCCAGGACTTCCGTCCGCAGAGCAAGCTGTTCGCATCGTCTCCGGCTGAAGCGCCGGCCCTTCGTCCGGCCCAGCCGGTTCAGCAGGCCGCTCCGGCTCCGGTTGCTCCGGCACCGGTCTATCATGCTCCGGAACAGGTCGCCGCTCCGGCACCGCGCATGCAGCAGCCGCAGGCTCCTGTCTATCAGGAACCCGCACCGGTTGCCCGCCAGCCCGAGCCGGTTCGCATGCCGAAGGTCGAAGACTTCCCGCCGGTCGTCAAAGCCGAGCTGGACCATCGCACCCATGCCGCTCCTGCTGCCCAGGAAGAGCGTGGCCCGATGGGTCTTCTGAAGCGCATCACCAACTCGCTTGGCCGTCGGGAAGAAGAAGAAGTTCCCTCCGACATGATGGATGCGCCGAGCATGGCCCCGCAGCAGCGCCGCGCGCCGCTTTCGCCGGAAGCCAGCCTCTACGCACCGCGTCGTGGCCAGCTTGACGACCACGGCCGCGCAACGCCTGCCTCGTCCAGCCATCACGACGACGACCAGCTGGAAATTCCGGCCTTCCTGCGCCGCCAGTCCAACTAAAGGCGATTCCGCCGCCTCTTCGAACGCCCGGGTTTCACGATCCGGGCGTTTTGTTTATTTTACGTTATTAACACTAAATTAATTTGCCTTTTCAAAGGCTTACGTGTGTAACAATCCGAAACGAACAGTGATTTGTCGTGGCACCTACATGTGCGTATGTATGAGCCTGGGTAAGGGAAAATACGGACTTGGCCGGTTGCCAAAACCGGCTTGAAAACTTGAACGGCGCCCAGGCGGCGCGGTTTGCAAAACAAGGCATATACGCATGACTATCGGACTGCTCGGATTTCAGACAACTATCGCCCATGCTGTTCAGCTTAAAGGCATTGGCGTGCATTCCGGCAATCCGGTTTCGATGACGTTCCAGCCCGCAGAAGCCGGAACGGGCATCGTGTTTCATCGCCTTCATGACAATGGCAGTGTTACCGAATTGAAGGCCGTTTCGGCCAATGTCGGTAATACCGATCTGTGCACCGTGCTCGGCCGTTCGCTCTCCCAGTCGGTGGCGACGATCGAGCACGTCATGGCGGCCATCTATGCCATGGGCCTCGACAACCTCGTCGTCGAGGTTGACGGTCCGGAAGCGCCGATCATGGACGGCAGTTCCGCTCCCTTCATCGAAGCGATCGAATCGGTCGGCATCAAGAGCCTCGGCGTGAAGCGCCGCTATATTCGCGTCATCAAGCCGGTGCGTATCGATTCGGGTGCGTCCTGGGCGGAGTTCCGTCCCTATGACGGCACGCGCTTCGAGGTCGACATCGATTTCGATACGCCGCTGATCGGCAAGCAGTCCTGGAAGGGCGACCTGACGGCGGAGAGCTTCAAGAGCGAACTGTCGCGCGCCCGCACCTTCGGCTTCATGCGCGATGTGGAGCGCCTGTGGGCCGCCGGTTATGCGCTTGGCTCCTCGCTTGAGAATTCGGTCGTCATTTCCGACGACAACAGCGTCATCAACATGGAAGGCCTGCGTTACGCCAAGGACGAATTCGTCCGTCACAAGACGCTGGACGCCGTTGGCGACCTGGCGCTTGCCGGCGCGCAGTTCATCGGCTGCTACCGCTCCTACCGCGGCGGCCACAAGGTCAATGCGAATGCGCTGAAGGCGCTGTTGAGCGATCGTACGGCCTATGAGGTCGTCGAAGCCCCGGCCGCCCGCAACCAGATGGTGCGCGCCCGTGAATTCGTTGCGGTCAACATGCCGGAATTCGCACCCTGGTCTGCCTGAGTTTGTTTGCAGGCTATCAATTGACAGAAAAAGCCGCTCCTTCGTGGGCGGCTTTTTTGTGATGCAGGGCAAGATGTTTCGTCATATCGCCTGATATTCATGCGATTGCGCGGGCTGATGCCATAAAAATGCGTTAATGCGTCATCATTGCGTTGCCCTGCGGATGCTTTTATGGCTAGAAACGCCAGTGCAAAGCCGATGCTTATGTATTTGCGCGGGAAGTGGGAACTGTCGAATGAAGCATGTAGGGTCTGGTGCAATGAAGGGTACGATGCGGGGGATCGCCGTTTCGTTGTTGTTGATCGGTGCAAGTGTCGCCGTCACGGCCTGCCAGTCCGATCCGGATATCGACATCACCAAGCTCGGCCTTGAGACCGATCCGCCGGATGTTCTGTACAAGCAGGGGCTTGCCAACATGAACGCCGGCAACATGACGGAAGCCTCGCGCAAGTTCGAGGCTATCGACAAGCAATATCCCTTTACCGAATGGGGCCAGAAGGCGCTTGTCATGCAGACCTTCATCGCCACGCGCACCAACAAGAACGACGTGGCTATCACAACCGGCAGCCGGTTCCTGCGGCAATATCCGCGCGCCAAGGATGCCGCCTATGTCCAGTACATGATCGGTCTTGCCTATTCGAAGCAGATCGCCGACGTGACGCAGGATCAGCGCGCAGCGCAGCGCACCGTCGAGGCGATGAACAAGGTCGTCAACGACTATCCCGATTCGGAATATGTCGCCGACGCGCAGGCCAAGATCCGTTTCGCCCGCGACCAGCTCGCCGGCCGCGAAATGCAGGTTGGCCGCTATTATCTTGAGCGCAAGGAATATCTCGCCGCCGTTTCGCGTTTCCGCATCGTCGTCGAGCAGTACCAGAACACCAACCAGATCGAGGAAGCGCTGGCGCGTCTGACCGAGGCCTATTATGCGATGGGCCTGACGGACGAGGCGCAGACTGCGGCCGCCGTTCTCGGCAACAACTATCCCGACAGCCAATGGTATGCGGATTCCTACAAGCTGCTGAAGGGCAGCGGGCTGGAGCCGCGGGAAAACAAGGGGTCCTGGATTTCGCGCGCCGGCAAGAAGCTCATCGGCGCCTGAGACGGGGCATAGGCCATGCTGGTCCAGCTCTCGATTCGCGATATTGTCCTGATTGAAAGGCTCGACCTCGGTTTTGAGGCGGGCCTTTCCGTGTTGACGGGTGAAACGGGCGCCGGCAAATCCATTCTTCTCGATAGCCTTTCTTTGGCGCTCGGTGGTCGCGGTGATGGCGGCCTGGTGCGGCATGGCGAGGAAAAGGGGCAGGTTACCGCCACGTTCGAAGTCCCGAACAATCATCCGACACGGCTTCTGCTGCGGGAAAATGGCCTCGATGACGATGGCGACCTGATTTTCCGCCGCGTGCAATCCTCCGACGGGCGCACCAAGGCCTATATCAACGACCAGGCCATCAGCGTACAGATGATGCGCCAGCTTGGGCAATTGCTGGTCGAAATTCACGGCCAGCATGATGACCGCGCGCTGGTCGATACCGATGCCCACCGCACGCTGCTGGACGCCTTTGCCGGGCTGAGCGATGAAGCCCGCACCGTTCAGGGCCTTCATCGCATCTGGAAGGATGCCGAGCGTGCGCTGAAGACGCATCGCGCCAAGGTGGAGGCTGCCGCCCGTGAGGCGGATTACCTGCGCTCTTCCGTCGAGGAACTTGAGACACTCTCGCCGCGTGATGGGGAAGAGGAAGAGCTGGCCGAGCGCCGGGCGGTGATGCAGAAGTCGGAACGCATTGCCGGCGATATCGCCGAAGCCAGCGAGTTCCTCAACGGCAATGCTTCGCCCGTGCCCGTCATCGCCTCGATGATGCGGCGTCTGGAGCGCAAGAGCCACGAAGCTCCCGGGCTGCTGGAAGACACCGTGCAATTGCTGGATGCCGCACTGGACAGCCTTTCCAATGCGCAGATGGAAGTGGAAGCGGCGCTGCGCCGTACCGAGTTCGATCCGCGGGAGCTGGAGCGGGTGGAGGAGCGGCTGTTCGCACTGCGCGCCGCCGGCCGCAAATATAATGTCGCCGTGCCTGACCTGCCGGCTCTTGCCGAAAAAATGGTGGCCGATCTCGCCGATCTTGATGCCGGTGAAGAGAAGCTCGGCAAGCTTGAGGCCAATCTCAGCGTGGTGAAGGCCGATTTCGACCGTGCCGCGCATTCGCTCTCCGACAAACGCCGCAATGCGGCGGATGCGCTTTCCAATGCGGTGATGGCGGAACTGCCGGCGCTGAAGCTGGAGCGGGCGCGGTTTACCGTCGAGGTGACCTCCGATCCGGAGCAGGCGACGGCTGACGGCATCGACACGGTTGAATTCCATGTCCAGACCAATCCGGGCACACGGCCGGGACCGATCATGAAAGTGGCCTCGGGCGGCGAATTGTCCCGTTTCCTGCTGGCGCTGAAAGTGGCGCTGGCGGATCGCGGTTCGGCACCGACCCTGGTGTTCGACGAAATCGATACGGGTGTCGGCGGTGCGGTGGCGGATGCCATCGGCCAGCGGCTGCGCCGCCTGTCGAAAACCGTGCAGGTCCTGTCCGTCACCCATGCGCCGCAGGTGGCGGCGCGGGCTGCGACCCACCTTCTCATCTCCAAGGGTCCTTCCGGCGACGGCAGCGAGCGCATCGCCACCCGCGTCGCGACCATGGAGCCGAAACACCGCACCGAAGAGATTGCCCGCATGCTTGCCGGCGCGTCGGTGACCGACGAGGCGAGGGCTGCTGCGGCTCGCCTGCTGGCGGCCAAGGACTGACCGCTGCCGGCCGGGATTTCGGACTGTGAGTCCGGCGGCAAAACCTGTTTTTATTGTGTTTTATTTCGGCTAAAAGCGTTCGGTAATTCCGAAAAGAGGCCGCCATGTCGAAAGACCAGAAACCCGTCGAAACCCTCACCGAGCTTGAAGCCTCTTCCGAGCTTGCATTTCTGGCGGCGGAGCTAGCGCGCCACGATGCGCTTTACCATGGCAAGGACGCGCCGGAGATTTCAGATGCGGAATATGACGCGCTGAAGCGGCGCAACGATGCCATCGAGGCGGCTTTTCCGGCGTTGGTGCGGGCCGACAGCCCGTCGAAAAAAGTCGGTTTCACGCCGCTTCCGACCTTCGCGCCGATCGTGCATGCGCGGCCGATGCTGTCGCTCGACAATACGTTTTCCGAAGAGGATCTGCGGGATTTCGTCGCTTCGGTCTATCGGTTCCTCGGGCATCTGCCCGACGATTCCATTGCCTTTACCGCCGAGCCTAAGATCGACGGGCTTTCCATGTCGATCCGCTACGAGAATGGCAGGCTGAAGACGGCGGCGACGCGCGGCGACGGCACGACAGGTGAAAATGTCACCGCCAATATCAGGACCATCAAGGAAATTCCGAACGCGCTACCCGCCGATGCGCCCGACGTGGTGGAGGTGCGCGGCGAGGTCTATATGGCCAAGAGCGACTTCATGGCGCTGAACGCCCAGATGGAAGCCGAAGGCAAGCAGACCTATGTGAACCCGCGCAACACGGCGTCCGGTTCCCTGCGTCAGCTCGACGCCAATGTGACGGCGAAACGCAAGCTGCGGTTCTTCGCCTATGCCCTGGGTGAAGTCTCCAATGGCGGCCAGCCGGCGCGGATTGCCGATACACAATATGGCATCGTCGAGAAGTTCCGCGCGTGGGGATTTCCGGTCAATCCGCTGATGAAGCGATTCACCTCCGCCGAGCAATTGCTTGAGCATTATAATGAAATCGGTGTCGCACGGCCCGATCTCGATTACGATATCGACGGCGTCGTCTACAAGGTCGACCGGCTCGATCTGCAGGAGCGGCTGGGCTTCCGTTCGCGCAGCCCGCGCTGGGCGACCGCGCATAAATTTCCGGCAGAGCAGGCCTTCACCACGGTCGAGAATATCGAAATCCAGGTCGGGCGCACCGGCGCGTTAACGCCGGTTGCGCGTCTCACCCCGATCACCGTCGGCGGTGTCGTCGTCACCAATGCGACGCTGCATAATGCCGATTATATCGAAGGCATCGGCAATAACGGCGAGCGCATCCGCCCGGAGGATCACGATATCCGCATCGGCGACACGGTTATCGTGCAGCGGGCCGGCGATGTCATTCCGCAGGTGCTGGACGTGCTTCTGGAAAAGCGCCCGGCCGGGGCGGAGAAATATCCTTTCCCGGACAAATGTCCGGTCTGCGGCAGCCATGCGGTGCGGGAGCGCAATGAGAAGACAGGCAAGCTCGATTCGGTCACGCGCTGCACCGGCGGTTTCGTCTGCCGGGCGCAGGCGGTGGAGCATCTGAAACATTTCGTCTCGCGCAATGCCTTCGATATCGAAGGGCTCGGCACCAAACAGATCGATTTCTTCTTCGAAAGCGACGACGCCGCTTTGTCGATCAAGACCGCACCGGACATTTTTACGCTGCGGGAACGACAGGAGGCGTCGCATCTCACCAAGCTCGAAAATATCGACGGCTTCGGCAAGGTGAGTGTCAGGAAACTGTTCGACGCCATCGACGCCCGTCGCGAGATCGATCTGCATCGGCTGATCTTCGCGCTTGGTATCCGTCATGTGGGCGAGACCACGGGCAAGCTTCTGGCGCGTTCCTATGGCACTTATCAACATTTCGAAGAGAGCATGAAGGCGGCGGCGGATCCGGCAGGCGATGCCTGGGCGGAACTCAACAGCATCGACGGCATCGGCGAGGTTGTGGCCCGCGCCATCGTCGAATTCTACAAGGAGCCGCGCAATCTCGATGTCATCGACCGGCTGATACGCGAATTGCAGCCGAAGGAGGCTGAAAAGCCTTCGACAGAAGGCAGCCCGGTGGCGGGCAAGACGGTGGTGTTTACCGGCTCGCTGGAAAAATTCACCCGGGACGAGGCGAAGGCCCGCGCCGAAAGCCTCGGGGCGAAAGTGGCAGGGTCCGTCTCCAAAAAAACGGATATTCTGGTGGCGGGGCCGGGGGCAGGTTCCAAGCTCGCCAAGGCGACGGAACTGGGCGTGCAGACCATGGACGAGGACGAGTGGCTGGCGCTGATCGGCGGCTGATACGGCGTTATCGCCGTGTTGTCCTGTACCGCAGCGGTTTGCGCCTGAAACGGGGAACGCACCATGGATGACCGCCTTGTCGTCACCATTCAGCAGGTTCGGGCGCTTATTTCCAGCCAGTTTCCGCAATGGGCGGCGCTCGATGTTCAGCCGGTGGACCTGAGCGGTTGGGACAATCGCAGCTTTCGCCTTGGCGACGATATGCTGATCCGCATGCCGAGCGCCGAGCGCTATGTGGCGCAGGTGGAGAAGGAGCATCGGTGGCTGCCGGTGCTTGCACCGCTTCTGCCGGTTCCGATCCCGGTGCCGCTGGCGCTTGGAGGGCCAGGAGAGGATTATCCATTTTCCTGGTCCGTCTATCGCTGGCTCAAGGGTAAACCTCTCGCCCGTCATCCGGGCAATATCGATCTTTCGGTCATCGCCATGGATGTTGCCGCGTTTTTGACGGCCCTGCATAATATCGATGCCTCGGATGGCCCGCGCGCGGGCGCGCATAACTTCCATCGCGGCGGATCGCTTGCGGTCTATGACGGGGAAGTGCGGGCCTCGACGGCGCGCCTTGTCGATGAGGTGGATCAGGCGCTGGCCATGGAGATCTGGCAGCTCGCGCTTTCGAGCCATTGGCAGGGCGATGGTGTTTGGGTACATGGCGACATTGCCGAGGGCAATCTGCTGGTGCAGGACGGCCACCTGTCGGCCGTTATCGATTTCGGCAGTTCCGGTGTGGGTGACCCGTCGTCCGATCTCATTCTCGCGTGGAATCTGCTTGAAGCCGAAAGCCTGGGCGTTTTTCGCCGGGCGCTTGATCTCGACGAGGCCACATGGCAGCGCGGGCGCGGCTGGGCACTGTGGAAGGCGCTGATCGTGCTCGATGCCGAGCGCGGGCGTAACGAAAAAATGGCCGAATGGTCGCGACGGACCATTCGGCAGGTGTTTGCGGATCATTCTTCACGCGCTTGAAGCCTCGAAGGGCGGGCCGTGGATGTGCCCTGTGTGGCTTCATCACGCAGGCCTTAATCGTCCCGCCTTCATTGCAGCCGCTGGCGAGGCTGGCGCCATCTGGACAGCAATCTGCCATCGATCGCAGCAAGCCCGGCGGCGATCATCGCCATGCCGGCGAAGTGCTTCATTTCCAGTTGTTCTCCGAGCAAGAGCGAGCCGAGCAGGATGGCGCTGACCGGGATGAGGAAGGTGACGAGCGCGAGGTTGGTGGCGCCGGCGCTGGCGAGGATGCGGAAGAAGATGAGATAGGCAAGCGCCGTCGACAGGAGGGCGATGCCGATCAGCGCGCCCCAGGTGCCAAGGCTTGGCATGGCAAGCGTCCATGGCTTGTCGATAAGAAGGGCGGCCGGGATCAGCATCAGCGTCGAGGAGGAAATCTGGCCGGTGGCGGTCATCAACGGCGGCACGCCCATGGCCTTGAAGCGGCGGCCGAAGATGCCGGCGAAGGAATAGGAGATGGCCGCGCCGAGAATGGCGATCTGGCCCCAGAGGCCGGATGAGCCGGCAAAGGCCGCCGGGCCGATCATCGTCGCCACGCCGGCAAAGCCGATCAGCACGCCGGTAAGCTTGTTGCCGGTCATTTTTTCGTCCGAGGTCAGAAAATGCGCGACGATGACCGTGAAGAGCGGCGTGGTGGCATTGAGGATCGAAGCAAGCCCGCTGGCTATATGGGTCTGGCCCCAGACGATCAGGCAGAAGGGAATGATGTTGTTAAGCAGGCCCATGCCGAAAAAGGCCCGCCACACCGCCCATTGGCGCGGCAGGCGAAGGCCGATGATGCGGCAGACGACGAGAAGCGCCACGGCGGCAAGCGTGACCCGCAGCGTGACGATGGTGACGGGCGGCAGTTCCCTGACCGCGATGCCGATAAAAAAGAACGAACCGCCCCAGAGCAGCGAGAGCGCTATGAGCATCACCCACTCTCGGGCATCCATCTGTTTCTGTATCGCCATCGTCGTCTCCCACGGGGTATGAATATCGACATGATTGCAGGAAGGCACGTTGTCAGCCACCCGATATCGGTTGAGTTTATCTGAAGCGGATATTGCAGGCCTGCTGCTGCTTTTCATGTCCCATTGCATCTATTTACGCCCGGTTTTATGGTGTTTTCAAACGATTGTTTCTCGCCAGATAATTGAGCTGGACTAAATCATGGCAGCGGAACTTCCATCATTGAAAGGATTGCAGGCCTTTGAAGCCGCCGCGCGGTATCGCAGCGTCACGCTTGCCTCCAACGAACTGAACGTCACGCCCGGCGCGGTCAGCCTGCAGATCCGGGAGCTTGAGGCGCGGCTTGGCGTGCAGCTGTTTTTCCGCAGGCCGCGTAGCATCCAGCTCACGCGCGAAGGGGAGCGTTATTACGGCGCGCTTCGCACTGCCTTCCGGATGATGCGCGAGGCGACAGCGGAACTGACGGTGCGCGCGGAAACCATCGTCCTGACGCTCAGCTGCACACCTACTTTCGCCGTGCAATGGCTGATGCCGCGATTGCCTGCCTTCCAGCAGCAAAACCCGCATGTGGACGTCCGCATCAGCGTCACGAACCGGCTGGTGGATTTTTCGCGGGACGATGTCGATCTGGCGGTGCGGCACGGTTTTGGCCGTTATGAAGGGCTGGAGAGCATCCGTTTCATCGATGACAGTACATTGCCGGTCTGCGCGCCGCCGCTTCTTGAAAAATACGGACCGCTTCGGGAAGCGGATGATTTGAAATCCGTTCCGCTGCTGCATGATGAAAACCGCAACGAGTGGCGACGCTGGCTGGAGGCGGCAGGCGCATCCGCAGTCGACGCTTCCGGCGGCACCGTCTTCATTGACAGCAATGGCGCGCTGGATGCGGCCAAGGCCGGGCATGGCATTGCGTTGACGCGGCGCTCGCTCGTTTCCCGCGAGCTTGCGGAGGGCAAATTGATCGCACCATTTGGCAAGGACATGGCCAGCACGCTTGCCTATTTCATCGTTTATCCGCGGCGCATGCTGGATAATCCCGATCTGGCGACGCTGATAGACTGGATGCTTTCGGAGGCGCGTTCGACCGAGGCCGGTTCTCTTTGACGTCGATCCGGTCTATGCCGGAATGAAACAACGGGAATCACTCTTGAAAACCATCGCCATCGATTTCGAGACCGCCAATGAGGAACGGGGCAGCGCCTGTTCCGTCGGGCTTGCATGGATAGAGGGCGGCGAGATCGTTCGTGTCGAGGAACGTCTCATCCGGCCGAAGGACATGCGGTTTTCGCCCTTCAACATCGCCGTGCACGGCATTCGCCCGGCCGATGTCGAGGACGCGCCGGAATTTCCGGAGGTGATGGAGGAGTTCATCGACGACGTCCAGGGCGCCATGATGATCGCCCATAATGCCGCCTTCGATTTCAGCGTCATGCGGGCGTCCTTCGACAAGTACCGGCAGTCCTATCCCGATCTTTCCTATCTGTGCAGCGTCAAGATCGCCCGGCATGTCTGGCCACATCTGGAATCGCACAAGCTGAATGTGATTGCCCACCATCTCCAGCTGCGCTTCGTGCACCACAATGCCGCCGAGGATGCCGTCGTCTGTGCGGCCGCGTCGATTGCGGCGGCAAAGGCAATGCGCGTTGCCCATATCCACGACCTGCCGGAAAAGATCGGCATGGTGGCCGGGCGTCTTACCTCCGGCGGCTATCAGCCCTGCAGCATGAAAAAACGCGCCGTCTTCCGGGTTGCGTAACCGTTGGCCGCACCTATCTTTGAAGCAGGGTAACGGAGAAGATGCGATGACGATGAAAACTCTGTCGGGTTTGTTTGCGGGCTTTCTGGCGTTGTTTCCGGTGACGGCGGCGCATTCCCAGGTGGTTGGCGAGGTCGGGGTCGACTGGATCGGCAATGACATCGTCATCGAGGCGATCGCCGATCCGAAGATCAAGGGTGTCACCTGCCATGTTACCTATTTCGAGCGCGGCGTCATCGACCGGCTGAAGAACGGCAACTGGTTCGAAGACCCGTCCAACAACGCCATTTCCTGCAGCCAGACGGGGCCGGTGGAGATCGGCGACATCGATCTGTCGAAGGGCGGGGAAGAGGTGTTCCGGCAGGGCATGTCGCTGGTCTGGAAGAAGCTTGTCGTCAGCCGCGTTTATGACAAGGCGAACGATACGCTGATCTATCTGGTGCATGCGCGCGAACTGACCGACGGTTCGGCCAAGATGGCGATATCGACGGTGCCGCTCTATAACCAGCAGGTGACGTGGCAGAAGGGCAAGCCTTGAGGGTTTGTCAGACCCTGTCCGTCATGCCGGACTTGATCCGGCATCCAGCCACGGCGCGTCTGCGCCGTGAGAAGAGTCTCTTGCGATCAAGGACTTGATCGCGCTGGACCCCGGATCTAGTCCGGGGTGACGGTGTGCGGATGCAACGGGACTGCCAGACTATGAGCCCCGCGCCGCTTCAATGGTGCTGGCGCTAGGCGCTCCAAATCCTATCAAGAGGCAATAGCCGGCCCAGTCAGGCTGCTTCGCGCGCCAGCTCGTCGGCGATGACCGTGTCGAGGTTGAGGAAGCAGACCATGCTCTTTTCCAGCGCCACGATGCCGCGGCAGAAGCTGCGCTGCTCTTCCGGAATGATATCGGGTGCGGGCTGCAGATCCTCGGAGCGGATGGTCATCATGTCGGAGACCTGTTCCACCAGAAGTCCCACCAGCTTGCCGCCGATATCGGTGACGATGATGGCGGAGCGCTCGGACGGTTCGGTCATCTTCATGCCGAGGCGGCCGGCCATGTCGATGACGGGAATGACGGCGCCGCGCAGGTTGATGAGGCCGAGAACATAGGGCGGCGTGTGCGGCATCGGGGTCACCGGCGCCCAGCCGCGGATTTCGCGGATCGCCATGATGTCGATGCAGAATTCCTGATCGCCCAGATGGAAGGAAACGATTTCGAGATATGCGCCGGATTGCTTGATGGCGTTGGACATGACGACAGGTTTCCTCTGATGGCTCTCTAACAGGCCCGCGCAGGATTGAGCTTTATGCGGTGGCCGGCATGGACCGGGAGACATCATGTCGAGGCTTCTAACCGCTGCGGTCATAATGCGCCGCAAGTTTTTAAACTTTCCCTAACAATTGCCGCTGCAATAGCGCCAAAGCCCAGTAATTTGGCGGTTTTCGCGCCCATGCAAACAGGTTATAACAAGGATATGAAGGCACACGCATCCCATCCGCTGAAGTTTATTCTGGCAAGTCTTGCGGCCGCGGCTTCGCTTGCCATCGTGCTTCTTGCCTTTGACGGCTGGGTACGGCACAGCACGGATATTTTCCTTTCCACGGTGCAGAGCGGCATCGCCTGGTGTCTGTGATCCTTTCGGCCGTCCGGGCTTTGTGACAAATCAGCGCGGTTCCCGCAAATACGCCCAGTTGATTTGCCGTTGCCGCCGTCCTTCGGTATCAGTCGGCCAAAGGCCTGCGACATGCCGCCGGCTTTCGGGGTAGGATTGGACAATGAGAAATATTCGCATCGTTTTGTGGGCCGTGGTGGTCGTTCTTGCCGGTGTCGTCAGCTGGCTGACGATCGAAATGACGAAGACCCGCGAGGAGATGGTGGAAACGGCTTACGGCGTGCCTTTCGAGCTGACGGCGCAGAACGGCCAGCCGATCACCGAAAAGGCGTTTCAGGGCAAGCCGACGGCACTGTTCTTCGGTTTCACCCATTGCCCGGAAGTCTGCCCGACAACGCTGTTCGAGCTGAACGGCTGGATGGAGAAGGTGGATCCGGCCGGCGACAAGATGCAAGCCTATTTCGTCTCCGTCGATCCCGAGCGTGATACGCCGGAAATCATGCAGCAATATATCTCCAACGTCTCCAAGCGCATCACCGGCATCACCGGTCCGGCCGACAAGATCGCCGAGACGCTGAAAGGCTATCGCATCTACGCCAAGAAGGTGCCGGTGGACGAGAAGGATCCGAATGGCGACTATACCATGGATCACACCGCATCCGTCATTCTGCTCGACGCCAATGGCCGGTTCTCCGGCACCATCGCTTATGGCGAAAACCCCGATGTCGCCGAGCAGAAGCTCCAGAATCTGCTGAAGGGCTGACCGAGGCGGCATAATTGCGCCAGGCTTATTGGACTGGCGCGGCTTTTGTGGCAAAGGCAAGCACAGGACCATTAAAGCGCGTCACCAATGCGGCACGCTTTAATTTTTGTTTCGATGCATGCCGTCTTCCCAAAACCGCTGCACTTTTTGGGAGGCATGCCCTAGCCAGGGAAAGCAGCCCGCCGTGAGCGAAATCCGCCTTTACGTCACCACGACCGAAATCAACGCCGGCGAAATCCTCGATCTCATGTCGGATTATTTCGGCGAGGAGGATGTTGCGATCGCCACGACCGAGGTGGATGAGAAGCGCGACATCTGGGAAGCTTCCGTCTATCTGATGGCCGAGCAGGAGGAGGAGTTCCGCGAGCGCGTCAGCGCTTTGCTTGCTCCTGCCTTTCCCGGTCTCGTCATCGAAAAGGAAATCGTTCCTGACGTCGACTGGATCGCCAAATCGCTTGAGGGGCTGAAGCCGGTCAGGGCGGGGCGCTTCATCGTTCATGGCGCGCATGATCGCGACAAGGTGCGGCCGAACGATCTGGCGATCGAAATCGAGGCGGGTCAGGCATTCGGCACCGGCCATCACGGCACGACGGCGGGTTGCCTTGAAATGATCGAGGAGGTTTTGCGGGCACGGACCGTGCGCAACGCGCTCGATCTCGGCACCGGCAGCGGCGTGCTGGCGATCGCCGTGCGCAAGATGCGTCCCGTTCCCGTGCTTGCTACCGATATCGACCCCATTGCCGTGAAGGTGGCGAAGGAAAATGTGCGGCTGAACGGCATCGTTTCCGGTCTGGCGCTGGAAACGGCGCCGGGCTTCCATTCCGATGCTTTCCGCAAGCATGGCCCGTTCGATCTCATCATCGCCAATATTCTGGCGCGGCCGCTGATCAAGATGGCGCCGCAGCTCGTCACGCATCTGGCGCCCGGCGGCACCGTCATCCTGTCGGGCATCCTTGCCTCGCAGCGCTGGAAGGTGCTTTCCGCCTATAATGGCGCCCGGCTTTCCCACGTCCGCACCATCTGGCGCAACGGCTGGGTCACGCTGCATCTGCGCAAGGACTGAGGGTCCCGCAGCATCCCTTAGCGGCAAAAGAAAAGGCGGCGCTTTCGCGCCGCCTGGAAACCCGCGAGCACCTGGGAGGAGCTTGCTCAAGCGGGTCGACGTATTCCTCTCCGGCGCGGTAAGGGAGGAAGGCCGCGCCCGACGTGATCAGAATACGTAGCTGGATTTTGCCTTGCGACGAAGATCGGCGCGGTTCATGCCGAGCGCTTCGAGCGACTTGTCGTCGAGGTTCAGAAGGGCTGCGTTGACATGGCGGCTGACCTGACGCTCGCGTGCTTCAATGACGCGATCGAAGGCGGTGCGGAGGAAAGATTTTGCCATTGCTTCAAATCCTTGGTTGCCGGGAGAGTGTTTCTCTCGCCGTGTTGAAGTGAAGATAAGCGATGTGTTTTTGTTTGGTTAGAGGAGATACTTCAAGGTAGATATGCGATTAATGCATATCACGTAACATTGAGTATTACTTATTTAGCTGATTATGCATAATTTATCGCCGTTTCGGCTGCCGTCACATATGGCTTGAAACCGGCTTTGCCGGCATGGCATTGTCGTTGTGCGCCAATGATGCGACGGCGTGACAGAACCGCTTTTTTCATGACAGTTCCCGAAAGACGTCCATGTTCCAGACCTTTGAAAACAAATCCGCGCCGCAATTCGGCAAGGCCCGTGTCGAGGCGCTGCGCGCCGGTTTCGATGCCCTCGGCATCGATGGTTTTCTGGTGCCGCGGGCCGATGAATATCAGGGGGAATATGTGCCGGACTGCGCCGAGCGCCTGTCCTGGCTGACGGGGTTCACCGGTTCGGCCGGCATTGCGCTGGTAACGCGCGCGCAGGCGGTGGTGTTTGTCGATGGTCGGTATACGACGCAGCTCGCCTCCCAGGTCGATCAGTTGGTGTTTACCGGCGGCGATCTGGTGGGGGCGCCGCCCTCCGTCTGGCTGTCCGACCATGCGACGCAGGGTTTCCGGCTCGGCGTCGATCCATGGCTGCATACCGGCGCGGAACTGAAGCGCCTGGAAAAGGCGCTGGCCGGCAAGGGAGGCTCCGTTGTCCTGCTGGAACGCAATCCGCTCGACGCCCTGTGGCAGGATCGTCCTTCCGAGCCGCTGGAACCGGTCGTCATCCAGCCCGACGCCTTTACCGGGATTCTGGCGAAGGAAAAGATCACGCTCTTGGCGGAAACGGTTTCGGCCAGGGGGGCGGATGCCCTGCTGGTGACCGATCCGTCCTCCATCGCCTGGATTTTCAATATTCGCGGTAACGACGTGCCGCATACGCCGCATCCGCTTGCCCGCGCCATCGTCTATGCCGACGGCAGGGCGGATATTTTTCTCGACAAACGCAAGACCGGCATCGAGGCCGAGGCCTATCTGGCGCAGCTGGCGACGCAATTGCCGCCCTCAAAGATCGCCGACCGCCTGCATGCGATCGCCAGCGCCAAGGGCCGGGTCATGGTCGATGCCGATCTGACGCCGGTGGCGCTGACGGGTGCTATCACGGCTGCGGGCGGCACATTGGTCGAGGCGGCCGATCCCGTCCGCCTGCCGCGCGCCTGCAAGAACGGGGCGGAGCTTGCCGGTTCGGCCGCAGCCCACGTGCAGGACGGCGCGGCCATGGTCGAATATCTCTCCTGGCTGGATCGCCAGCAGCCGGGCAGCGTCACCGAAATCGCCGCCGTCAAGGCGCTGGAGGCCGCACGCGCGAGGGTGGGGCAGGCGCTGCAGAACCCGTTGAAGGATGTGTCGTTCGACACGATTTCCGGTGCCGGCGAACACGCCGCCATCATCCATTATCGCGTCACCACCGATACGGATCGCACTCTTGCCGATGGCGAGATGTTCCTCGTCGATTCCGGCGCGCAATATGTCAACGGCACCACGGACATTACGCGTACCGTCGCGATCGGTACGGTGCCGGAAGAGCAGGAGCGTTTCTTCACGCTGGTGCTGAAGGGCATGATCGCCATCAGTGCGGCACGGTTTCCGAAGGGAACACGCGGGTGCGACCTCGATCCCCTGGCGCGCATCGCGCTGTGGAAAGCGGGTGCGGATTACGCCCACGGCACCGGCCACGGCGTCGGCTCCTATCTTTCGGTGCATGAGGGGCCGCAGCGCATCTCGCGGCTTTCGACGCAGGAACTGTTGCCTGGCATGATTCTCTCGAACGAGCCGGGTTATTATCGCCCCGGCGCTTTCGGCATCCGCATCGAGAACCTGATCTACGTGCGCGCGGCGGAAGAGGTGGCCGGCGGCGACCAGCCGATGTTCTCCTTCGAGACGTTGACCTGGTGCCCCATCGACCGCCGGCTTGTCGTGACCGCGCTCCTGACCGATGAGGAACTCAACTGGCTGAACGCCTATCACGCCGGGGTTCTCGAGAAGCTTTCGCCGCTGATCACCGATGAAGAGGTGAAGGCGTGGCTCATCGCTGCGACGACACCGCTGGAACGGGCTGCCTAGAACAGCGGGGTGTGCCGGATGGCGATGACAACCGCCCAGCCGATGGCGAGCATCGTCAAGCCGGGAAAGCGCAGGCAAACCAGCAACGCCACCACCATGCCGATCTTGACCTCGTATCCGCCTTCGAAAAAGGCGGGTGCGACAAGCGTGGTCAAAACCGCGACGGGGACGGCGTTCAGCCCCGCCTCCATGCGCGGCGGAATGGATTTCATCCGCGTCATCAGCACGTAGCCGCCGATACGGGTAAGATAGGTGGCAATGGCGGCGAGCGCGATCAGGAGCATCGTGTCGGCGTGCAGCATGTCGCTCATGGCGTTTCCACCGTGCTTTCGGCGTTCGCGCCGCCGTCGGGTTTCGGTGGATAAAGGACGGCGACGACAATTCCGGCAATCGCGCCGAGACTGACATGCCAGGGCGAGCCGACGAAGTGATAGGCGACCGTCGCGCCGGCTGCGCTTGCCAGCATCACCGGGTAAAAATTCTCCCGCTGGCGGAAGCTCAGGACCATGCCCAGGAAATAGATCGGCAGCAGCACATCGAGGCCGATGGCCTTCGGATCGCCGACGAGATTGCCGAGCGACGCGCCAAGAATGGTCATGGCCAGCCACAGCACATAAACGGGTGCGGCAAAGCCCATGTACCAGGCAAAACCGACCGTGCCGGTATTCTCGTATTTCCGGACCGATTCGGCGAATTGCGGATCCACCAGCACAAAGAAGCCAGCCGCCTTTTGCAGCAGCGACCAGCCGGAGATCATCCGGGCGATGGTGGCCGAATAGAGGATATGGCGGAAATTGACGGCAAAGACGGAAAGGACGATCAGCCATGGCGCAACCTTCTGGCCGAACAGCTCGATGCCGACAAGCTGGCTCGCGCCGGCATAGACGGTGCCGCTCATGATCGTGGCTTCGGTGATGCTCAGGCCGTTATCGACCGCGACCGCGCCGAACAGCGCGCCGAAGGGGGCGGCGGAGAGGGCGATCGGGAAACCGCTCTTCAATCCCTCGCGAAAATCTGCATTGAACATGTCTGGAAACTCCTTGCCGCCGCTCTATCGCCGTGTCGCCCGGCTGGCAAACGAATTGCATGAATGGATCGATTGATTCCCTTGAAGCTTCCGTTACGGTAACACCGACAGGCAATGCCGGGCGGAAGACCGCAGGGGATTTCACCGATGCGTCAAAACCGCGAAATCATGGATGAGCGATGCTGGAAAAGCAGGAAAAGGCCGCGCTGGCGGCAAGGATAAGGGATTATCTAGCCCAAGAGACCGAAACCGAGTTGGGTCTTCTGCAGGCGGAAATCTTCGTGGATTTTCTGGCCGAGGACATGGGATATGTGTTTTACAATCAGGGGCTCCGGGATGCCCATGCGGCGATCCTGAGGCGTCTCGACGATGCGGCTGCCGATATCGACGTGCTCGAAAAGCCGAAGCCGCGTTGAACAGGTTTCGTCCCTCATTGCCGTGACATCCTCGAGCTTGTTCCGGGGAACAGGAATGAGGAGGGGTCAGAAGGCCAGTGCTCCTCAGTCGCGCAATATGTCGCCGCTGTTGACGATTGCAGCCCCTTTTTCCCGCATGGTCGCAATTGCGGCCTTGATGCCCTGCGGGTCGATACCGCGGCTTGCATCCTCGATGAAACGGATCCTGACGCCCGGCAACATGTCGATGGCGTCAAGTACCGAAAAACTGACGCAATAATCGGTGGCGAGACCGCATATGTCGAGTTGCGTCACACCCTGACGGGTCAGATAGTCGGCAAGACCGGTCGTCGCCGACTGGTCGTTGTCGCGAAAGGCGGAATAGCTGTCGACGGCGGGATTTTCGCCCTTCTGCTGAATATAGTCGAAGGCTTCCGTCTTCAGGTCGGGGTGGAATTCGGCATCCTGTGTGCCCTGAATGCAATGGTCCGGCCACATCATCTGCGGTTTGCCGGAAAGTTCGCCCATGTCGAAAGGTTTCCTGCCGGGGTGCTGCGAGGCGAAACTGCCGTGATTTTCCGGGTGCCAGTCCTGCGAGGCGACGATGAGATCGTAACCGCCATTGTCGATCAGGGCATTGGCGGCGGGCACGACCTGGTCGCCTTCGGCCACGGCCAGATTGCCGCCCGGGCAAAAGCCGTTCTGGATGTCGATGAGCAGCAGCGCCTTCATGATGTGCCTCCCTTTTGCCAGCAGGATGCCAAGCCGGTCCTGGCGGATCAAGTGCCCTTTCAACCTTTGTGCCGGCGCAGGGGCCGGCGATGGGCATGCGCCCTGTCGCAGTCCTGCCGCATTTGCAGCAAATTTCCGGCCAAGTCGGAATTTACCTGACGATGCGGCGACGGAAACTTTAAAGGCCGATGACGCCCCTTGGGGGCCTTCTTCCGGGACGATGGGGTGCAGATGCACGCAGTACCCGCGTAAGTCATTGTTTTGCCTTCGCCTGACAATGCGCAGACCTTAACGAATTATTTTTGCAGGGACTCGTAAACACTTTGGTTACCATAATTCGTCATGCTTCGAACCAGTCAGTTCCGAAACCGGCGTGGTGTTTGCCCGCTCTTCGGATGCCCCAAAATCCCACCGGCGTCGGCCGGGTGTGCGTGAACGGTTCGAGTAACGAGTATCATGGCGTTTTCTGCTGCGGCCTATAATGGCGCCGGTCTTGCCGGTCCGTCCTCCGTCAAGAGAGACACATCCTTTTCGCTTGGCCGAATCTCCGCGCTGCTTGGCGGCGGCGCGTTTGCCGGCCTTTTCGCATTCACCGCATTTGCCTCGCTGCACGGCATGGCGGCTGCGTCGCATGGCATCGGACAGTTTGAAAAGACGCTGGTGACGCGCTTCGATTCCGCCGGAACCGCGATTGTGCACACGGCGACGCGCGATATTCACATCCGCAAGTTCTCCCGTCTGGGCGACCACGGCCAAGGGCCGCAGAAGACCGAGCGACTGGCCGGGATCATGCCCGCGATCGGTGCGAAGGAATTCAGTGAGCGTGTTGGCGCGGCCGCCAATGCCAAGGGTCAGGCGACGGTCAGGGAACTCGCTGCGCTGCGGCCTTCGGCTATCGTCGATTCGGCGCTCGGGCGCGCCTCCGAGGTCGCCTATCAGAGCCCCGCCTCGCAACATCCGGCATTTGAAGTGGCGCTGGCGCGGCCGCAGATCGAGGAGGAGGCCAACAGCCTGCTGCCCGACGATGTGCCGCTGCCGAGCTTCCGTCCCGAGGTGGCTGCGGCTGAGACCGTGGAGCCGTCGCCGCGTCCGGCCGTCCCCTCCCGGGCGGAGGACCGTGTCCCGGCTGTCGCTTCCGCCCCTGCTTTCGATGCGCCGGTTCCGCTGCGGGCTCCGCCGGCGCCGAAGCAGAGTGCCGGCGCCATGCTCGCTTTCGCGAAGCCGGACAATCCGATGCGTGAGCCGAGCAAGATGGATGCGGTTCCGTGGCCGGATCGCGGCAACGGCACGGCGATCTACGATATTTCCTCCGGCGTGGTGCACATGCCGAATGGCGAGAAGCTGGAAGCGCATTCCGGCATCGGCAAGATGCGCGACAACCCGGATTTCGTTCATGTGAAGATGCGCGGTTCGACGCCGCCTTCCAGCTATAAGCTGACGATGCGTGAGGCCCGTTTCCACGGCGTCGAGGCCATTCGCCTGACACCGGAAAACGGCGTCAACCCGCATGGCCGCGACGGCCTGCTCGCCCATACCTACATGCTGGCGAAACGCGGCGAATCGAATGGCTGCGTGGTGTTCCGGGATTATTCGCGCTTCCTCGCGGCCTTCAAGCGCGGCGAAGTCAAGCGCATGGTGGTGGTGCCCAAGCTTAACGGCAACCGTCCCACACTCGCCAGCAGCGGCGGCAAAAGCGGCGGCAAGACGCTGTTCAGCATGTTCTCGCGCGACAGCGATTCCTGAGCCTTAGCGAATTTCGTCAGCGGGTGCGTCGTTGTGTCAGCACCATGCCGGCGAGGATAAGAAGAATGCCGAGCGCGCTTGCCCAGATTTTCGGCGGGTGATCGCTGAAAAGATCGAGTACGACGCCTGACACCATCTGGCCGCTGATGACCAGAAGGGCCGTGTTGACCGCGCCGATGCGCGGGATGAGCCAGCTTCCCGACGCGATGAAGACGACGCCGATCGGCCCGCCGATAAACGCGAGCCAAGGCGCATCGGCAGCGCCTGGCGGAATGAGGCCGCCGATGATGAGGCCGATGATCGTCAGCACGCCAAAACCGACAATATGGTTCCAGAAGGAGGCGATCAGCGGTGAGTTCGACAGGCTGAGGCGGCCGTTGATCTGCCGGCTCAACGCCACGAAGGCGCCGCCGGTAAAGGCCATGGCGATCCAGATGATCATGCCGTTCTCCCGACAAGAATGATAAGCGCGCTGCCGCAGAGAATGAGCGCCACGGCGGCCATGTCCCGCAGGTCCGGCTTTCTCTTGGGGAGGCCGAAGAGGCCGAAAAGATCGGCCAGCAGGCTGAATATCACCTGTCCGCCAAGACCCAGCGCAATGGTGCCGGACAGCGCCAGCGGCGAATTGACGGCGGTGGAGGTGAGGATGACGATGGCTGCGCCGACGACCCCGCCGCAATAGGCCCAGAGCGGCGCCCTCGGTTTTGCCGGTGCCGCAGGGTCTTTTTTCGGGCGCATGATGGCAAGATAGATCAGCGCCGCCACCGTGCCGGTGCCGTGCGCCGTCCACGAGGAAAACAGCGCGCTGCCATAATGGGCGAGCTGGCCGTTGAAATGCACCATCAGCGTCAGGAGACAGCCGCTGGCGAAGGCGGCGGCAAGATGCAGCGGGTTGAGGCGGTGATGCGTCGTGTCTGTCATGGCGGGCCAGGAAAGCTGAAGAAGAACTGGAGCTTTAACCGATCTGTGGCTGAAGCGGAATGGAATTGCGACGATTCGCTGTCCTGGGTCACATTATCCTGTGCGCTGCGGAACAAGCAGTGTGTCCGCGCATTATTCCACCATGAAGAAAACGACCCGCAAACCATTGAACCGGATGACGATTTTTGTCATTTCGATTTTCATTCTCGCAGCCGTGATCGCGGCCGTTTATCTCGTCGGCTTCACGCCAGGAGAGGTGTGAGCCGGATGCTCAACCGTCGGCGGTAACAGCCTTGGGCTTGCCGCCCTCCATCGCCACCTTCGCCTTCGCCATCAAAAAGCGGAGGCTGCGCAGGAGAAAACGGCTGGTTTCCAGATAGGCGCGATAGGGCAGAACCGTGAAATAGCGCCAGCGCGGCAGGCGGTAGATGCGCAGATTGTTCTGAATCTGGCTTTCACCGTCCGCATCCTGTGTCGCGCAGAGCGGGTAGATGAAGGCGCCCTTCAGGCCGGCGAGATATTCCAGGTCGAAAGCGATGTCGTAGGCGAGCCGCATGGGAACGAGTTTCGCGATCCACCGTCCGGCGCGGCGATTGACGAGATAGGCTCCGGATCCCTTTTCGCGGGTGAGTGCAATGGCGAGCGAGCGGCCGCCGGCCAGCGGGCGAAACGGAAACTTCCGGCCATTGCTGACCGTGGTCAGCCGCAGCAGATCCCAGTCATCGCCGTTCAGCGCCGCCTCGTCGAGCGCATCGAGAAAATCATGGTCGAAGACGACGTCATCTTCGAGGATAAGGGCGATATCGGCATCGCTGTCCATGAACCTGTTGGCGCAGGCGACATGGCTGAGATAACAGCCGATTTCCGGCGGCGAGGTGCGGCGGCCGTGCATGAGCATGTAGGAAATCTCGCTGAATTCCGGGATCGGATACGTCAGCTCCCTGCCATTGACACCGGCCACCCGCTCCGCCTTCAGCCCCATGGCGTCGAGCCGGGTCGTCATGTCCTCAAGGCGTTTGGTGGCGCTGTCCATGTTGATCAGGAAAACGGCAAGCTTGCGCCGGCTTTTCGGTAAAATATGCAAAGCGGTCCTCGCCCGGGTTTCGCTGTCGTATAGCAATTTCTTTATTGCAACGGCATGACGCGGGCTATGGAAAAAGCTGTCATGAGCCTGTCTTGAGCGCTCGGATCAAACCTTTTCCACAAATCCGTCCAGCACCCGTTTCTGTCCGGCGCGGTCGAAATCGATGGTCAGCTTGTTGCCTTCGATGGCGGAAATATTGCCGTTGCCGAATTTGAGGTGAAAGACCCGGTCGCCGACAAAAAATTTCGACGGCGTATCGGCGACGGATTTCGCCACCAGCTCGCCGTCGATGGTGCGGGTGCGCGGGCCGCTTTCACCGTAACCGATGCGTTCGACCGCATGGCCGGAGCGGGTGCCCCAATTGTCGCGGGTGGCGTCGCTGCGGTTCTGCTGCGCGCGCTTCCAGCCGGGGGTGGAGTAGTTGTTGGTGAAGGGATCGGCCTTGTCGAAACGCGACTGGCCATAGCCGCCGCGTCCGCCATAACCGCCGTAACTGCTGTCGGATGCCGCCACATCCACATGGGCGGGCGGCAATTCGTCGAGGAAACGGGAGGGCAGGGTGGATTGCCACAGCCCGTGAATGCGCCGGTTCGACACGAACCAGATATGGCAGAGCTTCTTGGCGCGGGTGATGCCGACATAAGCGAGACGGCGTTCTTCCTCCAGGCCGGAGCGCCCGCCCTCGTCCAGCGCCCGCTGGTGCGGGAAAAGGCCTTCTTCCCAGCCGGGCAGGAAGACGGTGTCGAATTCCAGACCCTTGGCGGAATGCAGCGTCATGATGGAAACGGCATCGAGATTTTCGTTCTGCTCGGCATCCATGACGAGGGCGACATGCTCGAGGAAGCCGCGCATGCTCTCGAAGGCTTCCATCGAGCGGATGAGTTCCTTGAGGTTCTCCAGCCGCCCGGGCGCTTCGGCCGTCTTGTCGGCCTGCCACATGGCGGTATAGCCGCTTTCGTCGAGGATCTGCTCGGCAAGCGTGGTGTGTTCGGTGTTTTCTAAGAGGCCCTGCCAGCGGCGGAAATCCTGCACCACATCGAACAGCGCCTTGCGCGCCTTCGGTTTCAGTTCGTCGGTCTCGATGATGTCGGCGGCTGCCGCCAGCATCGGAATGTCGCGGGCGCGGGCATAGTCGTGCAGGTTACGGATCGTCGTATCGCCAAGGCCGCGCTTCGGCGTATTGACGATCCGCTCGAAGGCGAGATCGTCGGCCGGCTGGCAGACGAGGCGGAAATAGGCCATGGCGTCGCGGATTTCGAGGCGCTCGTAAAAGCGCGGGCCGCCGATGACGCGGTAATTGAGGCCGAGCGTGACGAAACGGTCTTCGAATTCGCGCATCTGGAAGGAGGCGCGGACGAGAATGGCCATGTCGTTCAGCTTGTGGCTCTTGCGCTGAAGCTGTTCGATCTCCTCGCCGACCGCGCGGGCTTCCTCCTCGGAATCCCAGGCCGCATGCACCACGACCTTTTCATCGTCCGGGCTGCTGCGCTCGGTAAACAGCGTCTTGCCGAGACGGCCCTCATTATGGGCGATCAGATGACCGGCCGCGCCGAGAATATGTTCGGTGGAGCGGTAATTGCGTTCGAGCTTGATGACCTTGGCGCCGGGGAAATCCTTGTCGAAGCGCAGGATATTGTCCACTTCTGCGCCACGCCAGCCATAGATCGACTGGTCGTCGTCACCCACGCAACAGACGTTCTGCGGCTCGCCCTTGGCGCGCTGTGCGAGAAGCCTCAGCCACATATATTGCGCCGTGTTGGTGTCCTGATATTCGTCCACCAGAATGTAACGGAACTTCTGGTGATACTCCTTCAGAATATCGGTGTGGCGGCGGAAAATGCTGATCGGGTGCATCAGTAGATCGCCGAAGTCGCAGGCATTCAGCGTTTTCAGCCGGTTCTGATAGGCGGTGTAAAGCTCGCGGCCCTTGCCATTGGCGAAGGCGCGGCTGTCGCCCTCCGGAATATCCGGCGGCGTCAGGCCCTTGTTCTTCCAGCCGTCGATCATGCCGGCGAACTGCTTGGCCGGCCAGCGCTTGTCGTCCAGACCTTCAGCCTGGATGAGCTGCTTGATCAGCCGCACCACGTCGTCGGTATCGAGAATGGTGAAGTCCGATTTGAGGCCGACGAGTTCGGCATGGCGGCGCAGCAGCTTGACGCCGATGGAGTGGAAGGTGCCGAGCCAGGGCATGCCCTCGACAGCGCCGCCGACCAGAACGCCGATACGTTCCTTCATCTCGCGCGCCGCCTTGTTGGTGAAGGTCACGGCAAGGATCTGGCTCGGATAGGCGCGGCCGGTCGCTAGAATATGGGCGATACGGGTCGTCAGAACGCGGGTCTTGCCGGTGCCGGCGCCGGCGAGCACCAGCACGGGTCCGTCCAGAGTTTCCACGGCATCGCGCTGTTCCGGGTTGAGGCCGGAAAGATAGTCGGGCGCTGCACGCGTCTGGTCGCGCGCCGCCATGGCGCGGGCGGCAATGCCAAGCCCGCCGCCGCTCTCCGCACCGGCATTGTTCGTCGCCCTGCGCGGCGTCACGGGTTCTTCATCGAAGAACGGCATATCGTCAAAACTGTTGCTCATGCGGCCCAATGTAGTGATTCGGGATATAAAGGCCAGAACCGTGTTCTGCTTTTATTCCGGTATCAACCGTCAAAACGCCCATTCCAAGGCATTTTTTCGCTTCATGCCTGCCTGTCGGCGTCGAAAGCCGCGTCCACCGGCAATTGCAGCGCCACCGCAAGCTGGTTGGTCTTGGCGGCAAGCGCGATCACCCGCATCAGATCGGCATGCTGTTCTCGCGTCATGCCCTTGGCTTTGGCGGCGGCCGTGTGGGAATGGGCGCAATAGGAGCAGCCATTGGTGACGGAAACGGCGATATAGAGCATTTCCTTCACAAGGGGATCGAGCGCCGAGGGCGTGGCCATCACCGTCTTGACCTCTGCCCAGGTCTTTTCCAGAAGATCGGGGTCGAAGGCGAGATAGAGCCACATATTGTTGACGAAATCGGATTTGCGGGTGGTGCGGATATCATCGAACACCGCCTTGACGCGCGGGTTGGCTTCGGGGTTCTCGGTTTTCGTTACGGCGCTCATGGTTTCCTCCGGTTATCGGCCCTCATGGCGGCAGATTAGCGCAATGGCGGATATTTGCGACAGGAATGCGCGCTCCGATGGCCTTCTGGCTGCGCGGGACAGCAATTGCACCCAAATTACAATTACGTAAGGAACGGATTTGTGCGTTGCCTTGCCCCCGCCAAGCGGGAATACTGCACCTGTCCCGGAACGTGCCGTTTTCGGGAACGTATCGTGCTGCGCGGATCAACCGGAGAAATACATGCGGGTCTGGAAACAGGTGGGTGTCAGTGTTGCGGTGGTGGGAGCCGGGCTCTGTCTCTGGGGCTTTTATTCGCCCGATGCCCGCAATCTGCTCGCCAGCATGGGACTTGGCAAAACGCCGGCCGGCGCGATCGAAGTCGCCGCCGCCGGCAGCGCGGCGGGTGCGTCATCGGGCGAGAATGCCGGCGGCGCGCGGCGCAATAACAACGCCACCCTGGTGGTGACGGCGCCGGTCAAAAAAGGCACGGTCAATGACCGGCTGAACGCCATCGGCAATGGCGAGGCGATCCAGTCGGTCGTCGTCATGCCGCAGGCAACCGGTACGCTTTCGGAAATCCGCACCTCATCCGGCGCCCGCGTCGTCAAGGGACAGGTGCTGGCGCGGCTCGATGACGAGGAGCAGGTGATCGAGCGTGACAAGGCGCAGGTGGCGCTGCGCAGCGCCGTCGAAAAATCCAGTTCCTACAAGAACCTGAAATCCGTTTCCCGCCTCGATGTGCTGGATGCGCAGATCGCCGAGGAAGCCGCCAAGCTTGCGCTGAGCACCGCGGAACTCAATCTCAAGCGCCGCGATATCGTCGCACCCATCGAAGGTGTGGCCGGTATCGTCGCCGCCAATATCGGCGACAACGTCACCACGCAGTCGACCATCGTCAGCATCGACGACCGCTCCGAAATTCTCGTCAATTTCTGGGCGCCGGAGCGGTTCGCAACGGCAATAAAGGTCGGCATGGCGGTGGAGGCGACGTCGATTTCACGGCCGGGGGAGACCTTCAAGGGTGAGGTCGAGGCCGTCGACAACCGCGTCGACGAGGCAAGCCGCACGATCCGCATCCGGGCGAAGTTCGGCAATGAGAAGGATGAGCTGAGGGCCGGCATGTCCTTCGGCGTCACCATGCGTTTTGCCGGCGAGACCTATGCCTCGGTCGATCCGCTGGCCGTGCAGTGGGATGCGGAAGGCTCCTATGTCTGGCGTGTCGCCGACAACAAGTCGCACAAGGTGCGGGTGCAGATCGTGCAGCGTAATCCCGATGCCGTTCTCGTCAAGGCCGAGCTTTCCGAGGGTGAGCCTGTGGTGATCGAGGGCCTGCAGCGCGTTCGCGAAGGCGGCGCGGTCCGCGTCGGCAGCCAGCCGAAACCCGAGGAGGTTGCCAGCCAATGACGACGCAGCCGCCCTCCGGTCAGGATTCCAAGCTCGCCTTTACCGCCCTGTTCGTGCGCCGGCCAATTCTGGCGGCGGTCCTCAACACGCTGCTGGTCGTTGCCGGCCTTGCCGCGCTGGTCGGCGTTGAAGTGCGCGAACTGCCGGATGTCGACCGGCCGATGATCAGCGTCAGGACCACCTATGAGGGGGCGGCGCCCGAGACCATCGACCAGGAGGTGACGCAGACCATCGAAGGCGCGGTGGCGCGTGTCAGCGGCGTCAAGTCCATCTCGTCCAACTCGCAATTCGGCACCAGCCGCGTGACGCTGGAATTCGGCGACAATGTCGATCTGGCCGTTGCCGCCAACGACGTGCGCGACGCCATCGGCCGCGTCACCAACCAGCTGCCGGACGATGCCGACGAACCGCAGATCATCAAGGCGGATTCCGACAGCCAGCCGATCATGCGCCTTGCCGTCACCTCGACCACGCTCAGCATGCAAGACCTGACCAAGCTGGTGGATGACGAAATCATCGACCGCCTGGCCGCCGTCGACGGCGTGGCGGATGTGGAGCTTTACGGCGATCAGGAAAAGGTTTTCCGGGTCGATCTCAATCAGGCGGCCTTGGCGAGCCGCGGTTTGACCGTGACCGATGTTTCGAACGCGCTGGCGAGCGCTGCCCTCGACGTGCCGGCCGGGTCGCTGAAAAGCACGACGCAGGATATCGTCGTGCGCGCCACCGCAAGCCTCACGAAGCCCGAGGATTTCTCCAATCTTCTCATCAAGAACAATATCCGCCTTCGCGATGTGGCGACCGTCATGCTGGGTGCGGATGATGAATCCACCTCGCTGCGCTCCAACGGCGTGCAGGGCGTCGGTCTCGGCGTCATCCGCCAGGCGCAGTCCAATACGCTCAATATTTCAACCGGCGTGAAAGCCGCCGTCGAGGCCATGTCGGCCAATCTGCCCGAGGGTACGCGCATCGTCGTCACCAGCGATGACGCCGTCTTCATCGAGGGCGCGCTGCACGAGGTCGAGCTGGCGCTCGGTCTGTCGGCGATCATCGTCGTTGTGGTGCTTTACCTGTTCCTGCGCGACTGGCGCGCGACCCTCATTCCGGCAATCACCATGCCGGTGGCGCTGATCGGCACCATTGTGGCGATCTATATGGTCGGCTTTTCGATCAATATCCTGACATTGCTCGCCATTGTTCTGGCGACGGGTCTGGTTGTCGATGACGCCATCGTGGTGCTGGAAAATATCGTGCGCCGCCGCGCCGAAGGCATGGGACCGCGCGCCGCTGCCGTTCTCGGTACGCAGGAGGTCTTCTTCGCCGTCATTGCAACGACGGCCACGCTCGCCGCCGTCTTCATTCCGCTTTCCTTCCTGCCGGGCCAGCTTGGCGGCCTGTTCCGCGAATTCGGTTTCGTGCTGGCCTTCGCCGTCGGCCTTTCTTCGGTCACGGCGCTGACGCTCTGCCCGATGCTCGCTTCGCGCATGCTGAAGGAGGGGCTGAAGGAGCCGACGGGGCCGCTCGCCTGGTTCGGCAATGTCTTTGCCGCGACCTACAAGTCGACGCTTGCCGCCTGTCTCAACAATCCGCTGATCGTCATTGTCGTGGCGCTGATCTTTTCCGGCCTGTCCTGGATCGCTTTCGGCATGATCCAGAACGAGCTGACGCCGCGCGAAGACCGCGCCTCGATCATGATGCGGGTCACCGCGCCGCAGGGCGTCAGCCTCGAATATACCCGCGACCAGCTGCAGCGGATCGAGGAAAACCTGCAGCCGCTGCGCGACAGTGGCGAAATCCGCAATATCTACTCCATCACCGGCATGAACGGGTCGTCCAATACCGGCTTCATGGTGCTGACGCTCGCCCCCTGGGCCGATCGCGAGCGGACGCAGAACCAGATCGCTGCCGATGTCACCGCCGCCGCCAATAAGGTCCCGGCGCTGCGCGGCAATGCGATGCAGCCGAACAGCCTCAGAATTCGCGGCGCCGGCAACGGCCTGCAAATGGCGATGGTGGGCAGCAATTATCCGGCGCTGACGGCGGCGACGCAGAAATTGCTGCTGTCCATGGAAGAAAGCGGCCTGTTCGACACGCCGCGTTTCGACAACGAGCCCAACCAGGCGCAAATCTCCGTCTCCATCGACCGCGAGCGTGCTTCCGATCTCGGCATTGACATTACCGGCCTGTCGCGCGCCATGCAGTCGCTGCTGGAAGGCCGTTCAATCGTGGACGTCTTCGTGGATGGCGATGCGATCCCGGTCCGGCTCCTGTCCTCCACCCGGCCGATCAACGACCCCACCGATCTCGAAAACGTCTTCCTGAAAACGGGTGACGGCAAGATCGTGCCGATGTCTGTCATCGCCTCGCTCAAGGAAAATGCGGTTGCGCCGCAGTTGAACCGCGAGCAGCAGCTTCCCTCCGTCGGCTTCACCGCCAACCTCAAGGACGGCGTTTCGCTGGGCGAGGCGCTGCAAAAGGTGAATGAGCTGTCGCAATCCATCATGCCCGCCGGTGCGCGCCTGCTGCCGCTCGGCGAGGCGGCGACGCTCGAGGAAAATTCAAGCGGCATGCTGCTGACCTTCGGTTTCGCCATCGCCATCATCTTCCTCGTGCTTGCCGCGCAGTTCGAAAGCGTGCTGAGTTCGGTCATCATCATGACGACGGTGCCGCTCGGCCTGGCCTGCGCTGTCATCGCACTGCTGGTCACGGGCTCGAGCCTCAACGTCTATAGCCAGATCGGGCTTGTGCTGCTGGTCGGCGTCATGGCCAAGAACGGTATTCTCATCGTGGAATTCGCCAACCATCTGCGCGACCAGGGCGCCAGCGTGCGCGAGGCCATCGAAAAGGCCACCAGCATCCGCCTGCGCCCTGTCATGATGACGATGATCGCCACCATTTTGGGCGGCGTGCCGCTGGTGCTGGCGCAGGGCGCCGGCGCGGAGGCCCGCATCGCGCTCGGATGGGTCATCGTCGGCGGTCTCGGTTTTGCGACGCTGGTGACGCTTTACATCACGCCGGTCTCTTACCTGCTGATCGCCCGTTTCGCCAAGCCGCAGGCGGATGAGGAAATCCGCCTCCACCGCGAGCTGGAACTAGCCGCCCGCCGCAAGGCGCTGGAAGAGGACAAGCCGCTGCTGGCGGCGGAATAGAAAACGGTTGCCGCCAATTGCGGTTCGGCGCAATTGCGATGCTGGACAAAGCGTTAACCTTATCCCATACCACCTGATGGAATTTCGTAACGGATCGAATCCGTTACGGGCAGATGTTGCGGTGGAGACGGACGATGGCGCTGAAAGACGTGGTGGCTGGTGAACGGAACGAAGAGGGTATCGCATCTGCGCTCGCGGTGTTGAAGCAGCAGCTTGGCGACAGGCTCCAGACCGGGCAGGCGTTTCGCGAGCAGCACGGCCACACCACCACCTATCTGACCTTGCAGGCGCCCGATGGCGTCGTTTTTGTCGAGAGCGCGGACGATGTGAAGGCCGTGGTGAAGGTCTGCGCACACTATAAGGTGCCGGTCATTCCCTTTGGAACCGGCTCTTCGCTGGAAGGGCAGGTGAACGCGCCGAATGGCGGAATCTGCATCGATTTCAGCCGGATGAATCGCATCATTGAGGTGAATGCCGAAGATCTGGACGTGACGGTGGAGCCGGGCGTGACGCGCGAGGACCTCAATGTCTATCTGCGCGATACCGGCCTGTTCTTTCCGATCGATCCGGGCGCCAATGCCTCGATCGGCGGCATGGCTTCCACACGGGCTTCCGGCACCAATGCGGTGCGCTACGGCACGATGAAGGACAATGTCCTGGCCGTCACCGCCGTGGTTGCCAATGGCGAGGAAATTCGCACCGCGCGGCGCGCCCGCAAGTCTTCGGCAGGTTACGATCTGACACGGCTTTTCGTGGGGGCCGAGGGAACGCTCGGCGTCATCACCTCCGTAACGCTGCGCCTTCAGGGGATACCGGAAAAGATCGCCGGCGGGATCTGCACCTTCGACAGCATCAAGGCGGCCTGTGACGCCGTCATCATGACCATCCAGATGGGCGTGCCGGTCGCGCGCATCGAATTGCTGGACGACGTGCAGGTGCGGGCCTGCAACGCCTATTCCGGTCTGAATTACGCGGAAAAGCCAACGCTGTTCGTGGAGTTCCACGGCACGGAGGAGACGGCGGCGCTGCAATCGCAGCAATTTGCCGAAATCGCGGCCGAATGCGGCGGCGTCGATTTCCGCTGGACCAGCGACGCGGCCGAACGCAACAAGCTCTGGAAGGCGCGGCACGATGCCTATTGGGCCTCGCGCGCCCTTGCGCCGCATCTCGACGGGCTTTCCACCGATGTCTGCGTGCCGATTTCGCGTCTTGCGGATTGCGTGGTGGAAACGCAGCGGGATATCGAGGAAAACGGCTTTCTGGCGCCGATCGTCGGCCATGCGGGCGACGGGAATTTCCACGTCCTCATCCTGTTCGACGGCAAGGATGCCGAAAGCGTCGCGAAAACCGAAGCCTTCGTCGCCCGCCTCAACCGCCGCGCCATCGCCATGGACGGCACCTGTACCGGCGAACACGGCATCGGCCAGGGCAAGATGAGTTTCCTGGCCGAAGAGGCGGGAAATGCGCTGGATCTCATGCGCGCCATCAAAACGTCGCTCGATCCGGATAACATCTTCAATCCGGGCAAGTTGTTCCGTCTTGTCTGATCATTCTCATATTTGATTGGTACAAAAGGCTGCTTGCCGTTAAGGCAGAAAAGAATAGGTTTGCAGCGTTCGCGAAGGGAGATGCAGGTCAGTGCTCGGACGTATTCTGGTTTTTCTGGGCGGACTGCTGGCCTTGGTGCTGTTTTCGGCGCTGCTCATTCCCTATTTTGTCGACTGGACGGATTTCCGCCGCGATTTCGAGGATCAGGCCAGCCGCATTCTCGGCAAGAAGGTGGTGGTGCATGGCCGGGTCGAGGCGCGCATCCTGCCTTTTCCTTCGGTAACCCTGCATGATGTGCGCGCCGGAACGGATGCCGATGGATCCCCCCTCATCCAGGTGGCGCGTTTTTCCATGGATGCCGAGCTTGCGCCGTTCCTTTCCGGCGAGGCGCGCATTTTCGACATGCGCATCGAGGAACCCAAGGCCAAGATCAGGCTTTTGAAGGACGGCACGCTGGACTGGATGCGCGGCAGCCGGGCGGAAATTCCCGCCCGCACCGTGGTGCTGGAAAGCGTGCAGATCGAAGGCGGGCAGATCGAATTCATCGATGAGCAATCCGGCCGCAACCGTGTGGTGACCGGTCTTAATGCCGATATGTCCGCCAATTCGCTGGCCGGACCGTGGAAGGCGGAAGGGCGTGCCGCCGTCGACGGGCATCCGGGTTCCTTTTCGCTTTCCAGCAGCGAGCCCGACTATGCCGCCGGCCGCATGGGCCTCAGGGTGCGGCTCGTGCCGGACGAACATCCGGTCGAGGTGGATCTGGACGGTGCAATCGCCGCGACGGCGGGAAAGCCGGCCTATAGCGGCTCGTTCTCGTTCATCTTCCGCGAGGACGAAAAACAGAAACAGGCGGGACAATCGCTATTTTCCTCGCCGCGCACCCGGGGCAGCTTCGAACTGACCAATGAAAGCGTGCGCATACCGAGCTACCGCATGGAACTCGGCGGCAGTGAAAATCCCTATGTCGTGACCGGCGAGGCGACTTTGGATACCGGCGCCAAGCCGGAATTCCTGCTGACGGCGGATGGCCAGCAGATCGATGTCGCCCGTTTCGCGCCGCCCGTCGTGCAGACGGGCAAGACATCGCGCCAGCCCACGACATCCGTTCGCCAGCGCATCGAGGCCTTCGCGGCCATGGTGGCCCGCATTCCGGTGCCGCCGGTGCCGGGCAAGGCAAGCATCAGCCTTCCGGCGCTGGTTTCCGACGACACGACCATCCGCGACATCAGGCTGGATGTGCGCCCGGACGGCAGCGGCTGGCAGGTGGTGAATGCGGTGGCGACGCTGCCCGGCAGGACGCAGCTGGAAGCCAAGGGATCGCTGACGCTGCTCGGCGGCCCCGCCTTCAACGGCAATCTGCTCGTCGCCTCCAACCAGCCTTCGGGACTGGCGAACTGGCTTTCCGGCTCCGTCGATCCCGCGATCCGGCAGCTCAATGCCGCCGGCTTTTCCGCCGACGTCTCGCTGACGACGCTCAACCAGCGTTTCAACAATCTCGAGCTCGCCATAGGCGACGCGTCGCTGAAGGGCGAGCTGGAACGGCGCTCCGACGGCAAGACCTCCAATCTTTCCATCGATCTTGCCGGCAATGAAATCGATCTCGACGCCCTGAGGGCGCTCGGCAGCCTGGCGCTTGGCGACCAGGTGGGAAGCTCGGTTCTCGATCATCGCATCAACGCCAAGTTCAAGGCCGACCGTTTCAACATGGCCGGCGTGACCGCCAATCATGTCGAGACCGCCTTCAGCATGGCGGGTGGTGTCCTGACGCTGGAAAACATGACGGCCGGCGATATTGCCGGCGCGGAGGTGCGGGCAAGGGGTGAGTTGCAGGGCTCGCTGCTCAAATATGCCGGCAAGGGCACGGTGAACCTGCATGCGACGGATATGCAACCGTTCTTCACCATGCTGCAGCAGAAATTGCCCGACCACCCGTTCCTCAGCCGTCTGGCGGCGAGCGCGCCCTGGTATGCCAATTCCGATCTTGCCGTGGACGTCTCTGTCAACAGCGAAAACGGCGGCGCCAATGTCGCCGTTTCCGGCACCGTCAATGGTAGCCGGCTTTCGGCCGTCGCCAAGATGCCGGATTTCCTGTCGATCACCGATGACACCGCGATGTCGCTGGAAGCCGTTCTCAAAAACCAGTCGACGGCGATCCTGTTCGGACAGGCGGGGCTTGATCCTCTGCCCTTCGATGCGGATGGCGAAGGGCTTCTTTCCATCAAGCTCAACGGCACGCTCGGCTCGCCCGCCAAGACCGATATCCGCTTTTCGACGGAGCGCACGCATTTTTCGCTGAACGGTTCCTTTGCCGTTGCATCCGCCAACTTTGGCGAAGGCAGCGCAGACGTGGCGCTCGAAAGTGCCGATATCGAGCCATATCTCATCATGAACGCGGTGGGACTGCCGCAACTTGGCGGCGGCATGGCCGTGAAGGCCAATGCGAAAGTGGCGATCGATGCGCAGAAGATCGCTTTTTCCTCTGTTGGCGGGCAGGCGGGAGGCAATCCTTTCTCGGGCAATCTCGTCGTCCAGCGGGCCGCGCCCCATCCGGTCAGCGGTGATCTTTCGGTCAGGACCGCCGATCTTGCCTGGCTGGGTGATGCGATCTACGGCCCGGTGATCGACCCGGAAACCGGCGCGCTCAACGCCAAACCGCTGGCCATGGCGGCTTTTCCGCAGCTCAAGGCATCGCTGTCGCTGAAGGCGGAAAATTTCGAAGCGGGGCCTTTCGGCACCGTCACGGGTCTGGCGGCCAAGGTCACGCATGATTCGGGCAATCTTGCTTTGGACGATGTCACGGGCAGCTTCATGGGCGGCAAGCTGACCGGCCGGCTCGCCATGTCCACGGGCGAGGGGGCGGGAATTTTCCGCACCAAGATCGCGGTGACCGATGCCAATCCGGAACCGGTGCTGTGGGCGAATGCCAGCGGCCCGGTCGCAACCGCGCGCATCGCTATCGACATGACGGCCGAATCGACGGGGAAAAGCGTCGGTGAAATCCTGAAATCGGCGGGTGGTTCGGGTGAAATCCGCGCGGGCGGGCTTGTGCTCCGGGGGCTTAATCCCGGCGCGTTGCCGCCGATCCTGCAGGGGGCGGACAGCCTTGAGCAGCCGATCGATGCGCCGAAGGTGAGACCGCTTGTCGATCAAAGCCTGTGGCAGGGTGAAATAGGGCTCGGTGACGTGGCCCTGCCGTTCTCGCTGAATGGTGGCGCCCTGCATTTCAAGAATTTGCGCGCCGGGATCGATCCGGTGACGCTTGCCGGTGATGCGAGCGTCGATCTCGCCGCATCGACCGTCAATGGCGATCTTGACCTTCTGTTCAATCCCGGCACCGAAACAGTCGCCGGAGCCGAGCCGTCGGTGCGCTTGAACTATAGCGGCCCGCTTGCCGCACCGGCTTTGACGACCGACGTTTCGGCGCTCAGCAATTACCTCTCGCTCAGGGCCTTCGAAAAGGAACGCCGACGGGTGGAGGCGATGCAGGCCAGCGTTCTTGAAAAGCAGCGCCTGCGCCGTGAAGTGGCGCTCTATCGTTTCCAGGTGGCCGAACGGCAGGCTGAAAAAGAGCGGATAGAGGCGGAAGCGAGAGCGAAGGCCGAGGAGGAGGCGCGGCAGAAGGCGGCGGCCGAGGAGCGTCTGCGCCAGGAAAAGGAACAGCAGGAGCGTCTGCAGCAACAGCAGCAACAACCGGCGCCGGAGCGGCAATCCGCGCCGGCCCTGATGGTGCCGCCGACGGAAAACGCGATACGGCAACTGACGCCGGAAGGCCCACCCGCCGCGCCTTGAGTTCTCTGCGCCACGAAACCAATATCCATTCACGGCTTGTGCCAGGCACGGGACCTTTTACGCGGATGACTTCATCCGGAAGCCCGGGCCGAGGGTCTACAATCCGTTGAAATCAATGGATATGGAGGTCAGACGTGCGGATGACGCCGGATATGGCGAGAGGCCGGCGGCGTTCGCCGGCGCGCATTTTTACGCCATTCGGACGCCTGCCGATCGAGCGTCTTGACGGAACGCCCCGGCCGATTGTCAAACCCAGGTTTCGCGCTCGCCAAAGGGTGTGTCGGCGTCGAAATTTTTGCTGCCGATCCGGGCGCTTTCCCCTGACAGGCTCGATTTTTCCGCGCTTCCGCCTGAGGAAGCCGATTTTTCGGTGCTGTTTTCAAGGGCTTCGAGTTCGGCTTTCAGAGACGCGATGGCGCTCTTCAGCTCTTCCTGTGCCTTCGCTTCGGTGGTTTGGGCAAGTTCCGACTGTTTTTCGGCAATCTGCGCTTTCAGTTCGGAAATGTTTGAGGATGATGCGGATGCGGAAGAGAGGACGGAAACGGCAGCGTTCGCTCCCGATACGGCAGAAACCATGGTCGCCTCGTGGCGTAGGTGTGAAATGGAAAGGGCTGAAACAGAATTTGGAAGCAAGGCTACGCAATACGGGGATGCCTTGCAGCGCAGATTAGGCTGCTAATGTTTAATGAATACTTTCACGGCGTTACGAGTTTTCAGCGAAATTTTTCGTAGTGGCAGCAGGCCAAGATCCGCTTGCGAACCTGTACTGGCTGCGGCCGGAGCGGCTCGAACGGCGGTTGTGTGCGGAAGGTCACCGGTTCTTGAGCCAGTTCAGCACATAGACCCGCAGGGATGAGGAAAGATTGCTGTCGGCGGGACGGTTGTCGTCTATCTCGGCCAGCAGGGCAGCGAAACTGATCTTGCGCCTTTCAGCGATGATTTTCAGCTCGTCCCAGAAGGCGTCCTCAAGCGAAATGCTGGTGCGATGACCGTGCAACGTCGCGGAATGCTTGCGGATCATCAGGTCGGTCTCCGGCGGGTCCGCTTGGAAATCTCGCTCATGTCTCGCCGGCACGCTCCCGTTTTGCGATTCTTTTCCGATTGTGTCGGGCATGTCTCCCGGCGGGCCGGGTCAGCAGTCCCCGCCGGATCTGTCATCGCCTTTTTCGAGCCGGCCTTGATCCAGCGCCTTGTCGGCTTTTTCGTTGAGGGCCGCGGTAAGATTTTTTTCCGCCTTGGTGCGGCCGAAAGTCAGGCGGTTCTGTTCCGCCTGTCTTTCTTTTTCGCCACGGGCTTTCTGCTTTCGAAACTGACGCAGATTGACGATATCGGCGGCCATGCGGATATGTCTCCTTGAGGTTTCGCGCGCGGAAGGCCGTTATTGTTTCTTGCGGAATGCATCCAGCGAAACGACGGAGCCTTCCTTCTTTTCCTCGCCGGATTTCGGCGTTTCGGAAGCGGAAGCAGGCTTTGCTTCCGGGGAAACGGGATAGGCGGTGATTTCGGCGTCTTCCATTTCCTCTTCCTCCGCCAGCGGCACATCGAACTCGAGCTCGAAATTGACGGAAGGATCGTAGAAGCCGCGAATGGCATTATACGGGATCACCAGCTTTTCCGGCGTATCGGAGAAGGAAAGTCCGATTTCGAAGCCGGTTTCCGTGACTTTCAGATCCCAGAACTGATGCTGGATGACGATGGTCATCTGCTCGGCATATTTCGCCTTGAGATGCTGGGAAATCCGCACGCCCGGCGCGCCGGTCAGGAAGGTAATGAAGAAATGGTGGTCGCCGGGCAGGCGGCCGGTGGCGGCCACTTCACCCAAAACCTTGCGAATAACGCCGCGAAGGGCATCCTGTGCGAGAATGTCGTAACGGATATGATCCTGCCCCATGCGGTCCTGTCTTTCCCTTATTCGTACGTCTTTTAATGCGCTGCGCGCCTTGCGCGCCAAGGACGCTGTAACAGTCTGAATCTTCGCACAATCCTTAACCGGATATTGAACTCGATCCAAGCGGCTGCGCGTTGCCCAAGTATACGCAATGTCCCGAACGGCAGCAACGGAAAAGCCGATGCCGTCCGCAAGTCAGCTATCATATAACCAATTCAGGCAAAATGGAGAAGGTGGAGGTTTCTGTTGCCAGGTACCTCCGAACCCCGCCTCACGGGGCTAACCGTGAGGGCTTTAGAGCGGAATTCCCGCACCGCCATTAGGCAGCGAGAGCATATTCCTTAGCGTTGTTGTCGTTTGCAACTACACTTGTGACCCGATAACGGCGGTATCATGCCGAGCAAAAGTTCGATCTTTACGCCCTTGTCGATCCTATTTCGCCCCCATCAAAAGCCGGCCTTCTTCCACAGAAGGCCGCCGGTTTTTGGTGGAGGCGCCGGGTACCGCCCCCGGGTCCAATAGGTTTATTACACCGACCGTTTATCGCCATAGCCGGGTTGCCCCGGCAAGGCTCATATAGGCGTTTCGCCCGGCGGAGAAAAGGGGGGCCATGACAATTCCATGAAAAGGTTTCGTGATGGCGGCCCGCACTTTAGACTATTCTTGACGACGAGAGATTGCTGTCACATTCTCCATGCAACCGGTCACCAGATGCAACACCGGGCCGGGGACACACGAAGGAGTGGACATGACTGACTATCTCGCAGATGTGAAGAAATACGACGCAGCAGCCGACGAAGCCGTTGTCGGCAAGATCGTCAAACATCTCGGCATCGCCTTGCGCAACCGAGATTCCTCGCTGGTGTCCGCTTCCGATCCGGAAGAGCTTGCGCGGGTGAAGACGAGCTGGTGCGGCAAGAAGCTTGGCGTGACCGATGACAGCGCCGACGCGGCGGTCGCCACCGTTGCAAAAGCCATGGCAGGGGACCGTTCCAAGTCGCGCGTGACCTTCTACTATCTGGTGGCCAAGGAACTGGGCAAGCTCCAGTCGCTGTGATTTAGCGGGGATAAGCCCGCATTAGGTGATTGGTTCTGCCGCCCCGTGCTATTATATTCCCTGTACTACAGGGAATCGGCGGCAGAACGCATGAAACAATATCTCGATCTTCTCCGGCATGTCATGGATACCGGCTCCGACCGCGGGGACCGCACCGGCACCGGCACACGCTCGGTCTTCGGTTACCAGATGCGTTTTGACCTTTCCGAAGGTTTTCCGGTTCTCACCACCAAGAAGCTGCATCTGCGCTCCATCATCCATGAGCTGCTGTGGTTCCTGAAGGGCGATACCAACATTGCCTATCTCAAGGACAATGGCGTTTCCATCTGGGACGAATGGGCAGACGAAAATGGCGATCTCGGTCCGGTCTATGGCGCGCAGTGGCGTTCCTGGCCGGCGCCGGACGGCCGCCATATCGACCAGATCGCGCTTCTGATCGAGGCTCTCAAAACCAACCCGAACTCTCGCCGGCACATCGTTTCGGCCTGGAACCCGGCGCTGGTGGACGAGATGGCGCTGCCGCCCTGCCATTGCCTGTTCCAGTTCTATGTTTCGGACGGCAAGTTGTCCTGTCAGCTCTACCAGCGCTCGGCCGACATATTCCTCGGCGTGCCTTTCAACATCGCCTCCTATGCGCTGCTGACGCTGATGGTGGCGCAGGTCGTGGGCCTGAAACCGGGCGATTTCGTTCATACGCTGGGTGACGCGCATATCTATGCCAACCATTTCGAACAGGCGCGGCTGCAGATGACCCGCACGCCGAAGGCCCTGCCGACGATGCGCCTCAACCCGGATGTGAAGGACCTTTTCGCCTTTAAGTTCGAAGACTTTGCGCTTGAGAACTACGAGGCCGATTCAAGCATCAAGGCGCCGATCGCGGTATGAGCGGGCCGCGTGTCACCCTCATCGTTGCGGTTTCGCAAAACGGCGTCATCGGCCGAGACCTCGACATGCCCTGGAAGCTTTCCACCGACCTCAAGCGGTTCAAGGCGATGACGATGGGCAAGCCGCTCATCATGGGCCGCAAGACGTTCCTGTCCGTCGGCGAGCGTCCCCTGCCGGGCCGGCCGCATATCATCGTCAGCCGCAATGCGGATTATCGGCCTGACGGCGTGGACGTCGTTTCGTCGCTCGATGATGCGTTCAGGCTCGCAAAAACGAAAGCGGCGGAGCTGGGCGTGGACGAGGTTTTTGTCGCCGGCGGCGGCGAGATTTACCGCCAGGCCATGCCCTTTGCCGATCAACTTTCCGTCACCCATGTGGCGGTAAAACTCGACGGCGACACTTTTTTCCCGGAAATCGATCCCGCCGTTTTTGAGAAAACCGAAGAAAAGGCCGCGCCCGCAGGGGAAAAGGACAATTATCCGGTTCTGTTTACCACTTATGTGCGAAGAGCCGCGGCAAAGTGAACTATTTACCCAGATTGGGTATTTAGTTACCACCTCTGCGTTGAAACGGACGCTTCTCCTTCCTATAACGGGTCGATATTCCCGCCGCACGCGAGCAATCGCTTTCGAACGGAACCGGGAGAGGCTTTTATAAAGAGGTATTGATGCCCTGGAGCAATCAGAATGGCGGCGGCGGCCCTTGGGGCGGCGGCGGTGGAGGAAACAACCAGGGCGGCGGTGGCGGCCCATGGGGGCAGGGGCCTAACCGGCCTCGCGGCGGTGGCGGTGGCGGCAATGGCGGCCCGCCCGATCTCGAGGAGATCATCCGGCGCAGCCAGGACCGTTTCAAGAATGTCCTGCCGGGCGGCTTCAACGGCGGAGTGGTCGCGGTCCTCGTGCTCGTCGTCCTCGTTTTCCTCGGCATCCAGTCCATCTATACCGTCCAGCCGGACGAGCGCGGCGTGGAGCTGCGTTTCGGCCGTCCCAAGGACGAAATCTCGATGCCGGGCCTGCATTTCCATCTGTGGCCGATCGAAACGGTGGAAATCGTCAAGGTTACCGAGCAGCAGCAGAATATCGGCTCGCGCGCCTCGTCGTCCTCGTCGAGCGGCGTGATGCTGACGGGCGACCAGAACATCGTCAACGTGCAGTTCTCGGTGCTTTATACGGTCTCCGATCCGAAATCCTATCTCTTCAACGTCGACAGCCCGGCGGAAACCCTGCAGCAGGTTTCCGAAAGCGCCATGCGCGAAGTGGTCGGCCGTCGTCCCGCACAGGATATTTTCCGCGATAACCGTCAGGCGATCGCGGCGGATGTGCGCAGCATCATCCAGTCCACCATGGATGGCTATGGCGCCGGTATCTCCATCAATGCCGTGGCCATCGAAGACGCAGCACCGCCGCGTGAAGTGGCCGACGCCTTCGACGAAGTGCAGCGCGCCGAACAGGACGAAGACCGCTTCGTTCAGGAAGCCAACCAATACGCCAACCAGAAGCTCGGTGCCGCCCGCGGTCAGGCCGCGCAGATCCTCGAAGAGGCGAACGCCTACAAGTCGCGCGTCGTCAACGAGGCACAGGGTGAGGCGCAGCGCTTCGTCTCCATCTACGACCAGTATCGCACGGCGCCGGATGTCACCCGTCAGCGCATGTTCCTGGAAACGATGGAGCAGGTCCTGAAGGGGTCCAACAAGATCATCATCGACGAGAAACAGGGCGTGGTGCCTTATCTGCCGCTGAACGAGATCATGCGCAACAATCCGGGCGCAGCACAGCAGGGAGGCAACTGATATGAGCAACCGTCTTACGGCCGTTCTCGTCGGTCTCGCCGTCCTGCTTTTCTTCGGCTATTCGTCGATCTTCGTCGTCAACGAGCGCCAGCAGGCCATCGTCGTCCGCTTCGGTCAGATCCAGGATGTGAAAACGGCGCCGGGCCTTTATTTCAAGCTGCCCTTCGCCTTCATGGACGCCGACCGGGTACAATATATCGAGAACCGGGCGCTGCGCTTCGATCACGACAACATTCGTGTTCAGGTGTCCGGCGGCAAGTTCTACGAGGTCGACGCCTTCGTGGTCTATCGCATCACGGATGCACGCCGCTTCCGGCAGACGGTCTCGGGCGACCAGATGTCGGCGGAATCGCGCCTGCGTACCCGTCTCGACGCCTCGCTGCGCCGGGTCTACGGTCTGCGCGGCTTCGAATCGGCGCTTTCCGACGCACGTGCATCGATGATGCAGGAAGTGCGCGACGATCTGCGTCCCGATGCGGAATCGCTCGGTATCAGCATCGTGGATGTCCGCATCCGCCGTACCGACCTGACGCAGGAAGTCTCGCAGCAGACCTTCGAACGCATGAAGTCGGAACGTCTGGCCGAGGCCGAACTGATCCGCGCCCGCGGTAACGAAGAGGCGCAGCGCCGCCGCGCTATCGCCGACCGTCAGGTCGTCGAGCTGGAGTCCGACGCCCGCCGCCAGTCCGAAGTGTTGCGCGGTGAAGGCGATGCCGAGCGCAACAAGGTGTTCGGCGAGGCTTTCCAGCGCGATCCGAACTTCTTCGAGTTCTATCGTTCGATGTCCGCTTATGCCAACTCGCTGAACGGCAACGGCACGACGCTGGTCCTGTCTCCGGATTCGACCTTCTTCCGTTATTTCAACAATATCGACGGCACGGCGCCCGCCGCTCCGGCCGCGCCTGCGCCAGCGCCGGCGAACTGATAGCGGATCAAATGATTTTGGAGGGGCCGGTTTTCACCGGCCCTTTCTTTTTACTGCGTTTTCGTGCCAATGCTGTGGTTACGGGCAAGGCGTCCCCCGCCTGTTCACGAAAAGGTATTTTTACACTTCATCATTCCGCCTTATGCTTTGACGATATAAGCAGGGCATGACGATTTGAAACGCGAGGACGCTTATGGCCGTGACCCTTCTTTCGCCTTTTCGCAGCAGCATTGCCGCAGTCGCGGGCATCGCGCTTGTGGCGGGTAGCCTGTCGGCACCGGTTGCAGCGAGAGCGCAGAGCCATGGGCCGGAATCGGTGGCCGATCTTGCCGAGCCGCTTCTCGATGCGGTGGTGAATATTTCGACGTCGCAGAACGTCAAGACCGAGGGCAAGGGACCCGTTCCGCCGAAACTGCCGGAAGGCTCGCCTTTCCAGGAATTCTTCAAGGATTATTTCGACAGCCAGAAGCCGGAAGGCGGCGAAAAGGTCAATTCGCTGGGGTCCGGTTTCGTGATCGATCCGGCCGGTTATGTCGTGACCAACAACCACGTCATCGAGGGTGCGGACGCGATCGAGGTGATTTTCCCGAATGGCTCGAAGCTCAAGGCGACGCTGGTCGGCACCGATACCAAGACCGACCTTTCCGTCTTGAAGGTGGAGCCGAAAGCACCGCTGAAGGCGGTCAAGTTCGGCGATTCGCGCAGCATGCGCATCGGCGACTGGGTGATGGCCATCGGCAATCCCTTCGGGCTCGGCGGATCGCTGACCGTCGGCGTCATTTCCGCGCGCGGCCGCAATATCAATGCCGGCCCCTATGACAACTTCATCCAGACGGATGCGGCGATCAACAAGGGCAATTCCGGTGGCCCGCTCTTCAACATGAAAGGCGAAGTGATCGGCATCAATACGGCGATCATTTCGCCGAGCGGTGGTTCGATCGGCATCGGTTTTGCCGTGCCGACGGAGCTTGCCCAGAATATCGTGCAGCAGCTGATCGAATTCGGCGAGACCCGCCGCGGCTGGCTCGGCGTTCGCGTCCAGCCCGTCACCGACGACGTGGCTGCGAGCCTCGGCATGGACAGCGCCAAGGGTGCGCTGATTTCCGGCGTGGCCAAGGGCGGGCCGGTGGAAAACGGCCCGATCCAGGCCGGCGACGTCGTGCTGAAATTCGACGGCAAGGATATTCATGAAATGCGTGACCTCCTGCGGATCGTGGCGGAAAGCCCGGTCGGCAAGGAAGTCGATGTTGTGATCCTGCGTGACGGCAAGGAAGAGACCGTCAAGGTCAAGCTTGGCCAGCTGCAGGATACCACCGACGAAAAAGCCGCGACCGAAGACCCGCAGGCCGAGGATGGCGATGGCGGCATGGTTGCGCCGGAAGACGATGGCGGCGCCGACGATCAGGCGCAGGACCAGACGCCGGAAGTGCGCGAGGCGCCGCAGAGCGTTCTCGGCATGAATCTGGTCGTGCTCAGCAACGAGCTGCGCACCGAAAAGGGCATAGCCGAAAGCGTCGAAGGCGTGCTGGTCGCAAGTGTCGATCCGGGTTCGCCGGCCGAACAGAAGGGCATGAAGGCCGGTGATATCATCGTCGAGGTCGGTCAGGACTTCATGGAGGTTCCCGGCGACGTTCTGGTGCGGGTCAACGGCCTGAAATCCGAGGGACGCAAGAATGCGCATATGATGGTTGCCGATGCCCAGGGCAATCTGCGTGTGGTGGCGCTGCCGCTGGAGTAAGCCGCTTTCCGCCGGTCCGGCAGGAATCGGGTGGTTGTGATCCCGGCCGCTTATTAATCTTTGGTCTCCATCAAAGGAGTCCAAGGATATGAAATTGCTTCAAAACAAGGTTGCCATCATCACTGGCGCGTCATCCGGCATCGGCCGGGCGACGGCAAAGCTGTTCGCCGCCGAAGGAGCAGCTGTCGTTATCAATGCGCGCGGCGAGGCGGCGCTGGAAGAGGTTGCCGCTGACATTCGCCAGGCCGGCGGCCGCGTCCACACGGTGGCGGGCGATGCCGGTGTTGCCGAAACCCATTCCCGATTGACGGATGCGGCCGAGAGTGTTTTCGGCGGTCTCGATATCGCCGTGAATAATGCCGGGGCGGTCGGGGTCATGAAACCGCTGGCGGAGATTTCGCCCGAGGAATGGGACCATGTGCTTAACGTCAACCTCACCTCCGCCTTTCTGGGGGCGCGTTACCAGATCCCGCCGATGTTGATGCGGGGTGGCGGGGCCATCGTCTTCATCTCAAGTTTCGTCGGCACCAGCGTTGGCATACCCGGCATGGCGGCTTATGGAACTGCGAAGGCGGCGTTGATGGGGCTCGTGAAAGGCATAACCGCCGATCATGCCGTCAGCGGCATTCGCGCCAATGCGCTGCTGCCCGGCGGGGTCGATACGCCTGCTGCCGGAGACGCGGCCCAGAAGGAATGGGCCGCCGGCCTGCATGCGATGAAGCGCATCGCCGAGCCGGAAGAAATCGCGCAGGCAGCGCTTTTCCTCGCCAGCCCGATGGCGAGCTTCGTGGCCGGTTCGGCGCTGTTTGCCGATGGCGGCAATGCGGCGGTGAAGTGAGTTGGGGAACTGGCGGGCTGGGCGTTACCGCGTCCGCCATTCCTCCAGCGTCAGCGCATAGGTGACGTGCGGTCGCAGATGGGGATGCGTTTCTTCCGGTACGCGCGGATGGTCGAAATCGCGCGAGGGGTCGCGCTTCAGGCCGATGCGCTCCATGACCGCTGTCGAACGTTGGTTGTTATGGACGGCGAAAGAGACGATTTCCGGCGTTTCCTTCTCATCGAAGGCCATGACGAGCAGCGATTGAGCGGCTTCCGTCACATAGCCATGCCCCCAGTAACGGGTGGCGAGCCGCCAACCGATCTCCATGGTGCCGAGCGGGAAGGGCGGGTCGAGGTTCATGACGGGCGATATGCCGCAGAAACCCATGGCCTCGCCGGTCTCGCGCAGCTCCATGGCGTAAAAGCCATAACCGCTGCCACGGATCATGCCGTTGATGGTTTCAAGAACCGCATCCGCTTCGGCATGGCTGCGGCGGAAGGGGAAAAACTCCATGACCTTTTCGTCGGCGTTGATTTCGCGGAACAGGTCGCGGTCGCTCTCCTTCCACTCGCGCAGAATGAGTCGGGGTGTTTCGCGGATGATCATGGAGTGACAAAATCCGCGTTGCGGTAACCCTGAATATAAAGAAGCGCGGTCAGGTCGCCATGGTCGATGCGCATCTGCGCCTCGGCCGCCACGGCGGGCTTTGCGTGCAGGGCGACGCCCGCGCCGGCCCGATGCAGCATGCCGAGATCGTTGGCGCCATCGCCGACCGCCATTGCCTCTTCCGGTGAGATGCCGAGCCTTGCGGCGATATCGTTCAGCGCATCCACCTTGGCCTGTTTGCCGAGGATGGGTTCGGCAACGGTGCCGTCAAGCTCGCCATTGGCTTCGCCGAGCAGATTGGCGCGGTTCTCGTCAAAACCCAGCATGGCCGCGACGCGGCCGGTGAAGACGGTGAAACCGCCGGAGACGAGCGCGGTGTAATAACCTTTCGCCTTCATGGTGGCGATCAGCTCCTTGCCACCCGGTGTGAGGGTAATGCGCTTTTCGATGACATCGTCGATGACAGAGACCGGCAGTCCCTTCAGCAGCGCCACGCGTTCACGCAATGCCGGTTCGAAGGCGATCTCGCCATTCATGGCCCGGGCGGTGATGGCGGATACCTTGTCCTTCAGGCCGACTTCGGCGGCCAGCTCATCGATGCATTCCTGACCGATCATGGTCGAATCCATATCGGCAATCAGCAGCTTCTTGCGGCGCTTGTCCTGCTCCTGGATGACGATATCGATGGGTTTGCCGGCAAGCGTGGCTGCAATCGCGCTGCGCGCCTGTTCGGCCGCAGCGCCCGAAGGCAGGGCGATATCGCAGGCGATGCCATCGGCCAGCCAATAAAGACCCGATGCGTTGACGGCCTTTGCGGCCGCTTCTCCGAGGGCCGGTGTCAGAACAGGATTTGACGGATTGGCGATAAGCGTGGCAACGAGAGCCATGATGAAAAACCTTGATGAGAATTTTGATGCGATCCTGATAACCGGCCCGACGGCAAGCGGCAAGTCCGCGCTTGCGCTTCGCCTGGCACGGGAGCGGAACGGCGTCGTCATCAATGCCGACAGCATGCAGGTTTACGACACGCTGCGGGTGCTGACCGCCCGGCCTTCGGAGGAGGAAATGGCGGGCGTGCCGCACCTTCTCTACGGCCATGTGCCGGCGAGCAGCCTCTACTCAACCGGCGAATGGTTGCGGGAGATTTCCGCCCTGCTTGCGGATTTGCGCGGGCAGGGGCGTTTGCCCGTCATCGTCGGCGGCACGGGGCTTTATTTCAAGGCGCTGACGGGCGGCCTCTCCGACATGCCCGCCATTCCCGATGACATCCGCGAGGGATTTCGCGCCCGCCTGATCACGCAGGGGGCGGCTGCGCTTCACGCCGAATTGTCCCGGCGCGATCCGGCCATGGCCGAAATGCTCCAGCCGGGAGACGGCCAGCGTGTCGTCCGGGCGCTTGAGGTGCTTGCGGCGACGGGAAAATCGATCCGGGACTTCCAGCGGTCCAGCGGCCCGGTGATCGTGGATCCGGACAGGGCACAAAAATTTGTCGTCCTGCCGGAAAGACCGGTGCTACATGAGCGCATCAACCGGCGTTTCGAAACGATGATGGAGAGCGGCGCGGTGGAGGAGGTGAAGGCGCTTCTGGCGCTCAGGCTTGCGCCCGACGCAACGGCGATGAAGGCGATCGGTGTCGCCCAGATTGCCGACCTGCTGTCCGGCCACATCGGCAAGGCGGAGGTGATCGACCGGTCGGCCGCCGCAACCCGGCAATATGCCAAACGGCAGATGACATGGTTCCGCAACCAGATGGGAGACGACTGGACACGCATCCAGCCGTGAGGGTTGTCCTCAGTCCTTGCGGTAGAGACTGCCGAGCGGCTTTTTCAGCAGGCTTTCACGCAGTGAAGGGCGTGGATCGGCCGGAGGTGGGCCATTCTGCGCCTGCATCTGGAAACCGGCCCTGCGCAATTCGTTGACGGCCCCCGTGGTGGTGTCCGGTGCTGGCGGATTGGGCAGGGCTGGTGGTGTGCGTCCCGGCAGCATGTCCGGCCGGTAGGGTTCGTATCCTTCCGTTGCGGCCGTCCCCAATTCTCGCTTCCAGCGATCGATATCGTCGGTCTCCCGGGGCGGCGGTGTCGGTTCCGGCAGATCGGACAGGGCCGCTTCCACACTTTGCTGGAAGCCGGTGATGACCGGCCTGCTTGCGGCGCGCATGCGGGTAACGATGGCATTCAGATCGACCGTGTCGGGCGTTTCATGCGGTGCGTGACTGACGGAGCCGCTCGCTTTCGGCAGCTTGGCGGCCGCCACGCGGTCGAAGCGCATCCGCATCGGCACGCCGACCGCCTCGCCAAAGGCGATGGCTTCGCCATTGCCGATGGAGGAGAGAAAGCTGGTGGAAGAGGCGGAGGCGTTCGGCACGGCCGACAGGATGATTCTCTGGTCGATCTCGTTCGAGAGCCGCATGGCGAAAACGGTCGAGCATTGCGACAGGATGGTCTGGTCCAGCTCACTGGGGCGCTGGCTGATGACGCCGAGCGAAATGCCGTATTTGCGGCCTTCCTTGGCGATCTGGGCGATGGATTGCCGGGTGGGGAAAAAGCCGCGTTCGGGGTCGGCCGGAACGTAACGGTGCGCTTCCTCGCAAACCACCAGCATATGCAGCGAACCGCGCGCCAGCACCGCCAGTTCGAAGGACATGCGGCACAGAACGGAGACCACCGAATTCACCACTTCGGAAGGGATGCCCGAGAGCTGGAACACCGAAATCGGTTTGCCTTCCCCGGGAATACGGAAAATATGCGCGACGGTTTCCAGAATGGTGTCGCTGATCGTATTGCTGGAGAACATGAAATTGTAGCGCGGATCGTTGATGGCCGAGAGGATGCGGCCCTTCAGGGAGCGCAGAGCCGGCTTTTCGCCGCGCCCCTCCAGCCGGCCGATGCGCTCGTCGATGAGGGCGAGGAGATCGGCCATGCGATAGGGTACCGGCGTATCCGGCGTGATCGCGCTTTTGTCGGAGGTGCGGCGAACCGCGGAGCCCTCGGTGCCGCGAAACGCCTTTTTCGCATCCGGGATGAGATCGCGCAGGAAATCCATTTCTTCCGGCACGGGCTTGCGGCCACGGAAGACGACTTCCGCAAATTCCTCAAGGCGCATCAACCAGAAAGGAAGGTCGAGCGTATCGGTATCGATAACGACCGAATGATCGGGAAAAGCGGCGGCGAATTCGTTGTGCGGATCGAGAATGAGGACGCGCAGTTTCGGGTCCGTTTCGATCGCCTTGTGCAAAAGCAGGGAAACCGCGGTGGTCTTGCCCACGCCGGTGGAGCCGACCACGGCGAAATGTTTGGAAAGCATCTGCTGAATGTTGATGGCCGCGCCGATCGTGTCGTCCTGTGTCAGCTTGCCGATGACGCAGCTGTCGCGCTTGCCGCTGTCGTAGATCTTTGAAAGATCGCTGGTGCGGATGCGGTGCGCCACAGCGCCAAGATAGGGGTAGCGGGAAATGCCGGTGGAAAAGCGCTCGCTGCCGTCCTCGGTGCGATAGACCTCGCCCATCAGCTCCACGTCGATCAGCAGCCTGTTCGGCCTGTCCGGCGCCCAATGGCCTTCGGCCGTGCGCATGGCATGCACCAGCGCCGCGACGCGGCTCGTGCCCATTTCGATGGAGATAAGGCGGCCGACGGACCAGAGTTGCGCGACATCGGTGGAGCCGGGCTCCGTTTCGGCGGCGATGGTGGCATGGGCGCCGTCGCAGGCGATGACGCGGCCAAGCAGGCGGTTTGCCGGTTGCTCGCCGGATCGCCGTTCGTTTTCGTCCATGCGCGACGCCTTATGAAACGCGTTATTATTCACATCTTATCCCGGGACATGCGGTTGGGCGCGGTGGTTCGGGCAATATCTGCGTCCTCGATAATAAAAGATTATATTTAACAACCTGTGTATCGATTCTGTTCGAAAATTTCGTTGCCGGCGTCTTTCGGGCAATAAAAAAAGCGGCCGCCGATTTTTTCCGCAATATGCGTTGACGGCAGGCGCTTTTCTGGCTAACACTCCGGCCCATGAAAAATCTTAACGTACTTATCGTGGTGGGACGGCGCATGGGCAGGATGGTGTAACCATCCGGCGAAAGCACCCATGCGCTGAACGAGGCTCCTTAAGGGGCCTTTTTTTATGTCTTCAAACAGGCCCTCGGGCTCCTCGATATCCAAAGCCAAAGCGGGATGGAAACAGGCAATGACGGATAAGGACAATACGGAAAACAGCAATCGCATGACAGGTGCGGAGATCGTTCTCAAGGCGCTGAAGGACAACGGCGTCGAGCATATCTTCGGTTATCCGGGCGGTGCCGTACTTCCGATCTATGACGAGATTTTCCAGCAGGAAGACATCCAGCACATCCTCGTGCGCCACGAGCAGGGCGCCGGCCATGCGGCCGAAGGTTATGCCCGCTCCACTGGCAAGGTCGGCGTCATGCTTGTCACCTCCGGTCCTGGTGCGACCAATGCGGTCACCCCGCTGCAGGATGCGCTGATGGATTCCATTCCGCTCGTCTGCCTGTCCGGCCAGGTTCCCACCACGCTGATCGGTTCCGACGCGTTCCAGGAATGCGATACGGTCGGCATCACGCGCCCCTGCACCAAGCACAACTGGCTGGTGAAGGATGTCAACGAGCTGGCGGGCATCATCCACGAGGCCTTCCGTATTGCGCAGACAGGCCGTCCCGGTCCTGTCGTCGTTGATATTCCGAAGGATATCCAGTTTGCCACCGGCACCTATACGCCGCCTTCCGCCTCGGTTCAGCAGAAGAGCTACAAGCCGAAGGTTCAGGGTGACCTCAACGCCATCCATGCGGCCATCGAACTGATGTCGAAGGCGAAGAAACCGGTTTTCTACACCGGCGGCGGCGTCATCAATTCCGGCCCGGAAGCCACCCGCCTGCTGCGCGAGCTGGTCGAGCTGACCGGCTTCCCGATCACCTCGACCCTGATGGGTCTCGGCGCCTATCCGGCATCCGGCAAGAACTGGCTCGGCATGCTGGGCATGCACGGTTCCTACGAAGCCAATATGACGATGCATGATTGCGATGTTCTCGTCTGCGTCGGCGCGCGTTTCGACGACCGAATTACCGGGCGCATCAATGCGTTCTCGCCGAATTCCAAGAAGATCCACATCGACATCGACCCGTCCTCGATCAACAAGACGGTTCGCGTCGACGTGCCCGTTATCGGCGATGTCGGCCATGTTCTGGAAGACATGGTTCGCCTGTGGCGCGCTTTGCCGAAGAAGCCGGAAAAGGCGCAGACCGCCGACTGGTGGGCGCAGATCGAGCGCTGGCGCGCCCGCAATTCCTTCGCCTACAAGAATTCCAACGATGTCATCATGCCGCAATATGCGCTGCAGCGGCTCTATGAGGCATCGAAGGGCCGCGACACCTACATCACCACCGAAGTTGGCCAGCACCAGATGTGGGCGGCGCAGTTCTTCGGTTTCGAGGAGCCGAACCACTGGATGACCTCGGGCGGCCTCGGCACCATGGGCTACGGCCTGCCGGCGGCCATCGGCGTTCAGGTTGCGCATCCGGACGCACTGGTCATCGACATTGCCGGTGACGCCTCGATCCAGATGTGCATCCAGGAAATGTCCTGCGCCATCCAGTACGGCCTGCCGGTGAAGATCTTCATCCTCAACAACCAGTATATGGGCATGGTGCGCCAATGGCAGCAGCTGCTGCACGGCAACCGCCTGTCCAACTCCTATACCGAAGCCATGCCCGACTTCGTCAAGCTGGCGGAAGCCTATGGCGCGGTCGGCATGTATTGCGACGATCCCAAGGAACTGGACGACAAGATTGCGGAGATGATCGCGGTCAAGAGGCCGGTCATCTTCGATTGCCGCGTCGCCAATCTCGCCAATTGCTTCCCGATGATCCCGTCTGGTAAAGCCCATAACGAGATGCTGTTGCCGGACGAGGCGACGGATGAAGCGGTTGCCAACGCCATTGACGCCAAGGGCCGTCAGCTAGTCTGAGCCGGGAGAGGAAAAGGACATGAACGCACACCTACAACCCACCGGCTCCGCCTATTTCATCCAGAAGGAAACGGCTGCCGTCGAAAATCACACGCTGTCGGTTCTCGTCAGCAACGAGCCGGGCGTTCTCGCCCGGGTCATCGGCCTGTTTTCCGGCCGTGGCTACAACATCGAAAGCCTGACGGTTTCGGAAACGGAACACGAGGCGCATCTGTCGCGCATCACCATCGTCACGCGCGGCACGCCGATCGTGCTGGAGCAGATCAAGGCGCAGCTGGAGCGCATCGTGCCGGTGCACCGGGTTCTCGATCTCACTGTTCGTGCCCGCGAACTCGGGCAGGAACGGCCGATCGAGCGCGAAGTGGCGCTCATCAAGGTTGCGGGTTCCGGCGAGGACCGCGCCGAGACCCTGCGTCTTGCCGATGCGTTTCAGGCCAAGGTGGTGGATGCGACGGTGGAGCATTTCATCTTCGAAATCACCGGCAAGTCATCCAAGATCGACCAGTTCGTGGCCATCATCAAGCCGCTCGGCCTGATCGAGATCTGCCGCACGGGCATTGCTGCGATGAACCGCGGTTCGCAGGGGATGTAATCTCCCTGTTCGGCGCAGGTGCTGGACTATAAGCCCGCGGTTCGCCGCGGGTTTTTTATGGGCGTCATTTCCGCCATTCAATATTCAACCATATGGTTGACTTTCTGGATCGGCGCGTTATATTCAACAATATGGTTGAATTATCTGTTCCACAGCTCGACACTGTCTTTCATGCTCTTGGCGACGCGACGCGGCGGACGATGCTGCGTGACCTTTCCCTTGGCGAACGAACGATAAGCCAGTTGGCCGAACCGTTCGACATATCGCTGGCTGCGGCTTCCAAGCACATCAAGGCGCTGGAAAATGCCGGGCTGATCCACCGCGAGGTGAGGGGGCGCACCCATGTCTGCCGGCTGGCGCCGGAACCGCTGGCGCAGGCGCATGAATGGCTGGGCTTCTATCGGCAGTTCTGGAACAGCCGTCTCGATATTCTCGAGCAGATGCTCCGGGAGGAGGAGCAGGGGAAAAACCCTGCAGATGGAGGAAATGACAATGGCTGATATGACAATGCCTGACGCCTATGGTCGTCTCGCCGAGCCCTCGACCCTGAAGATCGAACGGCTTTTGCCCGGGCCGATCGAGCGGGTTTGGGCCTATCTGACACAAAGCGATCTTCGCCGCCGCTGGCTGGCATCGGGTGAAATGCGGTTGGCACCGGATGCGCCGTTCGAACTCGTCTGGCGCAATGACGAGCTTTCAAATCCGCCCGGTCACCGGCCGGAGGGCTTTTCCGAGGAGGAAAAGATGGCGTCCCGCATCATTGCCGTCGTTCCGCCGCATTGCCTTGTCTTCAGCTGGGGCGATGGCGGGGAGGTCTCGATCGAGCTTCAGGCTCTGGGCAAGGACGTGCTTCTGACGCTGGTTCACCAGCGGCTGGTTGACAGGAAGACCAGGCTCGATGTCAGCTCCGGCTGGCACGCGCATCTCGATATTCTTGCTGCCCGTCTTCTGGAGAGGGAACCGGGACCTTTCTGGGATGCCTGGCTGTTGCTGCGGAAAGAGTATGAGCAGCGCATACCCTCATAAAATACGCTCGGCCATCGGGATTGACGGCGCGGCTTGCCGCGCCGTTACTGGCTGTTCCGGTGGCGCGGCGGTGTCGTCCCGCTTCTCATGTTCCGATTCAACCGCTTCAGCGCCTGATTCCGGAATGCCTCTTAACTCCATGTCCCGTCAGAGCATTTCCAATGACGTCTTGCGGGTCGGTGGCGGGAAGGCGGCATCGAGGGTGGCCCAGTCTTCCTCGGTTATCTCAAGATCGGTCGCGCCGCGGTTTTCTTCCACTCGGGCGGTGCTGGCGGATTTCGGTATGGCGATGACGCCGTCTCTTTCCAGCAGAAAGGCCAGCGCCAGCTGCGCCGGCGTCGCCTGATAGGCCTTGGCGATGCGGATGAGTTCGTGGTTTTTCAGGATGCGGCCCTGCTCGATGGGGGAATAGGCCATCAGCGGCACGCCGCGCTCCTGGCACCAGGGCAGCAGCGAGAATTCCGGTCCGCGCCGGGAGAGATTATAAAGCACCTGATTGGCGGCGCAGTTTTTGCCATCGGGTACGGCGAAAAGCTCCTCCATGTCGTCGGTATCGAAATTGGAGACGCCCCAGTCGCCGATCTTGCCGTCGCTCTTCAGCCTTTCGAAAGCCGCCACGGTTTCTTCGAGCGGATGCTCGCCGCGCCAGTGCAGCAGATAGAGATCGATGTGGTCGGTGCCGAGCCGTGCAAGGCTGCGCTCGCAGGCCTCCGCCGTGCCTCGGGCGCCGGCATTCCACGGATAGACTTTGCTGACCAGAAACACCTCGTCGCGGCGGCCGGCTATGGCCGCGCCGACGACCTCTTCCGAGCGGCCATCGGCATACATTTCCGCCGTGTCGATCAGCCGCATGCCGAGATCGATCGCCTTGCGGATGCTTTCGACCTCCTGCGGCGCGGATGATCTCGTCTCCCCCATGTTCCAGGTGCCGAGGCCAAGGGCTGGAACCTCTTTTCCGGACGGAAAGCTAACGGAAGGAATGTCGTCATACATCGTTTCGCTCCAGCGTTGTCGAGTGAGAATAGTCTTTTGCTTCGACTTCTCAAACCCGGCATGGCGCGGATCGATCCATCAAAAAAATTGACCCCGTCCATCTGCCCGCCGGGGTGGTCTGATGGTTGTTGCGTGGCTAGGGTCGCGGTCACAGGAGAGACCATGACCGTTGAAACTTTCGTTGCCCTGGTGCTGTTTGCCTTCACCACCTCCATCACGCCCGGCCCGAACAATATGATGCTTTTTGCCTCCGGCGTGAATTTCGGGTTCCGCCGCACTATTCCGCATATGCTGGGTATCGGGGCTGGGTTTCTGTCGCTGTTGATCGGGGTCGGCTTCGGTCTCGGGGCGCTGCTGCATTCGGTGCCGCTGCTCTATACCGGGCTGAAATTTGCGGGCGGGCTTTATCTCGTCTGGATCGCTTGGGAGATCGGCACTTCCCGCAGCCTGAACGAAGGTACGGCCGCAACGCAGCCGATGAGCTTCCTTGCCGCTGCCGCGTTTCAGTGGGTCAACCCCAAGGCCTGGGTGATGGCGGTGACGGCGATGGCGACCTATACCAACGAAGCGCAGTATTTCGTCACTGTTCTGGTCGTCGGTGTGGCCTTCGCAGCCGTCAACCTTCCCAGCGTTTCCACTTGGGCCGGTTTCGGCTCTGCGCTGCGCGACTGGCTGTCCGTGCCGGTCCGGCTCAAATGGTTCAACATCACCATGGCCGTTCTTCTTGTCGTCAGCCTCTGGCCGATGCTGAAATAACAGTCTTCAGGTCGGGAACTGCCGGTAACATTCCTCGGCGATCGCCTGCACCTCGTCGCGCGTCAGTTCGGCGGAAACGGCATAACCCAGTTCGTTGTCGATCCAGTAGAAGGTCTCGATACCGTCGGCGCTCGCCATGCGGAAGCTGGTGGTACGGTTTTCCTCGTTATGGCCGATCAGAACCGTCACCCGGCGGCCGGTCTTGTCCTGATACATCAGCATCGCGCCCGGCTTGCCGCTGACGGGGATGAGGCGTCCGCCGACGAGGTCATAGCCGATCTTGGAAAGATCGGGGATGGCGAAGGGGTAACCCAGCCGCTTGCCGAGCCATGTCGCGAGATGCTGCTGCTCTCCGGCGCCGACCTCGACGGGATGGCGGACCTCGCTCGCATAGATGAGATAGGCGGATTTCGCCTGTGCCGGAATATCCGTCGTCATGGATGCAAGGGTCACATCCTGGGGGGTGGAAAAAGACGATGGCAAAAGCCTGCCGGTTGCGGCACCCGCCACGAAGATCATAAGCGCCGCCGCCGTCTGCAGGAGAACCGGTTTTATCCGCCATGCGCGGTCCGGCTTTTGCGGGCCGAGCATCGAGGCGTCATGCGGATGGGCGGCGGCATAGGAGGCGAAGGCATTGCGAAGAATGTCCGCCTGTTGTTTCCAGTCCTGCACGCGGGCGCGTTCTTCGGGTCTTTCCGCCAGCCAGGCCTCGACGGCGGCGCAATCCTCGTCGGAAAGAAGCCCGTCGACATAGGCGTGCAGATCGTCTTCGGTTATGGCCTCCAGCCGTGTCATCGTGGTCTCCGCAGGGGAATGATATTATCCGCCGCCAGCTGCTGGCGAAGGGTTTCGCGGGCGCGGGACAGTCTGGACATGACGGTGCCGAGCGGGATCGCCAATGTCTCTGCCGCCTCCTGATAGCTGTAGCCTTCCACCGTCACCAGCATCAGCACCGCCCGCATGTCCGGTGGAAGAAGGGCAAGCGCGCCATGCAGCCGGTCGTTCTCCAGCGTATCGGAAAGCGTGTCGGCGACAGCGATGGTTTCATGGCCCTCAAGACTCTCGGACGGATGACGTTTCTCGGCGCGGTAGCGGTTGCGATAAAGATTCGTCATTATCGTGTAAGCCCATGATTTCAAACCTGTTCCGCGCCATTGCCTTTTATTGGCAAGGGCCTTTTCCACACAGTCCTGCAGGAGGTCCTCGCCATCGGCGTCGGAGCGGGAAAGGCTGCGGGAATAACGGCGCAGCATGGGTATCAGGGCCAGCATCTCCGCCTCGAAGCTGCCGGCTGCGGGGGAGTAGCTCCCCCGCGTTCCAGTCATGCCGTCAGGGTTTTGCGGCATCCCACACACCGTTCATGCCATCGCCGGTGGCGTCGCCCTTCTTGGCATCCTTGATCCAGTAATAAAGCGGCATGCCGTCCTTTGCCCACTGCATCTTGCCATCCTTGCGTGTCACGAGGGAATAGGCGCCTTCCGCCTTGTCGCCGGCGGCCGCAAGAAACGGCGGCCAGTTCGTGGCGCATTTGTCATAACAATTGGATACGCCCTTCTTGTCGTTCTTGAAAGTGTAGAGCGTCATGCCTTTTTCGCCTGCCAGCATATTGCCCTTGGCGGTCTTGACCGTTTCGACCGCAGGGGCGGCATAGGCCGTTCCGGCAAAGGCCAGAACGAGGGCGGGAACGATAAAGCGGATCTTCATGGACATATCCTCCTTGGTTCGGGCGGGCTCAAGCCGCCAGCACATCAAGAGACACCGGTGCCCGCCGGTTTATTCCCGTTTCGGGATATTTTTAAACTTATCCATTGAGCTAAGTGTTTAGTCGTGATAGTTAGCCTTATGGAAAACTATTCAGACGCGCTCGACGATATCTTTCAGTCTCTCGCCGATCCGACCCGCAGGGCGGTGATCCTGCGGCTGGGTGGCGGGGAGGCGAGCATCGGAACGCTGGCCGAACCTTTCGACATGGCCCTGCCATCCTTCATGAAACATATCCGCCAGTTGGAGGACGCGGGGTTGATCGTGACGCGCAAGCAGGGGCGGGTGCGGTTCTGCTCGCTGGAAAAACAGCGGTTTTCCATGCTCGATGGCTGGCTTTCGCAACAGCGCGCCATCTGGGAGGGCCGCACCGACCGGCTCGAACAATTCGTCATGGCGCAACAGGACAGGATGTCCGGCAAAGGGGAGAATGAGCAATGACCGAGACTTTCAATCCCGATCTCGACCTGAAGATTTCACGCATCATAAGGGCGCCGCGCCGGCTCGTCTGGAATGCCTGGACGGACAAGACCAGCCTGGAACAATGGTGGGTGCCGCATCCCGGCCAATGCCGGGTGGAAAAAATGGAGCTTTATCCCGGCGGCGCCTTCGAGACGCGCTACAGCGAAGACGGCAGGGAGTTCGGCCATCATGTCAGCGGCTGCTTCCTGGCGGTGGATCATGAGGAGCGTCTCATCTTCACCGATGCGCTGACCGCGGGTTTCCGGCCCTCCGCCCAGCCGTTCCTCACCGCCGTGATGACGTTTCGCGATCATCCCGAAGGCATGGAATATGTGGCCTATGCCATGCACAACAACCCTGCCGACCGCGACAGGCATGCGGAGATGGGGTTCTTCGAGGGCTGGAACACGGTTGCCGAGCAGCTGGCGCAGCTTGTCGAGAAGCAGGCGGCGCATTGAGCCGCATCAGCCGAACAGGGGAATATCCGGCTTGTTGAGCATCAGCCAGATGATGCCCAGGACCGCGAAGAAGGCGGGAAAACCGCAGGCGAACCAGATGTGGTAAAGGCGGAACCATTGCGCCGGCAGGTCTTGTCCCGTGGCGGCGCAGTTGCGGGCAATGTCCCGCAGCCGGATCTGGATCCACACCACCGGCAGCCAGAAAATTCCGGTGAAGACGTAAAGGCCAAGCGAAAGGGCGATCCAGCCTTCGGTCAGGGGCCAGCCGATGGTGCGCGCGAGAAAATAGCCGGTCACCGGCTGGATGATCGCGGCGGTGGCGGTGAAGATCGTATCGGCAATGACGACCGTGCCGGCCACATGGGCGATCAGAGCCGGGTTTGCCGTTCGCCGCGCCATGACCATGAAGAAGGCGATGCCCGCGCCGGTGCCGAACAGCACCGTTGCGCCGATGACATGGGCGAGCCGCAGCAGTTCCTCAAGCGTCATCAGCGTTCATCCAGCGTGGCGAGGGCAACGAGTGTCAGGGCGAGTGAGGGCAGGACCTTGACGAGGGGGCCGAGCGGATCGAGCCACAGGCCCGGCTCCAGCAGGCTGCCGCCGGTCAGATAGGCGGCGCTGACCAGCAGCATGCCGATGAGCGCCTTTCCGGCCAGCGGCCGCCACAGGACGATGACGCCGAGGGCGATATCGATGAGGCAGGTGGCAAGCGTGAGGGCGATGGCCGGCGTCTGCGGCATGAACGGCAGGAAATGCGCTGCCGCTCCATTGATGTTCAGCAGCGGTATGAGGCCGGATAACAGCCAGAATAACGACAGACAGAGGATGAGCAGCGGTTTCAGGAGATAGGATCTGGCAAACCACAGGTCCTGCACGCCGCAAGGGTGGGCGGCCAGCGTCTGTTCCAGGGTCTTGAGCGCTATCATCCCCGGTTGCGTCTCTTGCTGCGAGACGATGCCTTCGGACATGACCGTCATGGCGGTTGAACGCAGCGGCGAGCGCCAGCCGAGTTTGCCTGCGGCATCCGCCAGCAGACTGACCGGGTGGATAAGGGCTGTCGGAAGGTTCACGACCGGAGCGGCGGGCAGACCAAGCCATTGCCGGTGTATGGCGATCACGTCGCGCAATGTCAGCGTTTCCTCCGCGGCGAGTTCGAGATCACTGCCCGGCGGGATTTCACCATCGACGGCCGCGCAGACGGCTGCCGCCACATCATCGACCGCGACCGTTCGGACAGGCATTGCGCCATTGACGAGCGGCAGGACGAAAGGAAAGCCGGCAAGCGCGCGCACCAGCGCCGTGCCGCCATGGGCATTGCGCCCGACAACCAGCGCGGGGCGCAGAATGACGTAAGGCAGGCCGCTCGCAGCAAGCGCTGTGTCGGCACGGCGTTTGGTGGCGAGGAAGGGCAGGCCGGCGGCGGCTCCCGCCGTGCGGGCCGATATCTGGATCAGCAGCCTGCCCTCCGCCTGTGTCGCCGCCTCGTAGAGCGCCAGCATCGCCTTTTCCTGCGTCGCGGCAAGGTCGTCCGACAGACCGTCCTGAAGTGCGCCGGCGCAATTGACGATGGCGTCATGGCCAGTGACCAGCGATGACCAGTCTTCCCCGCGCGCCATCTGGGAAAGATCGGCCGAGACCCAGTTGGCGAAAGGCCATTTATGCCGGGCGCGGCTTGTGGAACGCGCCAGCCCGGTCACGGCATGACCGCGCCGGTGCAGGCTTCTGAGAACCTCCGAACCGATGAACCCTGTCGCGCCGAGAATCAATATCTTCATGCGCGGCATGATAGCGACCATGGCTTAAAAACCAGCCGTGTTTTATTACCGCATTCTCGCGGGATGATTCATCTTTCGTTCTTTTTCTGTTGCGCATCAGGCTCGAATCCTGCGATGAGGACGCATGTTATTTTCACCGCAACAGGACGAAGCGCTCAAGGCTGTTTCCCGCTGGCTGAAGGAAGGCCGGACGCCGGTTTTCCGGCTGTTTGGTTATGCCGGAACGGGCAAGACGACGCTTGCCAAACATTTTGCGGAAAATGTCGATGGGGAGGTGCTGTTTGCGGCCTTCACCGGCAAGGCGGCGCAGGTGCTGCGTTCGCGTGGCGCGACCAATGCCCGCACCATCCATTCGCTGATCTACCGTCCGCGTGGCGAAGAAACGGTGGAGGACGAGGAAACCGGCAAGACCTCGATCGCGCCGATGTTCTCCATCAACCGCCAGAGCCCGCTCGCCAAGGCAGCGCTCATCATCATCGATGAATGTTCGATGGTGGACGAGCAGCTCGGCAAGGATCTGATGAGCTTCGGCACGCCCATCCTCGTGCTTGGCGATCCGGGGCAGCTGCCGCCGGTATCGGGCGGCGGCTTTTTCACCGAGCAGGAGCCGGATTATCTGCTGTCGGAAATCCATCGCCAGGCCAAGGACAATCCCATCATCCATCTTGCCATGGATGTGCGCGAAGGCCGCGAGATCATGCGCGGCGATTATGGTTCCGCGCAGGTGATTTCCAAGTCGGAGGTGACGCAGTCGCTGGTTCTGGAGGCGGATCAGGTGCTGGTCGGCACCAATCGCACCCGCCGCCGTTACAATCAGCGGCTTCGCGAATTGAAGGGTTTTTCGGTCGATTACCCGCAATCCGGCGACAAGCTCGTCTGCCTCCGGAACGATCCGGCCAAGGGCCTGCTGAACGGTTCGCTCTGGCAGGTGATGAGTTCCTCGCGCGAGACGGTGAAACCCGGCATCAACCTGATGATCCGGCCGGAAGACGACGATATGGATCGCGGCGCGGCCAAGATCAAATTGCTGAAGGCGGCCTTCGAGGATGTGGAGACCGAAATTCCCTGGTCGACCCGCAAACGGTACGACGAGTTCGATTTCGGTTATGCGCTGACCGTGCACAAGGCGCAGGGCTCGCAATGGAACAATGTGGTTCTCTTCGACGAGAGCTACGCCTTCCGGGATTCGCGCGAAAGGTGGCTTTACACCGCCATTACCCGCGCCGCCGAGACGCTGACGATCGTTCGCTGATCGTGGTCAGGCGCGGATGACGCCGAGCAGAACCGCCTTGGCGACCGCCTGAAAGCGGTTGCTGGCGTTGAACTTGCCGATGATCTTCGCCTCCAGCGCGTTGAGATCGCTGCCCGTAAGCCCGAGCGCTCGGGCAAGCCGCACCGGCGCGTAGCCCTCGGCCATCAGTTCCAGGCATTTCCGTTCGGTATCGGTGAGGGCTATGTCCTTCGTCGGTCCCCGCTCTTCGCCATCCATGCCGTCCGCGTCGCCATCGCTGACAAGCAGCTCCTCGATCTGCTGGGCCTGGCGCTGAAGGGTGGAAAGCTCGGCCGTCAATTCCCTTTTCCGCTGCCGCAGCGCGGCGTGGAATATCTCGTCCGCTTCCTCCTGGGACAGGGAACGCACCAGCTTTTCCATGATTTCGGTGATTGCGGCGACGGAAATGCCGACTTCTCGGCAGACATTGATGACGGCCATGCGCTGGACGTTGCGGTGGGAATAGACCCGCATCTGGCCGATGCGCCTCGAGGTCAGCAGCGCCTTTTCCTCGTAAAAATGCAAGGTCCGGTGGGTCACCCCGAAGATATTGGCCATGTCGGCGATAGGGACCGGTTCCGCGGGCAGGGAGGAGGGCAGGCTTATGTCGGGTAGAAAGCTGCTGATCCTGAGATTGGGTTTGTCCTCGTCGCCGTGACTTTCGAACGGCATGCGGCCATCCTGCATTGTCTCCCCCTTTGCGCTCTCCGGCAGCGTGCCTGCCTTTTTAAGGCGTCCGCGGCTTGTTCCCCCAAGACGGACGCATTTTCGATCAAGACATCATGCCAAATGCTGCATCAGAACCGTAACGTGTATCGGGTGTTTTTGTTCCCGCGATAATAAAAAATTTATCGGCCTCCTTGCGATTGGCGTCAACCTGCGTGAAACAGGGTGTCAATTCCGAACCGGAGCCGATCTCATGCCCGCAAAACTTTCCGTCAATCTGAACGCAATTGCCATGTTACGCAACCGCCGCGATCTTCCATGGCCAGATGTCGCCCATTTCGGGCAGATTGCACTGGCGGCGGGGGCAAGCGGCCTGACTGTACACCCGCGACCCGACCAGCGCCATATCCGCTTTTCGGACCTGCCCGTTCTGCGCGCCCTGATCGACGACCGCTTCCCCGGCGCAGAATTCAACATCGAAGGATATCCGACCGAGGATTTTCTTGTTCTTTGCGAAAAGACGCACCCGGAACAGGTGACGCTGGTGCCGGACGATCCGTCGCAGGCGACATCCGACCATGGCTGGGATTTCCGCAAACATGCGGTCTTCCTGAAGGACGTCGTGGCGCGCCTGAAGGCCGGCGGCATGCGGGTCTCGCTGTTTGCCGATGGCGACGGTGAGCGCGAACCCGTGGAACTTGCTGCGGAAACGGGTGCCGCCCGCATCGAGCTCTATACCGGTCCCTATGGCGGCTGTTTTGACGATCCGCAAAAGGCTGACGTGCTTGTAGAAACGCTCGGGCAGACGGCGGATCATGCGGCCGCAGTCGGGCTTGCGGTCAATGCCGGCCATGACCTGACCGTTGCGAACCTGCCCAAGCTGATGAAACGTATTCCCAATCTCGCCGAGGTCTCGATCGGCCACGGGCTGACGGCGGATGCGCTGGAATATGGCATGGCTGAAACAGTCCGGCGTTTTTGTCAGGCCTGCGGTCAGCCTAATTCATAACCGAAGTCAATTTTTTCGCCTATGCTCTGGCTGCGCATGCTCCGTGCGCGAGCTTTTGAAGGCAGAGACATATGCAAGAACATCACGTTGTCGTCGTGGGTGGAGGCTTCGGCGGTTTGCAACTGGTACACGGGCTGGAGGAGGCCCCTGTCCGCATCACACTGATCGACCGCCGCAACCATCACCTGTTCCAGCCATTGCTGTATCAGGTTGCGACCACGGCGCTGGCGACATCCGAAATCGCCTGGCCGATCCGCCATCTTTACCGCGATCGCAAGGAGGTGACGACCCTGCTGGCGGAAGTGACCGGCATAGACCGGGCGGCGCGAACCGTGCATCTGAATTCGGGTGAGGCGATCCAGTTCGATACGCTGGTGCTGGCCACGGGCGCCCGCCACGCCTATTTCGGCCATGACGAATGGGAGCGTTCCGCTCCTGGCCTGAAGACGCTGGAGGATGCTACGACCATCCGCCGCCGCCTGCTTCTGGCGTTCGAGCGGGCTGAACTCGCCACCAGCGAGGAGGAGCGGCAGGCACAGCTGACCTTCGTCATCATCGGCGCCGGTCCGACGGGTGTGGAAATGGCGGGCATGATCGCCGAGCTGGCCCACAAGGCGCTGCCGGCGGAATTCCGCAATGTCGATACCCGCAAAGCCCGTGTGCTGCTCGTCGAAGCAGGTCCCCGTGTCTTGCCGGTCTTTACGGAAGATCTTTCGGCTTACGCGAAAGACGCGCTTGAGAAACTCGGGGTCGAGGTTCTGCTCGGGACGCCGGTTACGGCCTGCAGCGACGCGGGCGTGACGGTGGGGGAGACCCATTATCCCTGCCGCACGGTTGTCTGGGCCGCCGGTGTGCAGGCTTCTCCCGCCGCCAAATGGCTCAATACCGCCGCCGACAGGGCCGGGCGCGCCGTCGTCGGGCCGCATCTTCATCTCGAGGACGATGAAAACATCTTCGTCATCGGCGACACGGCCGCCGTCAACCAGGAGAATGGCAAGCCGGTGCCCGGCATCGCGCCGGCTGCGAAACAGCAGGGTGGGCATGTGGCGAAGGTCATCAGGGCGCGGCTTTCCGGCCAAGCCTCGCCGGCACCGTTCCGCTACAGCCATCAGGGCAATCTGGCCACCATCGGCAAACGCGCGGCGGTGATCGATTTCGGCAGGTTCAAGCTCAAGGGCGTGCTGGCATGGTGGATATGGGGGCTTGCCCATATCTACTTTCTGATCGGGACGCGTTCGCGGCTTGCCGTGGCCTGGAGCTGGCTGTGGATCTATCTGAGCGGCCAGCACAGCGCGCGGCTGATTACCCAGAAAGAGACGCTGAAGGACGAGGCCTGAGGGACTGCGGACAAAGGAGAGGGCGGGAAGCATGGCTTCCCGCCCTTTCTCTACGGTAAGTGCTCCACCTCTCTGCCGCCCTGCCGGCTCTGAGCCCGCATCCAGCCAAGGCGCGTCTGCGCGGCGAAGAGAGCTTTTGCGGTCAAGGACGTGATCGCGCTGGCCCCGGATCTAGTCCGGGGTGACGAAGTGCGGATGGGGCGCGTGCGTCCCCATCCCACGTTCACGCGTCAAGCGAGGCCATGTCGATGACGAAGCGATACCGCACGTCGCTTTTCAGCACGCGTTCATAGGCTTCGTTGACGTCCTGGATGTTGATCGTCTCGATCTCCGAGACGATGTTGTGCTCGCCGCAGAAATCCAGCATGTCCTGGGTTTCCTTGATAGAGCCGATCATGGAGCCGGACAGGCTTTTTGCGCCGATGATGAGCGAGAAGGCGTGCACCGGGATCGCATGTTCCGGCGCGCCGACCACGACCATGCTGCCCTTGGGCTTCAGCAGGCCGAGATAGGCGTTCCAGTCGATTGCGACGCCGGCCGTGCAGATGATCAGGTCGAAGGCGCCGGCCAGCGTCTCGAAGGTCGAGGCGTCGCTGGTGGCGTAATATTCCTTCGCGCCGAGCTTCAGGCCGTCTTCCTTTTTCGACAGCGTCTGCGACAGCACGGTGATATCCGCGCCCATGGCCGCGCCGAGCTTGACGCCCATATGGCCGAGGCCACCCATGCCGACGATGGCGACCTTCTGGCCGGGGCCGGCGTTCCAGCGGCGCAGCGGCGAATAAAGCGTGATGCCGGCGCAGAGAAGCGGTGCGGAGGCATCGAGCGGCAGGTTGTCCGGGATCGACAGGACATAACCTTCCTTGACGACGATCGAGTCGGAATAACCGCCATGGGTGGCAGTCTTGGTATGCGGATCGACGTCGTTATAGGTCTGGACGAGGCCAGGCATATAATGTTCGTTGTCCAGATCGCGGGTGGCGCAGCCGACGCAGGAATCGACGAAGCAGCCGACGCCGACATGGTCACCGACCTTGAACTTCGTGACCTTGGAACCGACAGCCTTGACGACGCCGGCAATCTCATGGCCGGGAACGATAGGGTAGACGGCGTTTTTCCATTCGTTGCGGACGGTGTGGATGTCCGAGTGGCAGATGCCGGCATATTTGATATCGATGACAACGTCGTCATCGTTCGGCTCGCGGCGTTCGAAGGTGAACGGGGTAAGCGGCTTCGATGCGTCGGTCGCAGCGTAACCTCTTGCAATAGCCATCTGAATATCCTTTCGGGAGTTGGGGACGGCGGACTATGCGATGGAAGTTGGAAGGGGCGTTAGAGCAATCCTCCGAGCTTCTTGCACGATCCTGCAAAAATATGCGGCGTGCTCTTTGCGCCGGCCGGATGACTTTCTAGATAAATGGCACCAGACGCGTCGCTTTCTCCATTCAAGGGATTCCCCCATGTCCTTGCCGTTCAATGTCTACCAGGAGATCGCCTCCATCGCCGCGCGATACGCCACCCAGGACGGCGAGGTGCAGACAGCGATCGAATCCCTCGGCATCAGCCGGCGCACGACGCCCAGCGCGCCTTGCCATGGCAGCTACCGCCCGTGTCTGGCAATGGTGATTCAGGGGTCGAAAAGCGTTCAGCTGGGCACGGATACCATCAATTATGGCGCCGGCGACTATCTCCTGACCTCGCTTGACCTGCCGGTTGCCTGGCGGGTGGTGGAGGCCAGCAAGGAGGTGCCGCATTTCTGTATCGCGCTTGCCATCGACAGCGAAAAGCTGCTCGATCTCATGCGGCGCGTGCCGATCGATCCTCCGACGGAACCGGCGGACGCGCAGCGCGGCATCGTCGTCAACACCGCCACGCCGGAACTTCTCGATGCCGCCATACGGCTGCTGCGCTTGCTCGATCGTCCAGCCGACATTGCCGCCATGGCGCCGCTGATCGAGCAGGAAATCCTCTATCGCATCCTGACGGGACCGGCCGGCGGGCAGCTCATGAACATCATCGCGGCCGGCAGCCATGGCAACCGTATTGCCCGCGCCATTGCCTGGCTACGCGAGAATTTCGCGCGCCAGCTGCGCATCGAGGATCTGGCCGATCATATCGGCATGAGCGTGTCGTCCTTCCATCACCATTTCAAGACGATTACGGCCATGACGCCGGTGCAGTATCAGAAGCAGCTGCGGCTGCATGAGGCGCGCCGGCTGATGCTTGCGGAACGGCTGGATGCGGGCACGGCCGGCCATCGCGTCGGTTACCAGAGCCCGTCGCAGTTCAGCCGCGAATATAGCCGCTTCTACGGCCTGTCGCCGTCCCGCGATATCGACGCTTCGCGTGAGATGATGGCGGCGGAACAGGCCGTTTCACCTTCGGCCCTCCGGGCTTGAGCAAAGGTTACTGTTTTAAAGCCCGTTCCGTCCCGGCGCGGGGTGGAACGGGCGGACATTTCAGCCGAGCAGTGCGGATTGATGCGCGCTGAAGAAATCCGCTGCGGATTGCGGCGTCGCACCTGTCAGCGTTTCGAAGTCTCGGGTCAGGATGTCGAAGTTTCCGGCGGCGATATTGGCGTCGACGGAGGCGATTATGCCGGCGATGATGTCCGGCAATCCCGCTGATGTCATGGCCTGCTTGAGCTGCTCCGGCGTGACCTGCACCACGGCAAGCGGCTTGCCCGTCACCTCGCTTATCAAAGAAGCCAGATCGTCGGCCGTCGATGTTTCCGTTCCGGTCAACGTATAGGTCCGGTTTTCCGCCGGCCTCAGCAATGCGGCGGCGGCGGCATGGGCGCAGTCTTCCCGGGAGATATCGGCGACCCTGCCGTTACGCCGCGCTGTAAACCATTGGCCGTTTTTCAGATTTTGCGGCATGCCGTGCAGGTGGTTGTCGAAATACCAGGCATTGCGCAGAATGGTGTAGGGCAGGCCGCTTGCCCTGATCGCCGTTTCCGTTCCCAGATGATCGGGTGCGAAGCTGACGAGCGACTTGTCGGGGCTCGGCATCGACGTATAGGCGATATGCCGGATACCGGCTTTTGCGGCGGCCTCCACCGCCGTTTGATGTTGTCTGAGGCGAAGGCCGGGGACCATGATCGCGTCGGTGGAGATGACCAGCAACGTCGCGATTCCGGAAAAAGCCGCGTCAAGCGATGCGGGGTCGTCGAAATCCGCCCGTCTGGTTTCGACGCCCCTTGCGGCAAGTGCCGAGAGCCGGGACGTGTCGCGGGTGGCGGCAACGATATTGGCCGCTGGGACATGGTAGGTTTCCAGCAGGTGGCGGATGACGGCCTGTCCAAGCTGCCCGGCAGCGCCGGTCACCAGAATTCTGCTCATGATTTATCCTTTCGGTGGTCTCAAAAAGAGAGCAGCACTAAAATAGGAATTGCCGAAAGGCTGTAAAGAAGGCAGGTTCTTGGCGGATCGTTACCAAAAGGGAACCGAGTTCATGACCGCTGTCAGGCCCGCACTGCACGAAAATACGCCGGACGAGGCCTTCGGGCTGGTATTTTCCGCCACCAGCCTTGCCGATTGCCCGGTGCGGGATGTGATGAGCCAGATCGGTGGCAAATGGTCCACTTTGCTGCTGGGGGCGATAGCGTCGAAGCCCTACCGTTTCGGCGCATTGCGGCGCATGGTGCCCGATATTTCCCAGCGCATGCTGACCCAGACGCTGCGCGATTTGCAGCGTGAAGGTTATATTCACCGGCAGGTCTTTCCGACGAAGCCACCGAGCGTGGAATACAGCATCACGCCGCTTGGCGCATCGCTCTACGCGCCGCTTAAAGTCGTCATTCAATGGGCGCTCGACAATCAGGACGCGATACGCGAGGCGAGAAGCCGGTTCGACATCGAGAGCTGAATGCCGATAGCTGCCACGCTTCATGCTGCGGTGCGTGGACATGCCGCAGCGCGTCAATTCTTCTCTGCCCCGAAGAATCCGCTTGACCGCGCAGCCGCCTCCGCTTAAATGGCGCTCGAACCGTACCGTACGGTACATTAATCGAGCCCCTGGAGTGGAAAGACTTGGCTTCCGACCCGATCACAGCGCAGGAATTTTCGCCGCGCCAGAACGCCGTTCTGGACCAGGCATTGCGTCTTTTGGTCGAGGGCGGCGAGAAAGCGCTCACCACATCCGGGCTGGCGCGCGCCGCCAACTGTTCCAAGGAAAGCCTCTATAAGTGGTTCGGTGACCGGGACGGCCTGCTGGCGGCGATGATCACCTTTCAGCAGAGCAAGGTCCGCACCTTCGAGAAGGCGGGCGACCGCGTCTCTGCGCCACAGCTTGCCGATCACCTTGAGGTTTTCGCGCATGACCTGCTGGACGTTCTGGCGGGCGACGTGTCGCTGGCGCTCAACCGTCTGGCCATCGGGCAGGCGAGCCGCGACGGTTCGAAGCTCGGCGATCTGCTTTTGGAACGCGGCCGTCGCCAGATCGACCGGCGGGCGCGCGGACTGATCGAGGCGGGTCGCCGATCCGGCTACCTGCGCTTCGATGACGCCGAGGAGGCGTATCGCAGTTTTTACGGTCTCATCGTGTCGGATCTGCATGTGCGCATGCTGCTGGGCGAAGCGCCGGACAAGGATTTTTCAGCCCGGGCGAAAAAGGCGGTCGTCGCCTTTCTGACGCTCTACGGGACGGAAAAGGTACATTCGGAACTCAGCGGCAAATTCGCCTGAGGCTCCGGTTCAGACAACTGAGAGACAAGCATTAGGGAAGGACCATAAAATGCGCGTTTATTATGATCGTGATGCCGATCTCAATCTCATCAAGTCCAAGAATGTCGTCATCGTCGGCTATGGTTCCCAGGGCCGCGCCCATGCGCTGAACCTCAAGGATTCCGGCGCCAAGAACGTTGCGATCGCCCTGAAGGCCGGTTCGCCGACCGTCAAGAAGGCCGAGGCCGACGGCTTCAAGGTCATGACCGTTGCCGAAGCTGCCAAGTGGGGCGACCTCATCATGATGGCGACGCCGGACGAACTCCAGGCCGACATCTACAAGGCCGATATCGCCGGCAACATCCGTGATGGCGCAGCGATCGCTTTCGCCCACGGCCTTAACGTTCACTTCGGTCTCATCGAGCCGAAGGCGTCGCTCGACGTCGTCATGATCGCACCGAAAGGCCCCGGCCACACGGTTCGCGGCGAATATCAGAAGGGCGGCGGCGTTCCCTGCCTCGTTGCCGTTCACCAGAACGCTTCGGGCAATGCGCTTGAACTCGCTCTCTCCTACGCCTGCGGCGTTGGCGGCGGCCGTTCGGGCATCATCGAAACCAACTTCAAGGAAGAGTGCGAAACCGACCTCTTCGGCGAACAGGTCGTTCTGTGCGGCGGTCTCGTCGAACTCATCCGCGCCGGTTTCGAAACCCTGGTCGAAGCCGGTTACGCCCCGGAAATGGCCTATTTCGAGTGCCTGCACGAAGTGAAGCTGATCGTCGACCTGATCTATGAAGGCGGCATCGCCAACATGAACTACTCGATCTCCAACACGGCCGAGTGGGGCGAATACGTTACCGGTCCGCGCATCATCACCGCCGACACCAAGGCTGAAATGAAGCGCGTCCTGCACGACATCCAGACCGGCAAGTTCACCTCCGAGTGGATGCAGGAATGGAAGGCCGGCGCTGCCCGCTTCAAGGGCATCCGCCGCAACAACGATGCTCACCAGATCGAAGAAGTCGGCGCCAAGCTGCGCGGCATGATGCCCTGGATCGGCAAGAACAAGCTGGTCGACAAGGCCGTCAACTAAGCTTCATCGCTTGGTGGAAGATATGGAGGCCGGGGCGAAAGCTCCGGCCTTTTTCATTGGCGGTCGCACCGATGTGTCTTCACTCGCTATTCCTTGTACGCACATGAATCTGTACATATTTGCGGGAAGGCAGTTCTCATGGCGAATGTGCGATTTACCGAGTTCCGGCAGAATCTCGCGACCCATTTCGACCGGGTTCTGGAAACCCGCGCGCCATTGCTTGTCACGCGGCAGGGCAAGGAGGCGGTCGTGGTGCTCGCCGATGGGGAATAGGCGCTCACTTCGGCGGGATAACGCCCTTCGTCAAAAGAAAGCAGCCGTAAAAACGCGTCTCGCCCGTGGTGATGACACAATAGGCCTGCTTGGCTTTTTCATAGAAGGCGAAGCGTTCGATGCCGTACATGGGGGCGGGTTTTCCTTCGGCGGCGTCAATTTCCCTCTGCACCTCGGCCTGAACCGGCTCCAGCTGATCGGGCGCGCCCATCACCTCCATGCGGCCGACCGAAGGCTGCAGCGGCGTGTCGAGCGGCAGTACGGAGAGGATCGCCTGCATGGCGCGGGCGGCGGAAATATTCTCCATGCGAAGGGCCTGGCCGACCGTGGTGTGGCGGGCAACCGAGTCGGACGGAAAATTGGTGTCGGAAATCACCAGCGTATCGCCGTGACCCATGGCGCGCAGCGCGTGCAGAACATCGGCGTTCAGCGCCGGGTCGATATTTTTCAGCATGTCATCAAACTCCCGTGATAGCGGCGCCGGTGACGGCGCGTGCCGGCAATGCAGCCGGAAAAGCCCGCTACGTCAATCGCAAACGGAAGATTGTGAAGCTTTGCACAAGGGTGTATTTGGCTTTGTCCGCGGCTTGGCGGCGGCGTGCAGGGAGGCAGAAATAATTCGAAAAACTGATAAGTCAGTATTGCTGACGTATCGACATTTCTGTAAAGATGCGCGCATAAAAACGACACAAGAGGAAACGTACCCATGCTTGATTGGGAACAAATTTTCGCCACGCGCTCTTCGCGCATGAAGGCGTCTGAGATCCGCGAGTTGCTGAAGCTGCTGGAGCAGCCCGATATCATCTCCTTTGCCGGTGGCATTCCGGACCCGGCTCTCTTCCCCGCGGAGGAATTCCAAGAGGCTTACGCGGAAATTTTTTCGGGCACGCAGGTCAACGCGGCGCTGCAATATTCCGTCAGCGAGGGTTACAAGCCGCTGCGCGAATGGCTGGCAGGCGAAATGGCCGGGATCGGCATTGACTGCACCGCCGACAATGTCTTCATCGTTTCCGGTTCGCAGCAGGGTCTCGATTATCTCGGCAAGCTGTTCCTGTCGCCGAAGGATACCGCGCTCGTCACCTGGCCGACCTATCTCGGTGCGCTTTCCGCCTTCAACGCCTATGAGCCGAATTACGATCAGCTCAATCCCGGCGGCAACCGCACGCCCGACGCTTACCGTGAAACGGCCGCCAAGCTTGGCGGTGCGGTGAAGTTCGCTTATCTCTCCGCCGATTTCTCCAATCCGACCGGCGAAACCGTCGATCTGGCCGGCCGCGAGAAGGTTCTGGCGCTGGCCGACGAGCTCGATATCGCCGTCATCGAAGATGCCGCTTACCAGTCGCTGCGTTACGATGGCGAGGCTATCCCGCCGATCATGGCGCTCGACATCGCCCGTTCGGGCGGCATCGAGAACACCCGCACCATTTATTGCGGCAGCTTTTCGAAGACGCTCGCGCCCGGCCTTCGTGTCGGTTACATCGTCGCTTCCGCGCCGGTCATCCGCAAGCTGGTGCTGATGAAGCAGGCCGCCGACCTGCATTCCTCGACCATCAACCAGATCGCCATCGAACGGGTCGCCTCGCGCGGTTTCGACAAGCAGGTGGCCAAGATCAAGGCCGCCTATAGCGCGCGGCGCGATGCGATGCTTTCCGCCCTCGACAAATACATGCCGAAGGGCACGCGCTGGACGAAGCCTGAAGGCGGCATGTTCATCTGGGTGACGCTGCCGGAAGGCATGGATGGCGCCGCGTTGCTGGCGAAATCCATCGCCACCGAAAAGGTCGCCTTCGTTCCCGGCCGCGCCTTCTTTGCGGATGGCTCCGGCTCGAACACGCTGCGCATCAGCTTCTCCTGCGCCAACGAGGCGATGATCGAGGAAGGCATGAAGCGGCTTGGGCGGTTGATTACGACGGCGCAGGCGGAAGCGGGCGAGGTGCTGCCGGCGATTTGAGGTGTGTGTGGTCTCGGCAGCGGTGGAGGTTGCGGCTCACCCCCCTCTGCCCTGCCGGGCATCTCCCCCTCAAGGGGGGAGATCGATTTGCGGCAAGGTCTCGCCCATCTCGACGCTCGAGAATGAAGCGGTGGTAGCGCTTCTTGCCGATCTCCCCCCTTGAGGGGGAGATGCCCGGCAGGGCAGAGGGGGGTAAACCGCGAGGGCCGAGAGGCATTGTTGCTCTCAATCCAGATCACACCCCAAAAATCCTGCCTGTCACATGCATGTTATGCAATCATGTTTAAGCGGTCCCACCAAACAACAGGGACTGGACCCATGAAAACGCTGCTCTCCGCTTTCACCGCCATCGTATCGCTCGGCTTCATCGCCACCGCCGCCAATGCCGCCGATCTGGTGCTTTACACCAGCCAGCCGAACGAGGATGCGCAGGCGACCGTTGATGGTTTCAAGGCCGCCAATCCCGGTCTCGAGGTCGAATGGGTACGTGACGGAACGCCGAAGATCATGGCCAAGCTGATGGCCGAGATCAATGCCGGCAATCCGGTTGCCGACGTGCTTCTGATCGCCGATACGGTAACGCTGGAGCGCATGAAGCAGGCCGGCCAGCTTCTGGCCCACAAGTCTGCCGAAGCCAAGAATATCGATGCCTCGCTTTATGACGCGGATGGCTATTATTACTCCACCAAGCTCATCACGACAGGCATCATGTACAACACTGCTGCCGCGATGAAGCCGACGAGCTGGAAGGATCTGGCCAAGGCCGAAGCCAAGGGTCTCGTGACCATGCCGAGCCCGCTGACCTCGGGTGCTGCGCTGATCCACGCGCAGACGCTTGCCGCCGCAAACGACCTCGGCTGGGACTATTACAAGCAGCTGAAGGCCAATGAAGCCATTGCCGGCGGCGGCAATGGCGCGGTTCTGAAGTCGGTCGCATCGGGCGAAAAAGCCTATGGTGTGGTTGTCGATTACATGCCGATCCGCGAAAAGGCCAAGGGCGCGCCGGTCGAGTTCGTCTTCCCGGAAGAGGGCGTTTCGGCTGTCACCGAGCCGGTTGCGATCATCAAGGGCACCAAGCACGAGGACGCGGCCAGGAAGTTCGTCGATTACGTGCTGTCGGAAAAGGGCCAGCTGGGCTTCGTCAAGCTCGGTTACATTCCCGTGCGCGCCGATGCCGGCATGCCGGAAGGCTTCCCGGCCCGTGACAAGATCAAGGTCCTGCCGCTCAACGCCGCCGATGCGCTGAAGAACTCCGAACAGGACCTCAAGACCTTCTCCGATATTTTCGGCTCCAAGGGCTGATATAGGGTAATGACCCGTTCCAAGGCTTATGGAAGCAGCCAGCCGCGCTGGCTGTTTCCTTTTGTGGTGAGTGTTGTTTTTGCGCTGAGCGCCCTGCCGCTCGGGCGTCTCGCTTATACCGGCATCGTCTCGTCACTGAATGGTGATGTCTGGCGGCTTCTCGCCGATCCCGCTCTCTGGGATGCGGCGCTGAACACGCTCTCCACCTCGTTTTTCGGCATGCTGATCTCGCTTGTCATCGGCGGCGCCTTCGCGCTTGCACTGACGCTGTGCGACATACGCGGCAAGTCGATTTTGAGCTTCCTGTTCATGCTGCCGATGATGATCCCGCCGCAGGTGACGGCGCTGTCGTGGATCGGCATGACCGGCCCGTCGAGCACGCTGTTGAAAGCCATCGGCCTTGCGCCGGCGATGGGATCGCCGCAGCCGCTTTATTCGATTGCGGGCATCGCGCTTCTGCTCGGTGTGCAGCACGCGCCGCTTGTCTATCTGTCGCTGCGCGCCGGGCTGCTCGCCTTGCCGCAGGACGGCATCGAGGCCGCCAAGCTTTCCGGTGCATCACCGCGCCGCGTGCTGTTCGATATCATCCTGCCGCTATCGACGCCGGGCCTGATTGCCGGGGCGGCGATCTCCTTCGTGTCCAGTGTCGGCAATTTCGGCATTCCGGCGATCCTCGGCATCCCGGCCTCGATCTTTACCCTGCCGACGCTGATCTACAGCCGTTTTGCCAGTTTCGGCACCAGCACATTCGGCGATATCGCCGTCCTCTCCACCATGATCGCCATCATTTCGGTGGCCGGGCTTGCGCTGCAGGAACGGGCGATGAAGGGCAGGGACTATCGCATCATCGGACTTTCCGGCAAGGTGGCGACCTTCCGGCTGGCGCGCTGGCGGGTGCCGGCGGAACTCGCCCTGTGGCTCGTGTTGTTCCTCATGCTGGTCGCGCCGCTTGCGGCACTGGTGGCAAGCTCGCTCGCGCCCGCCTATGGCGTGCCGCTCAGCCTCAAGACCGCGACGCTGCATGCCTATGAGGAACTGCTTTACCGGCAGAGCGTGACCCGTACCGCTTTCCGCAATTCGCTGTTTCTGGCGACGGCCACCTCGCTTTGCCTGCTGGCGGTGACGGTGCTGACGGCCTATTTCCTGGTGCGCGGCAAGAGCCGCTTCATGTTCCTGCTCTCGGCGTTGGTGGATATTCCCTATGCGCTGCCGGGCGTGGTGATTTCCGTGTCCTTCGTGCTGCTCTTTGCGGCCCCCGTTCCGCTGCTGGGCGTGACGCTCTACGGCACGATCTGGATCATCTTGCTTGCCTATTTCTCCTCCTTCTTCGCCGTCAGCCTCAAACCCATGGTCAGCGCCTTCCTGCAATTCGATCCGTCGCTGGAGGAGGCGGCGCGGCTCTCCGGCGCCGGTTTCTGGCGGCGGCTGAAAGATATCATCCTGCCGCTGGTCGGGCCGGCGGCAGGTGCTTCGGTCATTCTCGTTTTCCTCATCGCCTGCAACGAGCTGACGGTCTCGGCGCTCCTGTGGTCGGCCGGCACGCAGACGCTCGGCGTACTCATCTACAACCTCGATGACAGCGGCAGTTTCGATCTTGCCTCGGCACTTTCGGTGCTCGTCGTCATCATGGTGATCATCCTCATGCTGCTGCTCGAAATTCTGGGGCGCTATCTGCCGAAAGGAGTCGTCCCGTGGCGAAACTGATCCTCAACCGTCTGTCGAAAAGTTTCGGGGCAGGTTCCAAGCCCGCCGTGGACGACGTGTCGCTCACCGTGCGTGACGGCGGTTTCCTGGCGCTGCTCGGTCCTTCCGGCTGCGGCAAGACGACGGTGCTGCGCATGATCGCTGGTTTCGAACAACCGACGGATGGCTCCATCCTGCTCGGCGAGCGAGTGCTGGCCGATGCCGGCAGCATGGTGCCGCCGGAGCGGCGCAACATGGCGATGGTGTTTCAATCCTATGCGCTGTGGCCGCATATGTCGGTGGCCGACAATGCCGGTTATCCCTTGAAGGTGCGCGGCGTTGCGGGGGAGAAATATCGCGAAAAAGTGCGCCAGGCGCTTGCAGCCGTCCGCCTGGAGAGCTTTGCCGATCGCCGTCCCGCCGAATTGTCCGGCGGCCAGCGCCAGCGTGTGGCGCTTGCCCGCTGCCTCGTCACCGAGCCCGACGTGGTATTGCTCGACGAGCCGCTCGCCAATCTCGACCGGCATCTGCGCCAGGAGATGGAGGAGACGTTCCGCGAGTTCCACATCCGCTCCGGTGCAACGATGATCTATGTCACCCATGATCAGGCGGAGGCTATGGCGCTGGCAACCGATGTCGCGGTCATGTCGCAGGGCAGGCTGCTGCAGGTCGCGCCGCCGGCGGCGCTTTATGCGCGGCCGGAGGGAAGGCTGGTCGGCTCGCTGGTGGGGCAGGGGGCAATCGTGACCTTGTCTGTGCCGGAAGGGGCTTCGCGCGATCTCGACTGGGCGGGGCTTCGGGCAGCGATGGAGAGCGGTAGGCAATTGCCGCAGGCGGATATTCTCGTGCGGCCGCAGGATGTGGTGCGGGATGCGGAGGGTATCGCCTGCACCGTCACCTCCGTTCTTTATGAGGGCGAACGGTATGCCCTGCGTCTCGACCTGCCGGACGGGCAGGCGCTCAGGGCCTATTCGCGCGAGGCGGTTGATGTCGGAGACCGTCTGCCGGTGGCTATTCGTGCGGCTTGGCGGCTTTAGTGTGTACGTCCCTCATCCCTGTGCCTGTCACAGGGATCCAGCCGACGCGCGTCTGCGCGGCGAGAAAACTCTTTTCAGCCCAAGGACTTGGGCTGCCTGGATTCCTGTGACGAGCACAGGAATGGGCGAGGGTGAAGGACGTTGCCTTGGCCTACTGGCGAGGCGGCGCGACACCGGCTAAGCTTTTCCCGCAGCAATAGGATTGATTCATGTCGCTTCGGCTCGCCACCTTCAATATCGAAAATCTCCTCACCCGTTTCGATTTTACCGGCTTTCGCAACCAGACGCGGCGCGACAGGGCGATCCAGCTTTTCGACATTCGCGACGAGGCGACCTATCAGGCGCTGGAAAGCGCGCGGACGGTGTCTTCCACCGATGATACGCGCCAGCTTTCGGCGCTCGCCATTGCCGATGCGGATGCCGATATTCTCTGCCTGCAGGAAGTCGACAACATGGCCGCCCTGCAGGCCTTCGAATATGGTTATCTCTACCGCATGGTCGGCAACGGCTATCTGCAGAAATATCTGGTCGAGGGCAATGACGGTCGCGGCATCGATGTCGCCGTCGTCATGCGCGAGGAGACGCGCGACGGCGACAAGATCGAGGTGGTCGACATCAAGAGCCATGCGGCGCTGACCTATCGCAATCTCGATCTCTTCAATCCGGAACTGGCGGCGACCAACCAGATCGACGACAAGATCTTCAAACGGGACTGCCTGGAAATCGACCTGAGGATCGGCGGCAAGCCGCTGACGCTTTACGTCACGCACTTCAAGTCAATGACCAATGCCCGCGATGCTGTGGATGCGCGGCTGGGCACCATGCCGATCCGCGAGGCGGAAGCCAGGGCCGTGCGTCGCATCATCGAAAACCGCTGGGGCGTGGGCAATACGCGCAACAAGAATTTCGCCATCTGCGGCGATATGAATGATTATCAGGAACGTGTCGTGATTGCGGGTGACCGCCGCAATGGCTACAGTTTCACGCCTGTGGAAGAGGAACGCAGCGCGCTCGATGTCTTTACTGCGGATGACTTCGTCAGCAATCCGATGTTGCGCCGGGACGTCATGGACCGCTGGACGCTTTATCATTCCCGCGGGCCGCAGGAGCAGCACCTGTGCCAGCTGGATTATATCTGGCTCTCGCCGCGTCTGGCCGAGATCAATGCCACACGGCTTCCCGAAATCATCCGTGCCGGTCAGCCTTACCGCACCATTTTTCCGCCGGGGCAGGAGGTGGGTCGGTATCCGCGCACCGGTTGGGATCGCCCGAAGGCGTCCGATCATTGCCCGGTGGTGATGACGCTCGATCTGATCTAGCGTCCGCGACCGTCAATCCTATCCGTTCGCTACCCTGGGGAAATAGGTGGCCCAGACGCGGTTACGGCCGGCGCGCTTGGCTTCGTAAAGCCGGTCATCGGCAATCGCGATGAGTTCGTCCCAGCTGTTGATCGCCCGCGCCTCCTGCCAGACCACGCCGAAACTTGCCGTGAGCGACAGCCCGCTCTGTTCGTCGACGGTCTGGGCCTCGATCAGGCGGCGAAGCCGGTCGGCCGTGGCGGTCGCCGTGGCATGGCTGACATCCTGCAAGACGACGACGAATTCCTCGCCACCGTAACGGGCCAGAATATCGTTCTTGCGCAAGGCGTTACGCAGCAGCGCCGCCGTTTTTTGCAGCGCGAGGTCGCCCATGGCGTGACCGTATCGGTCGTTGATCGATTTGAAGTGGTCGATATCGACAATCATCACCCCGAGCGACCGATATTGTTCTTCGCCGCTCAGGATTGCACGAACGGCCCGTTCCAGCGCCCGGCGATTGTACACTCCCGTCAGTGCGTCGGTTTCGGAGAGCATGCGCAACTGCTCCGCCAGGGCGCGCTGCTGGTTTTCCATCTCGCCCTTCTGGCGCAGCTGCTCACGCAGGAAATCGAGTTCCTCGAACATCTTCTTCACCTCCGGAGCGACCCTGTCTTGACAACGGGCTTCGGAAAGATCGCCCGCGGCAATGGCGGCGATCTGTGCCCGGACGGATTGCATGGGCTGGAACAGCGCCGTTCTGTAGACCGAGGTCAGGCGCAGCAGGACCAGGACGGCGATGCCGGCAAGACAAAGAGACGCGCCGCCATAGATCAGCGCCTCATTCTTTTTCGTTTCCAGTCTTGCCCGTGTCTCGGAGAGAATAAGGTCGCGCAGCGTATCGGAAGAGCGCATGCCGGCGATATAATTCCTGGAGAATTCGAGAACGGTCGGCTCGGCGGAGGGCATGGCGATGACGATCGTGTTCTGCGCGTAACGCAGCGCCTGGCCGAAATAATAGGTCTCGAGATCACGAAACGCCTTGTCCAGCCGCGGCGTCGACAGATAGGCGGCGGTATAGTTGATGAGCGAGGCTTTGAGGGCAAGCAGGCTTTGCATCTCGTTGTCGAACTTGGCGCGATAACCCAGCTTTTCCTGCCGGTTCGCCTGCAGGCTCATGATCACATAGGAGCCGAGCCGGCCGATCCTGTCGCGCATCACGCCGGCGGTGCCGGTCATGGCGATGTCGATCGCCACGTCGGGCGTGACCTTGATGATGGCGCGCGCCGCCTTGCCACGCAGCATGTTGACGCTGTCGGCGGCCTTGAACATCGATGAAATCGCATTCGACATGGCGCTGTGGGCGCGTGCCGACGGAGGAAGCGCTGCGACCTGATCCACCGCCTCACGGGATTGCGCGAGCTTCTGGCGGGTTTCGGCTAGCGATTTTGCCAGTTCGGGCTGGGTCCTGATCTCTTCTGTGAAGGAGGCTTCGAGTTCCGCCAGCTTGTCGTCCGTCGCCTTGCGTGCGGCGGCAAGGCCCTCGACCAGCTTTGGCTCGGGGGCGGCTGCGCCCATCAGGTTATTGGCGGGGCCGCGCTCGGCCGAAACCAGCCAGGCCGACTGGAGGGCGGTTTCGAAGCGGATCAGCTGTGCGGCATTGGTGCGATATCGCAGATAATTGGCAACGCTCGGCAACGCGGCGAGGGTGGCCAGCAGGATGGAACTCGCGGCAATGACGATCGTGCCAGTCAGCTGTATTTTCTGTATGCTCGCGCGCATGTGATGCGTTGTTCTCACTGCAATGGTTATGTTTCATCGCCATCTTAGCGGCGTCGCGTAAATACTTCGCTTATTTTACAGGCCTTTTGGCGCAGTTGCGCCCGTGCCTGCCTATCCATCCGCGCGGTGTGGAAAAGCGGTGCGCCGATGCGGTGCGGTTAGTTTTTACTTTACACCATGGCAGAATCTGATAGTTGGCAAGGCACTGGCTTGCCCTTGTAGCTCAGTTGGTAGAGCACCTGATTTGTAATCAGGGGGTCGCGGGTTCGAACCCTGCCGGGGGCACCAGTATTTTCAAAGGTTTGATCCCTCCGACACTGTCTCTTTTGCTTGTCCGGCCTAGGGCTTGATATGATAGAGCTTGTGCACGATCGACCAGTTGCCGTCGTGTTCCAGCAGCGACAGATATTCGTAAAAATCCATGCCGTCGAAGCGGGTCGTCAGTTTCACCGAGGCGCTGTCGCCTTCCTTGTCGATGCCGAGGATTTCGAAAGCGGGGTCGTGGTCGGGGAGGCCGCGTTCGGTTTTTCGCATCTGGTCGACAAAGTCCTCCAGCGACAGCCATTCGGTCTCGCCTTCGAAAGTGCCGACGATGCTGGCGCGCGGATCGAAAACGTCACGCATCAGGCCCTCGTCCGCATAGGCCATGGCGTGCACATAATCCGTGACGGTCTGGGTAATGGTTTGCGGCATCGGATCGTCCCTCCCTTCAGATCCAAAAGCCAAGCTTACACCCGTTGACGGTTTTCCACCATAACCCTCTGAAAACGTGCCTCTTACGCCTTCACCACGCCGTTTTACGGAGACCCAAGGCAAAGGCGCTGTGCGACGCTGCGGCATGTTTTGCATGTGCTTTCCACAATTTTGTCCCGCCTGTCATTATAGTCGCCTTGGGTCCGACAAATTTCGGCATCAAGGGCTTTCCCGCAGGTCGCGCGGCGGGATTTGTGTGGGCTTTGCCGGTTTAACCGGCGGTGCGGGGTGCCGTGCAGGGCGGATTTGGCCTATGATCCATCCGCCGGCCCTGTGACGATGGTATCAGGCATGCGGGTAACAGTTTGCGTTTGAAGGTGTTTTTGTGATCGATCCCTATGTTTTGCTTGGCGTGGAGCGCGATGCCGACGAGGCGGCGATCAAGTCGGCCTACCGCAAGGTTGCCAAGGCCGCCCATCCCGACAGCGGTGGCGACGCCGAACAGTTCGCCCGTTTGCAGACCGCTTATGAGCTGTTGAAGGATCCGGTGCGTCGCAAGGTGTTCGACGATACCGGTTATGACCCCCAGCTTGCCGATGCCAAGGACCTCAAGGGCTTGCTGATGCTCGAAACGCTGGTGAACGAGTTCATTCTGGATGAGCGTGAACCCGGCAGTTTCGATCCCGTGGCCGCCATGCGCCGCAAGTTGACCGACGACATCCTCAAAAGCCGTTTCCATATTCTCGAACTCGAGCGGCACCGCACCCGGGTCCGTAAGCACATGGATCGCCTCGGCCGCAAGCCGGAGACGGATGTGCTGAGTTCCATGCTGCGCGCCCGCAGCCAGTCCATCGCCGAAGCCATCCGCAATGCGGAGGCGCAGATCGAGGCGATCGAGCAGGCCTATACCATGCTCGAGGGCTATTCCTATGAGCTGGAAACCATGGTGCTTTCCGAACCGCTGCTGAAAGGCGAGGCGGCGGAATAACCCTCCGTTCAGGGGCCGTTGACCAGAGCCAGAATGAGCTGGTGCACCCGGCCGCCCGGGGAAAGCTCGTCCCGGTCGAAATCGCGGCCGCGCTGGCGCTGCTCGTTGGAAAGTTCGCCCAGCCGCTGTTGCAGGACGGCGCGCACCTTCTGGCATTTCGGGTCGTTTTCCGCCCTCAGGCCGGTGCTGAAGGCTTCGATCTTTCTGACCATGCCGAGAATATGGTCGCCATGGACGCGTTCATGGGTTTCAACACCCGAGATGAAGGTCTTCCAGCTGGCGGCAACGGCGGGCGGCAGGTTCGCCGGGGCTTTCGGCCAGGTATAGATGATGGTGAGATTGGGCCTTGCCGTGGCCAGCACACAGGCGCCGTCCGGCTGCGGGCGGTAATCGCGCCGCCATGTCAGCTTGAAGGTGGTGTGGGCGATCGCCTGCACGCCGGCGGTCGGGCCGCGTTCGCCGATCGACTGGTATAACGCGCCGCCCGTCTGGCCGCTGATGGCATAGGTCTTTATCTGCTCGGCGGGTTTCCAGCCGGCCGATTGCGCTGCCAGCGGGACGGCGCTCAGGACGACCATGGCGGCGCTGACGGCGAGGGAGGAGAGACTGTAGGCGGGCACGCATCGATCCTTGCTGGGTTGCGCGCCGAAGATAGGCGAGAGGCAGGCCGTGAGGCAAGAGCCTGTGGGGCGCGGGTGGTTTTGTCGCGCGCCGGAACGTCGCCCATGGAAACCCCCGCGCCTCGGCGCGGGGGAGACAAGTGTCCAACTGCAGGGGTAATCAGTCGTCCAGCTTGTCGTAATCGAGCTTCGGCGCGTTTTGCAGCGCTTCCTTGGTCGTGTCGACATAGGCCTTCCACGTGCCGTTGTCGTTGTGAACCGCGACGGAGGCCGGATCGAGCACCACGTAGCTCTTGTCGATGCCGAGGAAACCGCCGACGCTGGCGACGAGACCGATGACCGACTTGCCGTCGCCGATCACCACATCCTCGATCTCGCCGATGTTTTCGTTCTGGGCGTTATAGATATCCATGCCGTCCAGCTGCGAGGCGGTGAGATCGGTCTTCTGGACGTTGACGAACTTCAGCGGGCCGGTGGCCTTGGTGCCCACGGTGATACCGGGACCGGACAGGGTGGCGTCCGCGCCGGCAGCAGGGGCTGTGGTCGCCGTCTGGGCAAAAGCCACGGAAGAGGAGAGCGCTGCTGCGGCAGCGAGAGCGATGACATTGATTTTCATGATGTTTCTTCCCTTTGTATGCTGAACGTTGCGTTCGGGGAAGAAACGGGGAACGGTGGATTTGGTTCCGCTTGGGACGACACGAAAATTTGGTTTATGCTGACAGGCGGAGCAGAGGCGCAGCAGGCCGGGTGCGGCAGCGCCGCGAAATCGGGAGGCCATCATGACGAAAAGTACAATCGAGAAAGATGCGGAGAATATCCAGGCATCGGACTTTATCGACCGGAAGATCGCGCAATTCGGCGACTGGCGGGGCGATATGCTGGCGCGCATTCGTGCGGTGATCCTGAAGGCCGATCCGGACGTGATCGAAGAGGTGAAATGGCGCGGTGTGCCGGTCTGGTCACATGCGGGCATTCTGTGCACGGGCGAAACCTACAAAAATGCCGTGAAGATGACGTTTGCGAAGGGTGCCGCACTTGAGGATCCGGAGGGCCTGTTTAACGCCAGTCTGGACGGCAATACGCGGCGGGCGATCGATTTTCACGAAGGGGATGCCGTGGATGAAGAGGGGCTGGCGGCGCTGATCCGCGCTGCCGTGGCATTGAATGTGGCGGGGAAGAGCGGAAAGAAGCGGCCGGGCAAGTGATTGCGATAGTCCGGTGACGGGAAGACTGCGGGATACCTCAATCCTGCGCGCCATCCGCCGCCTTGTCCCACTCCCCATCAATGAATTTCAGCGCATCGATGATCGAAACCTTCCACACCGACCAGACGTGATCGCCGTCGGTCACCCGCAGCTCGGATTTGCGCTTGTCGGCCTGCAGCGTCTCGTGCAGGGCGATGGCGCCGCGCCAGAGGAAAAAGCCGTCATCGTCGCCGACGGTCAGATAGGTGGCGGGCAGATCCTGGCTTTCGGCGACGTGCTGCGCGACGAGGGTGAAGACGTTCTTTTCATTAAAGAGCCTGGCATCGAAAGGCGTGCCGAAGGCGCCGGAGAAATGATCGCCGGTGGAAGGCAGCACGATGCCGCTGGTGATGGTGGCGCGGTCGAGCTGATGGAAGAAGGCGCTGTCCTGGATGAGTTTCAGTTCGGCCGGCGTCTTGTCGAGGTCGGAGGCAGGAACGTTCTGCCAGATGGCGCCCGACAGGCTGGCAACGGCGCCATAGAGGTCCTCATGGGCATAGGCCAGATGCAGGGCGCCGAACCCGCCCATGGAAAGGCCTGCAATGGCGCGGCCTTCGCGATCCTTGCGCACCGGCAAGGTCTTTTCGATCTGGTGGCGCAGGTCGCCGGTCAGGGCCGTTTCGTAGTCGCCGGGACCGCCGACGGCGGCGGAATCCACATACCAGCTGTTTTTGACGCCGGGCATGACGACCACCAGCGGGCGGATGGCGCCTGCCTCGATGAGCGTATCGAGCGTCTTTTCGATGTTGCCGAGATCGCGCCAGCTGTTCTGGTCGCCGTCATGGCCATGCAGGAGATAAAGCACCGGCCAGCCATTTTCCGGCGGCGTGCCATCCGGGCGGTAGATATTGACGGGAAGCGGTGCATTCAGCGCGGCGCTGTGGAAGGTGGCATCCGCGATCTGGCCGGAAAGCGCCGGACCGCAGGAGAGAAGCAGGCAGAAGGCCGAAAGAAGCTGTCGATACATGCCAGGTTTCTCCTCTCCATGTCCTGACGCCCGCCGGATATCGCGCCGAGCATTCGAATCTGCAAGTCGGCCGGTCAGCGCCCCGGCCGCCCGGTCTTGCCCTTGGTCCGGCCTTTGCGCTTCTGCTCACCGGCATCCTCATAGGAGCCCGCGCCAATCTTTCCACGCACCAGCGGCCGCGGATCGTCGGTCGCCCGCACTGGCTGGCCTTCCAGCAGCGGTGAGAACCGTTTGCCGGGTTCGGTTTCCGGCTTGTCGGGCACGGTGCCGCGCACGGGTTTTTCGGTTCTGCCCACTGTCATCTCATCCAGCGTGTTCCTGCGGAACAGCGGCTTTCCGGCGTCCGAGCCGGGACCCATTTCGTCGAGCGAAGGTTTGGCGAAGAGGGAGTTGGAGGCTGCGGGGTGCGCCGCACCCCCTTCTGTCCTGCCGGACATCTCCCCCGCAAGGGGAGAGATCGACTCGGGGCGGGTGCGCGTGCCGGTTTTCCTGGATTTTCCGCTGCCTTCGATGGCGCTTGCCTCTTCCTTGGCCATGGGATCGTCCATGGTGGCCAGTTCGGCGGCCTTGAGGCGTTTGATCTCGTCGCGCAGGCGGGCGGCCTTTTCGAAGTCGAGATCGGCGGCGGCATCGCGCATGGATTTTTCCAGTGCGTTGAGATGGGCCTGAAGATTGTTGCCGACCAGATGGCCGCCATCGGCAAAGCCCTTGCCGGAAGTGCCGGAAATATCGGCTCTTACGTGGTCGCGCTCATAAACCGAATCAAGAATATCGGAAATCTTGGCCTTGACGGATTCCGGCGTGATGCCGTGTGCGGCATTATAGGCCATCTGCTTTTCACGGCGGCGGGAGGTTTCCTCCATCGCCCGCTTCATCGAGCCGGTGACGGTGTCGGCATAAAGGATGACCTTGCCGTCGACGTTACGGGCGGCGCGGCCGATGGTCTGGATCAGCGAGGTTTCCGAACGCAGGAAACCTTCCTTGTCGGCATCGAGGATCGCCACGAAACCGCATTCGGGAATGTCGAGGCCTTCACGCAGCAGGTTGATGCCGACGAGAACGTCGAAGGCGCCAAGCCGCAGGTCGCGGATGATCTCGATGCGTTCCAGCGTGTCGATATCCGAGTGCATGTAACGCACGCGAACGCCCTGTTCGTGCAGATATTCGGTGAGGTCCTCGGCCATGCGCTTGGTCAGCACGGTGCAGAGCGTGCGGTAGCCCTTGGCGGCGGTTTCGCGGATTTCGCCGAGAACGTCGTCCACCTGGCTGCGGGCGGAACGCACTTCCACCGGCGGGTCGATGAGGCCGGTCGGGCGGATGACCTGTTCGGCGAAGACGCCGCCGGACTGCTCCATTTCCCACGAACCGGGAGTCGCCGAAACCGCCACGGTGAGCGGGCGCATCGCATCCCACTCCTCAAAGCGCAGCGGCCGGTTGTCCATGCAGGAGGGCAGGCGGAAGCCATATTCGGCCAGCGTCGCCTTGCGCCTGAAGTCGCCGCGATACATGCCGCCGATCTGGCTGACCGAGACGTGGCTCTCGTCGATGAACAGCAGCGCGTTATCAGGGATATATTCGAACAAAGTCGGCGGCGGCTCGCCGGGGTTGCGGCCGGTGAGATAACGCGAATAGTTCTCGATGCCGGCGCAGGAGCCTGTCGCCTCCAGCATCTCGATGTCGTAGCGGGTGCGCTGCTCCAGCCGCTGGGCTTCGAGAAGGCGTCCGGCCTTCTCAAGCTCGGCGAGGCGGCCCTTCAACTCTTCCTTGATCGACTTGATCGCGCCGTTCAGCGTCGGGCGCGGGGTGACATAGTGCGAATTGGCGTAAATCTTGACGGATTGCAGGTCGCCGGTCTTCTGGCCGGTCAGCGGGTCGAATTCGGTGATGGAATCGATCTCGTCGCCGAACATCGAGATGCGCCAGGCGGCATCCTCAAGGTGGGCGGGGAAGATTTCGATGGTGTCGCCGCGCACGCGGAACGAGCCGCGCTGGAAATCCATGTCGCGGCGCTTGTATTGCTGGGCCACGAGGTCGGCCAGAAGCTGGCGCTGGTCCAGCCGGTCGCCGACCTGCATCTGGAAGGTCATGGCGGTATAGGTTTCCACCGAGCCGATACCGTAGATACAGGAAACCGAGGCGACGATGATGCAGTCGTCACGTTCCAGCAGCGAGCGGGTGGCGGAGTGGCGCATCCGGTCGATCTGCTCGTTGATCGAGGATTCCTTCTCGATGAAGGTGTCGGAGCGCGGCACATAGGCTTCCGGCTGGTAATAATCGTAGTAGGAGACGAAATATTCCACCGCATTTTCGGGGAAGAAGTTCTTGAACTCGGAATAGAGCTGCGCGGCCAGCGTCTTGTTGGGGGCGAGAATGACGGCGGGCCGCTGCGTCGCCTCGATGACCTTGGCCATGGTGAAGGTCTTGCCGGAACCGGTGACGCCGAGCAGAACCTGGCTGCGCTCGCCGGAATTGATGCCTTCGACGAGATCGGCAATGGCGGTCGGCTGGTCGCCGGCGGGCTGGTAGTCCGAGGCCATGCGGATGGCGACGCCGCCTTCGGATTTCGGCGGCCGTGCCGGGCGGTGCGGTGTCCACAGCTTGCCGTCCTTGAACAGGGGATTACCGCTTTCGATCAGCGCGGAAAGCGCCTCGACCGTGGCGGTCACGGAACTGGGCGCAAGATTGGCGGCATCCTCCAGCGAGACGTCCAGGCCCGCCACCGGATTGAGGCCGGCGGCGGCGCGGGTTTTCGGATCGCTGGACGCGCCGATGGAAACACCGCGCGCCGTCTTGGAGGCCGTGGTGTTCTTGGCCGTCTTCGGGGCGGCTTTTCCCGCTTCCTTGCGGGCCTCGATCTCGATCTTCTTGCGGTGCTTGCCTGCCTTCGAGGCGATTTCGCGCTGGGTTTCCACGGAGGACGCCTCCGCTTCCGCCTCGAGCTGCTTCACCCAGTCGGCGACGCTGCCGCTCAGCGGCGCGCCTTCGAATGACGATTGCGGAGCTTCCTCGAAGCCCGAGGGCGAGGAGGTGGAATTTTTCGGTGATCTGGCCATGCGCGAAATATGGAGGGAGTCATGCGCAAAGGGAAGGGGAGGCGATGAAAAAATGAGTACAAAAAGGAAACGAACCGTGCGGAACAAAATTCGGCCGGATGCGTTGCGTAGCGGCTGAGTGCAGCTTTATCGAACCATGCCGAAAATCGTTCCGGTTTTTGGTGCGATGCGCTAGAGCAAATCCCTGCTGGCAGAATGATGGTTGCATTTTCAAACTGCCTCCCATGACATCCCTCCCCAATTTCAGGAATCATCATGCCGTTTTCGATCAGCCCCTCCCACATCTGGCCTGTCCTGATGCTCGTCGCCTCCAATGTTTTCATGACTTTCGCCTGGTACGGCCATCTCAAGCACAAGGGCAGCGCGCTCTTTCTGGCGATCGTTGCAAGCTGGGGCATCGCGTTCTTCGAATATATGCTCGCCGTTCCCGCGAACCGCATCGGGTCGGAGGTCTATTCCACCGCGCAGCTGAAAACCATTCAGGAAGTCATCACGCTTGCGGTCTTCGCTCTGTTCTCGATCTTCTGGCTGAAGGAGAGCATCACCATCAATCACGTGATCGGCTTCGCCCTGATCGCTTTCGGTGCGTCGTTCATTTTCCGGTCCTGAGGCCGGGTGAAGCCGGCCCGTGACAGGCCAACACAACAACAGGCAGAAGGTAATCTATCGATGAAGATACGGCCTGCGAGAGCTGATGATGCGGCTGGAATGGCGGCGGTGCAGAACGAGATATTCTCGGCCGGCCTCCGAAAGGCGTCGACAGACGAGGCGGCGGTGCTGGAAAATTACATCCGGCATGCGGACCGTATCGAGTGCTCGGTCGCCGAGGGCGCGGACGGTCGCATTCTGGGGTTCCAGTCGCTGCGTTATGCGCAGGCGGACAATCCTTACGGTGTGGCGGAAGGCTGGGGTATCATCGGCACGCATGTCAGCCCGGTTGCGGCGAGAAAGGGTGTGGGATCCGCGCTCTTTGCCGCAACCCGAAAGGCGGCGGAAGCTTATGGCCTGAAAAATATCGATGCCAGCATCGGCGCCGACAACAGGCTCGGGCAACGCTATTACGAGGCGATGGGCTTTACGAGCTACCGCCAGCCGGAAGGGCTGGTCTGCAAGGTCTACCGGCTGGCCTAGGCAGGGTCTGCGGTCCGGCTCCCTGCCTGTCGATCAGCCGCGAGCGTCGTTTCCGGAATATTGCTGGCGTGCCTTGCAGATGCGGACATGGTTTTCGTCGGCCCATTGCACCAGCAATTGCATCGGCACCAGAAACGAGCGGCCGAGATTGGTCAGCTCATATTCCACGCGCGGCGGCACCTCGGCATAGAGCGTGCGGCGGATGAAGCCGTCTTCTTCCAGCCGCTTCAGGGTGCGGGACAACATCTGCTTGGAAATATCGTCGATCCGGCGGTTCAGTTCGTTGAAGCGCAGCACGCCGCCCTGCAGGGCTTCCAGAACCAGCAGGCTCCACTGGTCGCCGATGCGATCCAGTACGTCGCGGATCGGGCAGGGCTGCTCGAAGGTGAAGATTTCTTTCGCTTGCGTATCCGACACTTTTCTTACCCCTTGCCCTTTTGCACCCTTCAAGGTCATCGCCATGTGACCAGATCACCGGCCGCTGACTTCTTGCGGTCATGGCTGCGATACCATAGCTCTTTTGCGCGGTCTATTATCTAGACCAATGACGATGGTAACAAAAGGAAAGAAGCCATGGCTAAAATCGCGCTCATCGGCGCTTCCGGCAATGCCGGATCCCGTATTCTGAAGGAACTTTCCGATCGCGGGCATCAGGTGACGGCGATTGCACGCAGCCCCGAAAAGATCGCCAAGCTGCCGAATGTCGTGGCGGAGAAGGGCGATGTCTTCGATCAGGCCGGGCTGTCGCAGCTGCTCAAGGGTCACGATGCCGTGATCAGCTCGGTGCACTTCACCGCCAGCGATCCGGTGACGCTGATCGAGGCCGTGCGCGCTTCCGGTGTTCAGCGCTATCTTGTGGTCGGCGGTGCCGGCAGCCTTGAAATCGCGCCGGGCCAGCGCGTGGTCGACCTTCCGGATTTTCCGGCCGCCTACAAGGCAGAGGCAACCAAGGGCGCGGAGTTTCTTGACCTGCTGAAGCAGGAAAAGCAGCTCGACTGGACCTTCCTGTCGCCATCCGCCGAATTCGTGCCGGGGGAAAGAACCGGAAAATTCCGGATCGGCAAGGACAGCCTGCTCAGCAATGACGAAGGCAGCCGTATTTCCTTCGAGGACTATGCCATCGCGCTTGTCGACGAAATCGAGAAGCCGCAGCATTCCCGCCAGCGTTTCACCGTCGGTTATTGAGAGGTATCACCCATGAATTTTGTTACACGCCGTCTTGCCATCGCCGCTTTCGCCCTCGTGCCCGCTTTGGCGGCCGCGCCGGTTCTGGCGCAAACCGCAAACCGCGATCTGGCTCAGGAAGAAGCCAACCGCAAGCTGGTGGTCGAGTTTTACGACACCGTCTTCAACAAGCACGAGGTGGAGAAGGGCGCTGCCGTCGTCGTCGACAGCTACAAGCAGCACAACCCCAATGTGCCTGACGGCAAGAAGCCGTTTGTCGATTACTTTACGGGGTTCTTCAAGGAGAATCCCCAGTCCAGAGCGCGCATCGTGCGCAGCGCCACGGATGGCGATCTCGTTTACCTGCATATTCATTCGACCGAAAAAGAGGGCGACCGCGGCACGGCCATCGTCGATATCTTTCGTGTCACCGATGGCAAGATCACCGAGCATTGGGATGTGATTCAGCCGGTGCCGGAGACGGCGGCGAACAACAATACGATGTTCTGAGGTCAGCCTTTCGCCGCATTGCCGATAGCAAGGGAGCAGCCGGGATTTCGCCCGGCTGTTTCCATTTTCAGATGGCGCGTCGTCTCTGGCGGGCCTGCACGATCAGATCCAGCGCCAGCATCACCAGCAGGCTCGCGCCCACCAGCGGGAATATGATGCCGCCGATGGCCAGCATGGCGAGCAGGCCATGCAGGACACGTTTTTCCTGCGGCAGGGGCGGCACGCCGAGCGAGCCTTTCGGGCGGCGTTTCCACCACATGACGCCGGCTGACACGGCAAGCAGTACGATGCCGATGCAGGCCGCCAAAAGCACCATCTGGTTCGCGAGGCCATATTGCTGGCCCAGGTGCACGTTGATGCCCCATTCCAGCGCCTTGCCGAGCGGCCCGTAATCGGCGTAGCTCATGTCGATCAGCGGCTCACCGCTATATTGATCGAGATGGATGACACGTTGCTTCGTCAGATCGTCAGGATAGGCGGAGCCGCTATAGACACCGGACGATTTGGTGGGCAGCGCGACGACGTAACCGGCAGCGAGGCCCAAAGCGTCGAAACGCGTCATGGCTGCATCGATCCCGATCGGTTGGCCGGCAGAGGACGTGGCGGATTCCGGTATTTTTGCCTGTTCCAGCGACCAGCTTGTCTTGGCCACGTGATCGAGATGGTCGCCGGACATCGGAACATCGGTGCGCACGCCCGCCGGATACCCGAAATTGCTGCCATTGGCCCATTCATTGACCTTCGCCCCCCACACGCCCGACCAGGGCATGCCGGTGACGGCGAGGAAGACGATGAAAAAGCCGACGACGATGCCGGTGACGGCGTGGGTGTCGCGCCAGAAGACCCGCTTCCTTGGCGTGCCGCGCACGGTGACGACACCGCCCGTCTGTTTGCGCGGCCACCAGAGATAGATGCCGGTGGCGACGAGAAGGATGGACCAGCCGGCGGCGATCTCGATCAGATAACGGGCATAGGTGCCGAAATATTTGAGACTATGGAGATAGCGGATCGTCCACATGACGGTGCCGCGATCCGGCAGGGAGCCGGCAACCGCAGCCGTATAGGGATTGACGTAGACGGCGCGCTTGCCATCCGCCGTATTGACGGTGATTTCCGTCGACGCGCCGGGATCGGCGGGGGTCGTATATTTGACAGCGGTGCCGGGAACGGCAGCCAGCGCTGCGGCAATAATGTCGGAAGGAAGCGCTTTCGGCGCATCTTGCACCGCCTCGATCCGCTTCAAATCCGAATGGATGAGGTTATCGACCTCGTCCCGGAACAGATAAAGCGCGCCGGTAACGGCAAGCGATATCATGAAGGGCAGGACGAAGAGACCGGCATAGAAATGCCAGCGCCACACGGCGCGGTAAAGATTGGCGGACGAGGAATGCGCAGGCGCGCGCGCGCCCTCGAAAGAGGTCGTAACGGACATGGATGTCTCCGCAAGAAGAGGGATTTTCCGGCAGGCCGGGAACGTCTCAGTTCTGCGAAGCGATGGGCGGTGCGCGTGGCCGCGATTCCAGGTTGGGCGGGGACGGCGGCAACGCTGCGTCGACGTTCAGAAACGCGGCTTCGTGCGTCGCAGTAATCCTGTCCGTGCGTTCGACAGGAAGAAGCGGAAGCGTGGCGATTGTGGCCGATGCCAGCCGACACAGCGTTCCGCAGCAGTCTGCGGCAATTTTGCCCGCCGGGTCCTGCTTGCCAAAGCCGCCTTCCGGCATGTGGCTGGAACAGATGATCCCATCTGCCGCGAGCGCGGCCATGGCCATGTTGCCGCGGGTCAGGCCGTTGGCGAGACCCTGCAGCAGGAAAAGCAGGATTGCCAGCGTGGCGATGGCGCCCGCCGAACTCCTGTCCTGCATGATCCTGCGAATAAGTCCCATGCCGCCGGAATGCCATAGTCGCGGCGAAATGTCACCGCGACACAATGACGAGGCCGGGACGTTTCGGCCTTCAGGCCAGCAGGTCGTAGGTGCGGAAAATCCAGGCGATCTGGTAGGCCAGCGCGAAGATCACGAGAAACCGGTGAAAACGGCGATTATCGATAAAAACGGCCAGGGTGAAAAGGATGACGTAAATGGCGGTGCGGAAGAGATATTCGGGGCCGAGCGAGGTGAGGTAGTCCTGCCCCTTCAACAGCGTATCGCCCACATCGGTGATGAAAAGCGCGGCCAGAAAGGCGAAGAACCAGCTTTTGCGGGAAAAGAAATAGTCCTCATATCCCTTGTATTCCTTCATCTCCGTGGGAAACAGCAGCACGCAGAGGAAATAGAACAGCGAGCAGAACAGGATGAGGAACAGGAAGGCGCCGAAGCCCAGCACGTGGCCGGTGGCGGAAAGCCGGTGTTCCCACCACCAGAAATGCACCAGCATCAGGAACAGAAACGCCACCCAGCCGAGATGCAGCGGGTAGATGCGCTCCTTCTTTGGATGTTGCACGAAACCGGCAAGACCGGTCAGCAGACGGGCGAGGCTGAGGCCGACCACCATGCCCATGACCGCGCGAATATGCGAATAGGCTTCTGCGGCGTTGACGGCGGCCTCCATGGCGCTCACTCCGCCGGAGGAATGGGCGTCGGCTGCCCGTTCTCGTCCATCGCCACCATGATGAAGGTGCCGGCGGTAACCTTCTCCAGCTTGTCATAACGCGACCGCTGTGCCCAGGCTTCCACCGTTAGCGTGATGGAGGTGCGGCCGACGCGGGCGATATCGGTATAGATGGACAGCGTATCGCCGATCTTCACCGGCAGTTCGAAGGCCATTTCCTTGACCGCCGCCGTGACCACGCGACAGCGCGAGCGCTCGGCTGCACGGATGCCGCTCGCCAAGTCCATCTGCGACATGACCCAGCCGCCGAAAATATCCCCGGCGGGATTGGCGTCGGCCGGCATGGCGAGCGTCCTGAGCGTCAGCTCGCCGGTCGGTTTGATGGTCTGGTCGGTCATGTGAGATGTGCTCCATGCGAGTAACAAAGGCGCAGCATGCGATGCGCCTTGCGATTTCGCAAGGAAGGGCAGGCCTCAGGACGACGCTTTGCCCAGAAATTGCTGCGTCGCGTAAAGGGCGATGGCCGCCGCATTCGAGACGTTGAGCGATTTGATCTCGCCGGGCATATCGAGACGGGCAAGCGCCGAGACGGTTTCGCGCGTCTTCTGGCGCAGACCCTTGCCTTCGGCGCCCAGCACCAGGGCGATCTTTTCGCCGCTGAAGGTCTGTTCGATGGGGGCGGGGCCTTCCGAATCCAGGCCGACGGAGAAGAAGCCGAGCTTGTGCAGTTCGCCCAGCGCATCGGCAAGATTGGTGATCTGGATATAGGGAATGAGTTCCAGCGCGCCGGAAGCGGATTTTGCCAGCACGCCGGACTCGGTCGGGCTGTGGCGCATGGTGGTGATGACGGCGCCGGCGTTGAAGGCGACCGCCGAGCGCATGATGGCGCCGACATTGTGCGGATCGGTGACCTGATCGAGCACGAGGATGAGCGGGCTGTCCTTCAGCGCGCCGAGCCGCTTGACCGGCAGCGGCCGGGTTTCCAGCATCACACCCTGGTGGATGGCTTCGGGGCCGAGCACCCGGTCGATATCCTGCGGCGATACCATCTCCACCGGGAAGGGCTGCGCATCCGCCTCACCAATATCGAGACGCGCGAAAGCGTTCTGCGTGACGGAGAGCTTGACGATTTGCCGTTCGGGATTGGCGAGTGCGGCGCGCACGGTGTGCAGGCCGTAAAGATGGACCTGATCCGGCGCAAGCTGCGGCGGCTTCCAGTCGTCGGCGCCGCGGTTCCGGCGCTTCGGCTGCTGCGGGGTGGGAATTTCGCCGCGCTCGCGCTTGGCGTCGCGCACGGCGCGGCGCAGGTTGGCGTAATGCGTGTCGCGGGTGGATTTGTTGTTGGGATCGTCTTTGCTCATGGCGCCTTATATCTCCGGGAAGAGCCGCGCACCAGCCCCCGCGATAATCCACAGGGCGGCAAAGGGGTTTGAATTTTTTCCCGAAAATTCGTGAAAGGGCGTGTTGACAGAAACGAACGAGGCCGTCATATACGCGCCACAGACGACGCAACGGCGCTTCGCCGCAGCGAAATCTGAAGAGCTTGGTCGCTTGATCCTCGCAGATAACTGGAGGGATGCCCGAGTGGTTAAAGGGGACGGACTGTAAATCCGTTGGCTACGCCTACGTTGGTTCAAATCCAACTCCCTCCACCATTCTGCACGGATCGAAATCGCCACCGCGGGTATAGCTCAATGGTAGAGCAGCAGCCTTCCAAGCTGAATACGCGGGTTCGATTCCCGCTACCCGCTCCAGCTACTCTCCCAATAGAATCAAAGACGTCGGTTACGCGCTGGTTTTACAGCGTTTTTGTCTTGCCTGCTCTCACACGCAGGTAGCTTCACCCGCAATCATTTTGCCGCTTGGACTTGCCGATGATCTGCGTCGGAATATCGGCTTCAGGCCGCTGTCGGTTCATGCGCACATTTCACAACCGTGTTCCGGGGAGTTGCCGCGAAGGCGGCGCCAGCCATTCTTTATAATTGAGGTCAGGGGCCATGCATGGTTCCATGCCGGACGCGTAGCTGATTCCTCCCCGTCGATGCCAAGCTGTGATCCGAGAGGCCCATGTCGATTTCAGATACGATTTTTCGCCCTTTCGAGACGCTGATACGGCCGCTCGACATTCCCTTCCGGCCGCTGCCGTCTAAAGGTCCTATCGCGGTGCTATTGCATTTCATCGCGATGTTTCGCGGTGTCCTCATCGCGCTCGCCTTGTCGTCCATGGCGGTGGAAGCCATCAATCTGTCGATCATCTGGGGATTGTCGGTTATCGTCGATGGCGTGACGGCGCAGGGGGCGGAGGCCTTTCTGCGCAATGAATGGCCGCTGCTTGCCGTCCTCGGGCTGTTGATCTTTCCCGCCATGCCGATAGCGTCGTTTCTTCTCAACACGCTCAATTCGCACACTCTTGGCATCGCGATGCCGGCGGCCATCCAGTGGCAAGGCCACAAGGCGGTGGAGCGGCAGGATCTGGCGTTTTTCCATGAGCTTTACGCCGGGCAGGTCGCCTCGCGCCTTTCCCAGGTGTCGTCAGCGGTGCAGCAGCAAATTATCAACGCCTTTCAGACCGGCCCGCGCTTCCTGCTGCAGATGGTCGGCTCTCTGGTTCTGCTGGCCACGCTGTCCTGGCAACTGGCGCTGCCGGTGCTGATCTGGATCGTGCTGAATGTGGCTCTCGCCGTGAAACTTGCGCCTGTCTTCACGGAGCGGTCACGCCGTTCGGCCAAGCAGAAGAGCCTTGTCTCCGGTGCGATCACCGATCTTTACAGCAATATGCAGATGATCAAGCAATTCGCCGCCGAAGACAGCGAGGCGGGCGCGATCCGCCGCATCCTGATGAAGGCGGTGCAGACACAGCACAGGGAGCAGCGCGTCTATCGCGCGTCCGAACTGGTCGTGGTGGCGCTCAACATGGCGTTGTGGCTCGCAATCCTGTCGGTGGGATTTTCCGGTCTCGTCAAGGGCTTCATCACGGTCGGTGAATTCGTCGGCGCCGTTTATATCCTGCAGCGTCTGTCGGGGCACACATTCACCTTTCTGCAGATGGGCCAGCAGATATTCCAGGCGATCGGAACGATCAAGGATGCCATGCCGGTGATGACGACACCGCCGACGATTACAGACAGGGCCGGTGCGGCAGAACTGAGTGTTTCGCAGGGGGATATTGATTTCGACCATATTCGTTTTGCCTACAAGTCAGGCAGGCCGGTCATTGATGATCTGTCGCTGCGCGTGCGCGCCGGGGAGAAGGTTGGGCTGGTCGGCCTGTCGGGCGCGGGAAAAACGACGCTGGTCAATCTGCTCCTGCGGTTTTACGACATTAAGGACGGCGCCATCCGCATCGACGGGCAGGATATCCGCGATGTCACGCAGATGAGCTTGCGCCGCAATATCGGCGTGATTGCCCAGGATGTGGCGCTGCTGCACCGGTCCGTTGGCGACAACATCCGGTATGGACGGCCGGAGGCGACGCAGGAGGATGTGGCGCAGGTAGCGAAAGTAGCGAAGGCCGATGCCTTCATCGCCGATCTCGCCGACAGTGAGGGGCGCAGAGGGTTTCAGGCGTTTGTGGGAGACCGCGGCGTCAAGCTTTCCGGCGGGCAGCGCCAGCGGGTTGCCATTGCGCGTGTCCTGCTGAAAGACGCGCCCATCCTCATTCTCGACGAGGCGACATCCGCACTTGACAGCGAGTCCGAAGCGGCCATTCAGGAGAAGCTGAACCTGGTGATGGAGGGCAAGACGGTGATCGCGATAGCCCACCGCCTGTCGACCATCGCCCGGATGGACCGGATCATCGTGCTGGATCATGGCCGGATCATCGAAGAGGGAAGGCCGCAGGACCTTGTGGAGCGGGAGGGGCTGTTTGCGCGGCTGTGGAAACGTCAGATCGGAGGCTTCATTCCTGAAGATGAGTGATCGAACGGACATCTGCAACGGCGAGCCAGCGCGGGCGGGCGTATCGAGCAATACCGGTGGCGATGGTCGCGTGGCGTGCGTTCAGAATGCTTCCAGCCTCGACTGAACCCGCTGTTTCTCTGTGTCCAGCTCGCTCAACCTTTCCATATGCGCTGCGATTTTTTCAAATATCGAAGACCGGTCGCCCTGCAAAAGGCGTTCGGTATGACTAAGGGCAGTAATGACCTCGATCAGTTCGAGACGTTCCTGCTCCAGTTTCTCAAGATTCCACAACATTGTCTCGTTCCCGTTGATCTGCGCTTCAAACGGTCTGCGGAGAAAAAGGTTCAGATCGATAAAATTTAAGGTAAATTTTATCTTGCCCGTAACGGACGAAGCCCGCCCGTTACGCGGGACAGTGGGTGCCGGTCAGTAGGGCGAGCGACACTGGGTGCGCGTGCCGGCAGGGGCCATGTAGCTGTTATCCGTCGGATGGTAGGAGGTGTATCGGGCGGCGCACCATTTTACATGGTTTATTTCCGCCGGCGTCAGAGCATAGCCGCTTGGCGTGGCGTCTTCGCCGGTTCCCGCCGCGAAGGCGGATGCCGGGTAGCCATGTCCGGCGGACGGTTGCGCCTGGTCCTGTGAATGGTAGGCCGGCTGTATGAGGCTCAGCGCATGGGCGGGCATGACGGAAGCGCCAGATAATGCGACGCCAAGAGCGAGCGCGGAGATAGTCTTCGGCATCCTCAACATCGATAAATCCTCGTTATTCGTTCGGGATACTAACGAAAATTTAGGGATTTCGTTCCTTGGCGGGGTTGACGCCACACGAACACGTGATTCTCCGCGAGGAAAACGGGCGTCAAGGCGAAGCCGTCGGCTGCCCTGCCAGGGCGGGCTTTCCATCGCGCCGCCGCGGTGGAGCGCGCCGGCACGACGTTGTCGCACTCCGAAAATGCCGTGCAAGGTCAATGGGTTTCAGTCAGCACCGACCCGACTTTCCGTCCTTGCTGCACTGCTCGTTGACAAGCGGAAAATCCGGTCGGATAGTCGCCCGGCAATCATGCACACGGGAGTCTCCAATGTTTAACAGGGTTGTCATTCTCTCATCATTTGCGCTGCTGGCATCGGCGGCGTTTGTCTCCCCCGCCGCCGCACTCACCATGAAAGAGTGCAGCGTGAAATATCAGGCGGCCAAAACCGACGGGTCCGCCAAGGATATCAAGTGGAACGACTATCGCGCCAAGTTCTGCGGCGCCGATGCGGCGGCCGAGGATGCGGCCGACGACAAGCAGGTTGCGGCCACCACCGAGAAGGAGCCCGAAAAGGCGACGATAAAGGCGCCGAAGGGCGTCGCTTTCCCGAGCGCGGTCGACAAGAAATATTCAAGCGAGACGCCGGCGAAGGCCCGCCTGAAGACCTGTGTCGATTCCTACCATCAAAACAAGAATGACGGCACGCTCGGCGATCTGAAATGGATTCAGAAGGGCGGCGGTTACTGGAGCCTGTGCAATACGGCCCTGAAGAGCTGATAGGGATAGGGGCGGCGGCCGTTGGGCCGCTGCCCGCCTTGCCGATCTTCACAACGGTATGCGGACCGCCGGCAGGGGAGTGCCCTCCGCCGGGGTTTGATACCCTGTTTTCGGGCGGGTAAAATCTGCGAATGGTTTGCGATTCAGCCTCTTGATAGAAAGAGCCGATCCTGCGGTTGATCCGCATCCAGCAATTCAGCGGTTCAGGCCCTCAGGCGATGGCCAGCCGGCAATGTGGGCGGATGACCAGACGATTTCGAAATTATCTCGTGGTGCTGGCCATATCATTGGTGATGTGGACCGTGATTCTTGGCGCGGTTTATTGGCTGTTGCGTTAGCGGCTGCCTCGCCTGCGTGACGATTCCATTAAATTTCATGGCCTGGGCGGCCGCCTCGATCCGGCTTTGCCGGCATGTGTTATGGTCGGCCCAGATCAGGAAAGGCCGATCATGAAAAAATCCCTCGTCGCCCTATGTCTTGCCGGCATGTCCGCGCCGTTCGCTTCCGCCGCTCTGGCCGGGGATCTGGTGATTCCGCTTCCCAAGGGCACCACGGTTGAAAAGACGAAGGTTGTCTATCGATGCGCCGACGAGACGGTGGAGGCCCTTTATCTCAATGCCGGCGATATCAGCCTGGTGCGGCTCAGGCTGAAGGATGGCGTCGTCATTGCCGCAAACGTCATGTCGGGCTCGGGCGCCAAATATCAGGGTGGCGTTCATGTCTGGTGGTCGAAGGGCGACAAAGCCGATCTCTATGACCTGATGGCGGACCCGGATATGAAGCAGCCGGTTCATTGTGTCGAAGTCAAGAAATCCTGAGCGCCCGTATTTGCCCCTCAGGGGGACGGCGGCAGGGCGGTTGCGAAAACCTTGCCATGCCGCCGGTCAGCGTCAGATTGCGCGCGCGGGGCGTTCAACCGAGAACGAGCGACGCGAGAAGCGCCACCAGGATGAGAGAGCTGGCGACGACACCAAGCTTTACCCGGCGAAGGCGACGGGTGCGCCCGCCGCTCCAGTCATAAGCCATTGGCAGCTTTACCTTTCTTTTTATTGTTATGACTTATCACTAGCTCCCTAGGCTTGCCCGTGGCTGACCTCAATTGCCAGAAACCATGGGCGAAGAATCGCGATTTCCCTCTATTGTCTCGATGTTGCAGCTCTTTTGGCGATCGATTCCCCTGTGCGCGAAGCCGCGCCGGATGCCGGAGCGGGATAGCCGCATGTTATGAAAAAGGCCCGGAAACGGGCGTTTCCGGGCCTTCCAAAAAGCGGGCTGCAGGCGGTTTCAGGCCAGATAGGCCTGGATATAGGGCAGGACTTCCACCGTGCCGTGATACAGCATGTTGAGCGCCACATAGATGATGACCATCAGGCCGAGATAGGAAATCCAGCGATAGCGGTGCAGCAGCTTGGCGACGAAGTTGGCGGCGAGCCCCATCAGGGCAATCGAAACGACGAGCCCGATGACCAGAACCGTGACATGTTCCTGGGCGGCGCCGGCGACCGCGAGCACATTGTCGAGCGACATGGAAACGTCGGCGATGACGATCTGGGTCGCGGCCTGGAAGAAAGTCTTGTGCCCCTTGGTCAGGTCGGCCTCTTCGTCCGTCACCTCGTCTTCGATCGAGCCTGCCGTCTCGCGCAGTTCGGACCACATCTTCCAGCACACCCAGGCGAGCAGCAGGCCGCCGAACAATTGCAGGCCGACAATGGCAAGAAGCTGTACGGTGACGGCGGCAAAGCCGATGCGCAGGACCGTGGCGGCGATGATGCCGACGAGGATCGCCTGGCGGCGGAGATGCGCCGGCAGGCCGGCAGCGGCAAGGCCGATGACGATGGCATTGTCGCCGGCGAGAACGAGGTCGATGGCGATGACCTGCAAGAATGCCGTGAAACCGGCGGCTGTGAAGATTTCCATGGGAAGGTCCTGAAACGGATGGAGACGTTGCAGGGGAAAAGCGGCAGATGGAGATATGGCACGGGATGGCGCCCCCGCGCCGGGTTCCAATCGCCCGTCTTCCCCCCGGCGATGAAATGTCCTTAAGCCATCATGGCGGTGCAGGTAAAGAAGTTGTGATGGAAATACGTTAATTCGTGATTGGAAGTAGTGGAAGAAGAAACTCCGGCCGCCGCCGCGACGTCACGCTCCGGAGGGTTTAAATCTCGAAAACCATACCCCATATAGGCGCCTCGGGGCACGCTTGAAGCGCGCGCGAAGGCGCTTTCACAATTAAGTCTTGCGCATTCGCTTACAAAGCCTTAAACGGCGACACCAAACCGGTTCGCCGGGAAAACTACTTCACGTTCACAGGAAGCAATTCACATGGCAAAGAGCAAGTTTGAGCGCAATAAGCCGCACGTCAACATTGGCACGATCGGTCACGTTGACCACGGCAAGACGTCGCTGACGGCAGCAATCACGAAGTTCTTCGGCGAGTTCAAGGCGTATGACCAAATCGACGCCGCTCCGGAAGAGAAGGCGCGTGGTATCACGATCTCGACGGCGCACGTTGAATATGAGACGGCGAACCGTCACTATGCGCACGTTGACTGCCCCGGCCACGCCGACTACGTGAAGAACATGATCACCGGCGCTGCACAGATGGACGGCGCGATCCTGGTTTGCTCGGCTGCCGACGGCCCGATGCCGCAGACGCGCGAGCACATCCTGCTTGCCCGTCAGGTTGGCGTTCCGGCGATCGTCGTGTTCCTCAACAAGGTCGACCAGGTTGACGACGCCGAGCTTCTCGAGCTTGTCGAACTGGAAGTGCGCGAGCTTCTGTCGTCCTACGACTTCCCGGGCGACGACATTCCGATCGTCAAGGGTTCGGCGCTGGCCGCTCTTGAAGACTCTGACAAGAAGATCGGCGAAGACGCGATCCGCGAGCTGATGGCTCAGGTCGACGCCTACATCCCGACGCCTGAGCGTCCGATCGACCAGCCGTTCCTGATGCCGATCGAAGACGTGTTCTCGATCTCGGGCCGTGGTACGGTTGTGACGGGTCGCGTTGAGCGCGGTATCGTCAAGGTTGGTGAAGAAGTCGAGATCGTCGGCATTCGTCCGACGTCGAAGACGACGGTTACCGGCGTTGAAATGTTCCGCAAGCTGCTCGACCAGGGCCAGGCTGGCGACAACATCGGTGCACTGGTTCGCGGTGTTAACCGTGACGGCGTCGAGCGTGGTCAGATCCTGTGCAAGCCGGGTTCTGTGAAGCCGCACAAGAAGTTCAAGGCAGAAGCCTACATCCTGACGAAGGAAGAGGGCGGCCGTCATACGCCGTTCTTCACGAACTACCGTCCGCAGTTCTACTTCCGCACGACGGACGTGACGGGCATCGTGACGCTTCCGGAAGGCACGGAAATGGTTATGCCTGGCGACAACGTAACGGTTGACGTCGAGCTGATCGTTCCGATCGCGATGGAAGAAAAGCTGCGCTTCGCGATCCGCGAAGGCGGCCGTACCGTCGGCGCCGGCATCGTTGCTTCGATCGTCGAGTAATTTATGACCGGCATATGCCGGTTGCCAAAAAATCAAAAAGGCGGCGGTGCCAAAAGCACCGCCGCCTTTATTTTTTGTTTTATTTTAAGCCTGGTGTTGAATTTAATCTTGCATGGCATAATGTATCTTCAATATTTATGATTCATTATTAGCTTATTTCGATATATAGTCCGGTATTTTAGATGTAAGTTTAAAAACTATTCTTAATTTATATATGAATTTATTTCAATTTCCTTTGGGGTTGGGCGGTCCAGTCACGCAAGTGCTCTGAATTGTTTTTGGCAGCGCGTGTCACGCGGCTGATCCCTCTGCTCGCGTCTATTGGATGAAAATGTCTGATCTCACGGTTGTTTTAACCAGTTGCAGGCGGCCGGACTTGCTTGTCGAAACACTCGGCAGCTTTTTCGCGACAAATGATTATCCCTTGCACGAATTCATCATCATAGAGGATTCCGACGACGCCTCTGTGCTGGGTGTCCCCTCGCTTTATCCCGAGCAGCCGATTCGGATCATTCTGAACGGCCGGAATCTGGGTCAGCATCGTTCGATCGATGTGGCCTACTCGCAGGTGCAGACACCGTTCATTCTGCATCTGGAGGATGACTGGGTTTTTCCCGTGGCGGGAATGGTCGGAAGGGGCGTTGAAATCCTCAGGCGGGACGCCGGGATATTTCTGGTGCAGCTGCGGACCGATGCCGATCTGCCGGCCACTATTCGACGCCGTTCAAGGATGGAGCTTGGGACAGGCTATTGGCGCATTCCTCCGACTGCGCATCGCGTCTGGCACAGTTTTACGTTTAATCCCACCGTGAAGCGCTTAGCCGACTATCGCAAGCTGCCGCATGGCTACGCCGGTTTCCCCACGGAGGCTGCCATAAGTCTCCATTACAAGGAGAATGGCGATATCATGGCCTGGCTCGAGGGTACGGGGGTCCGTCATTCGGGCTGTGGTCGCAGCAATTATGGGCGCAAGGGTGAGCGTGGTCTTGCCGGGTTCGCCAAGAAGCTCAAGCGTTTCTTTTCCGTGGCGACCCTGCAAAAGTGGCAGCGCTCCTTTGGCCGTCAGGTCGCGCATGCAAGGCGTCTTTGCCGGGCGTGGCTCGCCAGCATGCGCAGCCGTTCGACGGAGCAGTAGCAGGGCGGGGCGCGCCATGGCCGCATACCGGCGCAACAGGTGCCTGTCCGGACGTGCACAATTCGGCGCGGCGGTGGAGATGGTATTCCCGGCAAAGTTTTTGGGAAGCGCATAAAAAGCGCTTGCCATTCTTTTCCCTGCGCCTTAAAGGAGCGCATACCGAATTGGCCAAGCGATTTCGCGGCCGCTTCAGGTGCTTAAAGGGGTATAGCTCAGTTGGTAGAGCGGCGGTCTCCAAAACCGCAGGTCGGGGGTTCGAGCCCCTCTGCCCCTGCCACTTTCCATTCGCAAGCGCGGTTTTCGCTGCATGGCAGATGGGGCCGGTTTTCCGGCGAATTTCGCCGAATGTCGATTTCCTCTTGTTAAAAGTGGAATCGGTGTTTATGTAGGGTCAAAACAGACACGCGGTGCGTGGGGCTGATTAGTTCGGCTTTACGCGCCGTAATTGCGTGGGCAGTCAATGGCATCCAAAACCAATCCGTTTACGTTTCTGCAGCAGGTTCGCGCCGAAGCGTCAAAAATCACTTGGCCGTCGCGCCGCGAGACCATGATTTCGACGGCTATGGTGCTGGTGATGGTCATTTTTGCGGCTCTGTTCTTCTTTGCTGCGGATCAGCTCATCGGCTGGCTGCTCAGCCTCGTGCTGAACGTAGGCCGATAAAGGCCCGTCGAAGGATTGAACGGAGAATAAAAATGGCAGCGCGCTGGTATATCGTTCACGCATATTCGAATTTCGAAAAGAAGGTCGCCGAGTCGATCGAGGAGAAGGCCCGCCAGAAGGGTCTTGATCATCTTTTCGAGAAAATCCTCGTGCCGACCGAAAAGGTGGTCGAGGTGCGTCGCGGCCGCAAGGTCGATAGCGAGCGCAAGTTCTTTCCGGGTTACGTGCTGGTGCGCGCCAACCTGACGGATGAGGCCTATCACCTCATCAAGAACACGCCGAAGGTGACCGGTTTCCTCGGTTCGGACAGCAAGCCTGTTCCGATCCCGGATTATGAGGCCGACCGTATCCTCGGTCAGGTTCAGGAAGGTGTCGAGCGTCCGAAGTCTTCGGTTTCGTTCGAGATCGGCGAGCAGGTTCGTGTTTCCGACGGTCCGTTCGCGTCGTTCAACGGCGTGGTGCAGGATGTCGACGAAGAACGTTCGCGCCTGAAGGTGGAAGTTTCGATTTTCGGCCGCGCTACGCCGGTCGAGCTGGAATACAATCAGGTCGAAAAGGTCTGATTGGAGGGGCGAAGCCCCCAAGCGCGTGGAAGGCTAACTGGCTCTTTAAGCCGGGGCAGGGCGCCGCACCACGCAACCGCAGCCGCCGGAGCGATCCGGCTTAAGAGAAGCCGGGTAACCGGTTTGAATTGAAAGGCAGAGAGATATGGCTAAGAAAGTTGCAGGCCAGCTCAAGCTGCAGGTAAAGGCCGGGGCGGCCAATCCGTCCCCGCCGATCGGCCCTGCACTTGGTCAGCGTGGCATTAACATCATGGAATTCTGCAAGGCGTTCAATGCCGCCACGCAGGAAATGGAAAAGGGTATGCCGATTCCGGTCGTCATCACCTATTACCAGGACAAGTCCTTCACCTTCGTCATGAAGCAGCCGCCGGTGACCTACTTCCTCAAGAAGGAAGCAAAGATCCAGTCGGGCTCGAAGACTCCGGGCAAGGGCGCCAAGGCCGGCTCCATCACCAAGGCTCAGGTCAAGACGATCGCCGAAGCCAAGATGAAGGATCTGAACGCGGCCGACATCGAAGGCGCAATGGCGATGGTTGAGGGCTCCGCCCGCGCCATGGGCCTGGAAGTGGTAGGTTGATCATGGCCAAGGTAGCAAAGCGCATTCAGAAGATCCGCGAAGGTGTGGATCCCAACAAGCTTTACGTTCTCACCGACGCCATTTCGATGGTCAAGGAACGTGCTGTCGCCAAGTTCGACGAAACCGTTGAAGTTTCGATGAACCTCGGCGTTGACCCGCGCCATGCGGACCAGATGGTTCGTGGCGTCGTCAACCTGCCGAACGGCACCGGCCGTGACGTTCGCGTCGCCGTCTTCGCCCGTGGCGCCAAGGCTGACGAAGCCACGGCTGCCGGCGCTGACGTTGTTGGCGCGGAAGAACTGGTTGAAATCGTTCAGGGCGGCAAGATCGACTTCGATCGCTGCATCGCGACCCCGGACATGATGCCGCTCGTCGGCCGTCTCGGCAAGGTACTCGGCCCGCGTGGCATGATGCCGAACCCGAAGGTCGGTACGGTGACGATGGATGTTGCCGGTGCTGTCAAGGCGTCCAAGGGCGGCGCTGTCGAGTTCCGCGTCGAAAAGGCCGGTATCGTACACGCTGGCGTTGGCAAGGCCTCGTTCGACGCCAAGGCTCTTGAGGAAAACATCAAGGCTTTCGCCGATGCCGTCATCAAGGCAAAGCCGGCTGGTGCCAAGGGCAACTACGTCAAGCGCGTCGCGATTTCCTCGACCATGGGTCCGGGCGTCAAGATCGACCCTTCGTCGGTCACGGCTTAATCAATTCTCGCGCTTCGTCATGAGGCGTGAATAAAAGAATTTCCGGCTCCCAGGGAGCCGGAGATTTCCGGGGAAACCCGGAACTCCTGTCCGAGATTGCGGGTGGCTATGTCTTTCGGGGCCTGGCCTTAATCATTTAGCCTGCATGAGACGGGTGAGGCTGGATTTGAGGCATCTTTCGATGCCTGACTGTCCGGTTCGAACCTGGTGTGCCTGTGCCTGAAGCCATTTGCGGCGACAGAGCGGGGGACAGGATCCTCGAGCGTCGCTCGGGATCTTTGTAAAAAGGTCCCTTGGGGCAAAGGCAAACCCGACGGGTTCACATGTTGTGTTCCCGTCTACTGGAGACAGACAGTGGAAAGAGCGGAAAAACGCGAATTCGTCACGGAGCTGAACGAAGTCTTCAAGGCTTCCGGTTCGGTTGTCGTGGCCCACTATGCTGGTGTCACCGTTGCGCAGATGAACGACTTCCGTTCGAAGATGCGCGCTGCCGGAGGCACCGTCAAGGTCGCGAAGAACCGCCTGGCCAAGATCGCTCTTCAGGGTACGGAGTCGGAAGGGATGACCAATCTCTTCAAGGGACAGACGCTGATTGCATACAGCACTGACCCGATGATCGCTCCGAAAGTCGTCATGGATTTCGCCAAGACCAACGACAAGGTCGTTGTTTTGGGCGGCGCCATGGGCGCAACCACGCTCAACGCCGAAGCAGTCAAGTCGCTTGCGACCCTGCCTTCGCTGGACGAGCTGCGTGCGAAGCTGCTGGGCCTTCTCAATGCCCCGGCAACCCGCGTCGCAACGGTTGTGGCAGCACCGGCAAGCCAGCTTGCCCGCGTGTTCTCGGCTTACGCCAAGAAGGACGAAGCCGCTTAAGGCGGTTTTTCGCTGTAAATATTCAAACTGGTTCGAACTGAACAAAAGGAACTATCAAAATGGCTGATCTCGCAAAGATCGTAGAAGACCTCTCCTCGCTGACCGTTCTGGAAGCTGCAGAACTGTCCAAGCTTCTCGAAGAAAAGTGGGGCGTTTCCGCTGCTGCTCCGGTAGCTGTTGCTGCTGCTGGCGGTGCTGGCGTTGCTGCTGCTGTTGAAGAAGAAAAGACTGAATTCGACGTGATCCTGGTTGACGCTGGCGCCAACAAGATCAACGTCATCAAGGAAGTCCGCGCTATCACCGGCCTCGGCCTCAAGGAAGCCAAGGATCTCGTTGAAGGCGCTCCGAAGGCTGTCAAGGAAGCCGTTTCCAAGGCTGAAGCTGCCGACCTCAAGAAGAAGCTTGAGGAAGCTGGCGCCAAGGTTGACGTTAAGTAATCTGGCGATTGCTGGCGGGAAGGGGCTTCATGCCCCTTTCCGTCGTTATCGTTTTTAAAACCTATTACCCAAAAGCCGCTTGAAAACGGCTTTTGGGTAATGGGTTCTTCAAGAGAATGGTTCCGAACCGGCTCATCTAGGCAATCCGGCCTGATCGATCCGGGATGTGGAACGAGATTGATGATACCCATTGCTTGACGGGATCGACTGGCCATCGGTTCCCGTCCGTTGCAGGCCCGGATGCAATTTTAAAGGAGCGACGATGGCTCAGACCCTTTCGTTTAACGGTCGCAGGCGCGTACGCAAGTTTTTCGGCAAAATTCCAGAAGTAGCGGAAATGCCGAACCTCATCGAGGTTCAGAAGGCTTCGTACGACCAGTTTCTCATGGTTGACGAGCCCAAGGGTGGCCGTCCCGACGAGGGATTGAATGCCGTATTCAAGTCCGTATTCCCGATCACTGATTTTTCCGGCGCCTCCATGCTCGAATTCGTATCCTACGAATTCGAAGCGCCGAAGTTCGACGTCGAGGAATGCCGTCAGCGCGACCTGACCTATGCCGCGCCGCTGAAGGTGACGCTGCGCCTCATCGTGTTCGATATCGATGAGGATACGGGCGCCAAGTCCATCAAGGACATCAAGGAACAGTCCGTCTACATGGGCGACATGCCGCTCATGACCAATAACGGCACGTTCATCGTCAACGGCACCGAGCGCGTCATCGTTTCGCAGATGCACCGTTCGCCGGGCGTGTTCTTCGACCATGACAAGGGCAAGAGCCATTCTTCCGGCAAGCTGCTCTTCGCTGCCCGCGTCATCCCCTATCGCGGTTCCTGGCTCGACATCGAATTCGACGCCAAGGACATCGTCTATGCGCGTATCGACCGTCGCCGCAAGCTGCCGGTAACGTCGCTGCTGATGGCGCTCGGCATGGATGGCGAAGACATTCTGTCGACTTTCTATACGAAGTCGTCCTATGAGCGCGACGGCGATGGCTGGCGCATTCCCTTCCAGCCTGAAACGCTGAAGGGCGCCAAGGTCATCACCGACATGATCGACGCCGATACCGGCGAAGTCGTGGTCGAAGGCGGCAAGAAGCTGACCCCGCGCCTGATCCGCCAGCTGACGGAGAAGGGCCTCAAGGCGCTGAAGGCGACCGACGAAGACCTTTACGGCAACTATCTCGCCGAAGACATCGTCAACTACGAGACGGGTGAAATCTATCTCGAAGCCGGCGACGAAATCGACGAGAAGACCCTCGGTCTCATCCTGCAGTCCGGCTTCGACGAGATCCCGGTTCTCAACATCGACCACGTCAATGTTGGCGCCTATATCCGCAACACGCTGTCCGCAGACAAGAACGAGAACCGCCAGGAAGCCCTGTTCGACATCTATCGCGTCATGCGTCCGGGCGAGCCGCCGACCATGGAATCGGCGGAAGCGATGTTCAACTCGCTGTTCTTCGATGCGGAGCGTTACGACCTGTCGGCCGTCGGCCGCGTCAAGATGAACATGCGCCTCGACCTCGACGCGGAAGACACCGTGCGCACGCTGCGCAAGGAAGACATCCTCGCCGTCGTCAAGATGCTGGTCGAGCTGCGTGACGGCAAGGGCGAGATCGACGACATCGACAACCTCGGCAACCGCCGTGTCCGTTCGGTCGGCGAGCTGATGGAAAACCAGTATCGCCTCGGCCTTCTGCGCATGGAACGTGCGATCAAGGAACGTATGTCCTCGATCGAAATCGACACCGTGATGCCGCAGGACCTGATCAATGCGAAGCCGGCAGCCGCCGCCGTTCGCGAATTCTTCGGTTCCTCGCAGCTGTCGCAGTTCATGGACCAGGTGAACCCGCTTTCGGAAATCACCCACAAGCGCCGTCTTTCGGCTCTTGGACCGGGCGGTCTGACCCGCGAGCGCGCCGGCTTCGAAGTCCGCGACGTTCATCCGACCCATTACGGCCGTATTTGCCCGATCGAAACGCCGGAAGGCCCGAACATCGGTCTGATCAACTCGCTCGCAACCTTCGCCCGCGTCAACAAGTACGGCTTCATCGAAAGCCCGTACCGCAAGATCGTCGACGGCAAGGTCACCAACGACGTGATCTACCTCTCCGCCATGGAAGAGGCGAAGTATTACGTTGCGCAGGCCAACGCGCCGCTCAATGAAGACGGTTCTTTCTCGGAAGAATTCGTCGTCTGCCGTCACTCGGGCGAAGTCATGCTCGCACCGCGTGACAACATCAACCTGATGGACGTTTCGCCGAAGCAGCTGGTTTCGGTCGCAGCGGCTCTCATTCCGTTCCTGGAAAACGACGACGCCAACCGTGCTCTCATGGGCTCGAACATGCAGCGTCAGGCCGTTCCGCTTCTGCGGGCGGAAGCGCCGTTCGTCGGCACGGGCATGGAACCGATCGTTGCACGTGACTCCGGCGCTGCCATTGCAGCCCGTCGTGGCGGCGTCGTCGATCAGGTCGACGCGACCCGTATCGTTATCCGCGCCACGGAAGATCTCGATGCCGGCAAGTCCGGTGTTGACATCTACCGTCTGCAGAAGTTCCAGCGTTCGAACCAGAACACCTGCGTCAACCAGCGTCCGCTGGTTTCCGTCGGCGACATCATCTCCAAGGGTGACATCATCGCGGACGGTCCGTCGACCGACCTCGGTGACCTGGCGCTCGGCCGCAACGCGCTCGTCGCGTTCATGCCCTGGAACGGCTACAACTACGAAGACTCGATCCTGATGTCGGAACGTATCGTTTCCGACGACGTGTTCACCTCCATCCACATCGAAGAATTCGAAGTGATGGCGCGTGACACGAAGCTTGGTCCGGAAGAAATCACGCGCGACATTCCGAACGTTTCGGAAGAAGCGCTGAAGAACCTCGACGAAGCCGGTATCGTTTACATCGGTGCGGAAGTTCAGCCGGGCGACATCCTCGTCGGCAAGATCACGCCGAAGGGCGAAAGCCCGATGACGCCGGAAGAAAAGCTTCTGCGCGCCATCTTCGGTGAAAAGGCCTCCGACGTTCGCGACACCTCCATGCGCATGCCTCCGGGCACGTTCGGTACGGTCGTGGAAGTCCGCGTCTTCAACCGTCACGGTGTGGAGAAGGACGAGCGCGCGATGGCGATCGAGCGCGAAGAGATCGAGCGCTTGGCGAAGGACCGCGACGACGAGCAGGCGATCCTCGACCGTAACGTCTACGGCCGTCTGATCGACATGCTGCGTGGCCACGTTTCCATCGCCGGTCCGAAGGGCTTCAAGAAGGGCGTCGAGCTCTCCAACGCCGTCGTCTCCGAATATCCCCGCTCGCAGTGGTGGATGTTCGCCGTCGAAGACGAAAAGGCCCAGTCGGAACTGGAAGCGCTTCGCGGCCAGTACGACGAATCCAAGTCGCGCCTCGAACAGCGCTTCATGGACAAGGTCGAAAAGGTCCAGCGCGGCGACGAAATGCCTCCGGGCGTCATGAAGATGGTCAAGGTCTTTGTCGCTGTGAAGCGCAAGATCCAGCCGGGCGACAAGATGGCCGGCCGTCACGGTAACAAGGGCGTCGTCTCGCGTATCGTTCCGGTCGAGGACATGCCGTTCCTCGAAGACGGCACGCATGTCGACATCTGCTTGAATCCGCTCGGCGTGCCTTCGCGCATGAACGTCGGCCAGATCCTCGAAACCCACCTCGCATGGGCATGCGCAGGCATGGGCAAGAAGATCGGCGAGATGCTCGAAGAGTATCGCAAGACGATGGACATCAGCGAGCTTCGCACCGAGCTCACCGAAATCTATGCGAGTGAATCGCATGACGAGGTGCAGCGCTTCGATGACGAATCGCTGGTCAAGCTCGCCGAAGAAGCCAAGCGCGGTGTTTCCATCGCGACCCCGGTCTTCGACGGTGCGCATGAACCCGACGTCGCCGCGATGCTGAAGAAGGCAGGTCTGCATGAATCCGGTCAGTCCGTCCTTTATGACGGCCGTACCGGCGAGCCGTTCGACCGCAAGGTCACCGTCGGCTACATGTACATGATTAAGCTGAACCACCTTGTCGACGACAAGATCCACGCTCGCTCGATCGGTCCTTACTCGCTCGTTACCCAGCAGCCGCTGGGCGGCAAGGCGCAGTTCGGCGGACAGCGCTTCGGGGAAATGGAAGTCTGGGCTCTGGAAGCATACGGCGCGGCCTACACGCTGCAGGAAATGCTCACCGTCAAGTCGGACGACGTGGCGGGCCGCACCAAGGTTTACGAAGCGATCGTCCGCGGCGACGACACCTTCGAAGCCGGTATTCCGGAGAGCTTCAACGTTCTCGTCAAGGAAATGCGGTCGCTCGGTCTTTCGGTGGAACTGGAAAACTCGAAGATCGAGAACCAGTCCGAAGACCAGCTGCCCGACGCGGCGGAATAAAATGAGAGAGGCGGGCGCCTGCCGGGCGCCTGCCGGTTCCCCGCCAGCTTCGGGTTGACGAGGGACACTTTCGCCGCATTGTGCGGTTAATCCGTATTTAAAGCTCTGGACGGCGACCCGGGAAGAAGCCGGTCCAGATGCAAACAGGGGCAGCAGCTAGCCTCTCAAGGAGACAAGGCATGAACCAAGAGGTCATGAATCTTTTCAATCCTCAGGTGCCTGCGCAGCATTTCGATTCCATCCGGATTTCGATCGCTTCGCCGGAAAAAATCCTGTCGTGGTCCTACGGCGAGATCAAGAAGCCGGAAACCATCAACTACCGTACGTTCAAGCCGGAACGCGACGGTCTGTTCTGCGCGCGCATCTTCGGACCGATCAAGGACTATGAGTGCCTGTGCGGCAAGTACAAGCGCATGAAGTACAAGGGCATCATCTGCGAAAAGTGCGGCGTCGAAGTCACGCTGTCGCGCGTTCGCCGTGAGCGCATGGGCCATATCGAGCTCGCAGCGCCGGTTGCCCATATCTGGTTCCTGAAGTCGCTTCCCTCGCGTATCTCGACCCTGCTCGACATGACGCTGAAGGATGTAGAACGCGTTCTCTATTTCGAGAACTACATCGTCACCGAGCCCGGCCTCACTTCGCTGAAGCAGAACCAGCTTCTGTCCGAAGAAGAGTACATGATCGCCGTCGACGAATTCGGCGAAGACCAGTTCACCGCCATGATCGGCGCTGAAGCCATCTACGAGATGCTGGCTTCGATGAACCTCGAAAAGATCGCCGGCGACCTGCGTGCCGAACTTGCTGAGACCACCTCTGATCTCAAGCAGAAGAAGCTGATGAAGCGCCTGAAGATCGTCGAGAACTTCATGGAGAGCGGCAACCGTCCGGAATGGATGATCATGAAGGTCGTTCCGGTCATTCCGCCGGACCTGCGTCCGCTGGTTCCGCTGGATGGCGGCCGTTTTGCGACGTCCGACCTCAACGATCTCTATCGCCGCGTCATCAACCGTAACAACCGTCTGAAGCGCTTGATCGAGCTTCGCGCGCCTGGCATCATCATCCGCAACGAAAAGCGTATGTTGCAGGAATCCGTCGATGCGCTGTTCGACAACGGCCGTCGCGGCCGCGTCATCACGGGTGCCAACAAGCGTCCGCTGAAGTCGCTCTCCGACATGCTGAAGGGCAAGCAGGGCCGCTTCCGCCAGAACCTGCTCGGCAAGCGCGTCGACTATTCCGGCCGTTCGGTCATCGTGACCGGTCCGGAACTGAAGCTGCACCAGTGCGGCCTGCCGAAGAAGATGGCGCTCGAGCTGTTCAAGCCGTTCATCTACGCGCGTCTCGACGCCAAGGGTTACTCCTCTACCGTCAAGCAGGCCAAGAAGCTGGTTGAAAAGGAAAAGCCGGAAGTCTGGGATATCCTCGACGAGGTCATCCGCGAGCATCCGGTTCTGCTGAACCGTGCGCCGACGCTGCACCGTCTGGGTATCCAGGCTTTCGAACCCATGCTGGTCGAAGGCAAGGCCATCCAGCTGCATCCGCTCGTCTGCACGGCCTTCAACGCCGACTTCGACGGCGACCAGATGGCTGTTCACGTGCCGCTTTCGCTGGAAGCCCAGCTGGAAGCACGCGTGCTGATGATGTCGACCAACAACATCCTGCATCCGGCGAACGGTCACCCGATCATCGTTCCGTCGCAGGACATGGTTCTCGGCCTCTATTACCTGTCGATCATGAACCAGAACGAGCCGGGCGAAGGCATGGCCTTCTCCGACATCGGCGAACTGCATCACGCGCTTGAAAACAAGGTCGTGACGCTGCATGCCAAGATCCGCGGCCGCTTCAAGACCGTGGATGCCGATGGCAAGCCGGTTTCGAAGATCCATGAAACGACCCCGGGCCGTATGCTCATCGGCGAACTTCTGCCGAAGAACGTCAACGTGCCTTTCGACGTCTGCAACCAGGAAATGACCAAGAAGAACATCTCCAAGATGATCGACACGGTCTACCGTCATTGCGGCCAGAAAGACACGGTCATCTTCTGCGACCGCATCATGCAGCTCGGCTTTGCCCATGCCTGCCGCGCCGGCATTTCGTTCGGCAAGGACGACATGGTCATTCCGGACAGCAAGGTGAAGATCGTCGGCGACACCGAAGCTCTCGTGAAGGAATACGAACAGCAGTACAATGACGGCCTCATCACCCAGGGCGAAAAGTACAACAAGGTTGTCGACGCCTGGGGCAAGGCGACCGAAAAGGTCGCCGAAGAGATGATGGCACGCATCAAGGCTGTCGAGTTCGATCCGGAAACGGGCCGCCAGAAGCCGATGAACTCCATCTACATGATGTCGCACTCGGGCGCTCGTGGCTCACCGAACCAGATGCGTCAGCTGGGTGGCATGCGCGGCCTGATGGCCAAGCCGTCGGGTGAAATCATCGAGACGCCGATCATCTCGAACTTCAAGGAAGGCCTGACCGTTAACGAGTACTTCAACTCGACCCACGGTGCCCGTAAGGGTCTCGCAGACACCGCCTTGAAGACCGCGAACTCGGGTTACCTGACCCGTCGTCTCGTCGACGTCGCGCAGGATTGCATCGTCAATTCCACCGATTGCGGCACCGACAAGGGCCTCACCATGACCGCCATCGTCGATGCCGGTCAGGTCGTTGCCTCGCTCGGCGCGCGTATCCTCGGCCGTACGGCTCTGGATGATATCGACAATCCGGTCACTGGCGAAAACATCGTCAAGGCTGGAACGCTGATCGACGAAGCCGACGTTGCCACCATCGAGAAGGCCGGCATCCAGTCCGTCCGCATCCGCTCGGCGCTTACCTGCGAAGTGCAGATCGGCGTCTGCGGCGTCTGCTACGGTCGTGACCTTGCACGCGGTACGCCTGTCAACATGGGCGAAGCCGTTGGCGTCATCGCCGCACAGTCGATCGGTGAACCGGGCACGCAGCTCACCATGCGTACCTTCCACCTTGGCGGTACGGCGAACGTGGTCGACCAGTCGTTCCTCGAAGCTTCGTATGAAGGCACGATCCAGATCAAGAACCGCAACATCCTGCGGAACTCCGAAGGCGTTCTCATCGCCATGGGCCGTAACATGTCCGTTACGATCCTGGATGAGCGTGGCGCGGAACGTTCCACGCAGCGTGTCGCCTACGGTTCGAAGATCTTCGTCGACGATGGCGACAAGGTTAAGCGCGGTCAGCGTCTTGCGGAGTGGGACCCCTACACCCGTCCGATGATGACGGAAGTGGAAGGCACCGTTCACTTCGAGGACCTCGTCGACGGCCTCTCCGTTCTGGAAGCCACCGACGAATCCACCGGCATCACCAAGCGCCAGGTCATTGACTGGCGTTCGACGCCGCGCGGTTCGGACCTCAAGCCCGCAATCGTCATCAAGGACGCTTCCGGCGCTGTTGCGAAGCTTGCCCGTGGTGGCGAAGCCCGCTTCCAGCTGTCCGTGGATGCGATCCTGTCGGTCGAGCCGGGTTCCAAGGTTTCCCAGGGTGACGTGCTTGCGCGTTCGCCGCTGGAAAGCGCCAAGACCAAGGACATCACCGGTGGTCTGCCTCGCGTTGCCGAACTGTTCGAAGCCCGCCGTCCGAAGGACCACGCCATCATCGCAGAGATCGATGGTACGATCCGGCTGGGCCGCGACTACAAGAACAAGCGTCGCGTGATGATCGAGCCTGCGGAAGACGGCGTCGAGCCGGTCGAATACCTGATCCCGAAGGGCAAGCCCTTCCATCTTCAGGAAGGCGACTATATCGAGAAGGGCGAATACATTCTCGACGGCAACCCGGCGCCGCACGACATTCTGGCGATCAAGGGCGTGGAGGCTCTGGCTTCCTACCTCGTGAACGAAATCCAGGAAGTCTACCGTCTGCAGGGCGTTGTGATCAACGACAAGCACATCGAGGTGATCGTTCGCCAGATGCTGCAGAAGGTCGAGATCACCGATGCGGGCGACAGCCAGTACATCGTTGGCGACAACGTCGATCGCATCGAGCTCGACGACAACAACGACCGCCTGATCGAAGAAGGCAAGAAGCCTGCCTATGGCGAGCCGGTTCTGCTCGGCATCACCAAGGCTTCGCTGCAGACGCCGTCCTTCATCTCGGCTGCATCCTTCCAGGAGACCACCAAGGTTCTCACGGAAGCCGCGATCGCCGGCAAGACGGACACGTTGCAGGGCCTCAAGGAAAACGTCATCGTCGGCCGTCTCATCCCGGCCGGCACCGGCGGTACCATGACGCAGATCCGCCGCATCGCCACCTCGCGCGACGACCTCATCCTCGAGGAACGCCGCAAGGGTACGGGCGCCGGTTCGGCGAACCAGATGCTGCAGGACATGACGGATCAGGCCCCGGCGGCCGAATAAGGCCAAGGCAAGATCAGGGCAGGGGCTTTGCGAAGCCCCGCCGAAGTTCAGTCGAAACGCCCGGAGCAATCCGGGCGTTTTCGTTTGCGCGGGCTTAGAGCCGGCCCCCGGGCGAGGCGGCCTGGCTGCCGCTTGGCCTGGGGGAGGGCCGTTCCCCGGGCGTGTCGCGGTGTCAGCGTCCGTCGCGGATGTTGTAGCGCGTCAGAACCGAAAGCCGGCGAACGAGATCGGTCTGGCCGGTACTGCCGGTCTTGGCATAGATCGACTTGGCGTTGCTGCGGACGGTTTCATGGGAAATCTGCAATTGCCTGGCCACGGCGGGAAGCGAAAGCCCCTTCATGATTTCCAGAGCGACGCGGGCTTCGCCTCTGGTGAGGTCGTAAAGCCCCTTCAACAGTGAACTCGCATCGGCAATGGTGCCCATTGGCTGCGAAATCAGCACGATGGCGCAGCCGTTCGGGGACAGGTCCAGCGCGTTCCGGCGCAGCGGTATGACGTGCAGGATGCAGGCGCCGTCCTCGCCGGCCGGAAGCGGAAAGGAGCCGACAGTATCGCCGGCAAGCGCCTTGTAGAGCAGGCGGTTTACCCTTTCGTCGGAGATGACGATCCTGTCGCGGGCGCGGGTGGAAATCTGTTTCTGGAGAGACAGAAACAGATCGTTGGCGGAAAGAACGCGCCCGCTTGCCTGAAGCACCGCCGCCGGAGCGCCGACGGCGCTGAGGCCGAGCGTCATCGCATCGGCCTTCTGCCGCTGGAGCCGGGTCGCAAGGGTGAGGCTGCGGGCTATATGCGGCCTCAGCCGGCCGAGCGCCGCCATGGTCTCGTGGCCGATGACGCCGCTATCCAGCTTGCGTTCGAAAAGCACCGTCATTTCCGGATGGTCCGGCGGCGCGATCTGCGTCGCCGCGCCATATCCCAACCCGCGCGGCATCAGGAAGTCGCGCACGATCGGCAACCCGGCCCATTCATCATGGGTAAAAACATCGAAATCCTGCACGAATGAAAACTGTCCTTCGCGGATTGCGCGGGTGAGACGGTCGTTGCGGTGGTTCCAGCCGCCTTCCATGAAAGCCTGCATCAGCTCCTGCAAATTGGGAGTGAACAGCCAGGCCTCCTCGTCACCCTTGCCCCAGGTGAGCGCGCCACCCCAGAAATCGAGCCGGTTGCCGATCGTCGCCATGACCTTCGCCCAGCGGTCGGGGAAAAGCGCCGCCTCGTAAATGTCATCGATAATGTCTGTCGACGATATAGTGTTCAAATCGCCACCGGAATTCTGATTCCGGATTATTTAAACCAATATTACTGAGTCTTTCAATGGTTTGTGAGAACAATACTATTATATCTAAAGTATATAATCTATAAGTGACTTAATATGTTGATCAGGCTGCCGAAGGGATCCCGCAGAAACAGCCGGCGCACGCCCCAGGTCTCGATGGCGGGGCCGTATTCGATCGGCAGCCCCGCGCTCAGGATTCTGGCGTGAACCTCGTCAAAATCGTCGACTTCGATGGAAAGGGCCGGCACGGGCGTGCCGGAACCGCCCTCACACGCGAAGGCGAGCTGTGCCCTGGCTTCGAGAGGGCTCGCATAGGTGACGATAAAGCCATGATCCATGGCGATGGTCATGCCGAGGATATCGCCATAAAAAGCCGCCGCCCGGGCAGGGTCGGGCGTGGCGATATTAGCGACGACACGTCTTACCGCCATGGCTGCGGCGCCTCTCAGGCGAAGCGGATGATGGCGACTTCGCCTTCCAGCGCGCCCTGATAGGCGGAGGCGTGCGGCTCTTCATCCGGAATCTCGGTCAGCATGCCGATCTGGTCGAGGTCCGCCTCGATGAAGCCTTCTTCGGAAAGCGCATTCAGCGTCTCGCGCACGGCGGTATCGTCGTCGGGCGCACGGAGGATGACGTGGATGTCGATGCCTTCCGAATTGTCGGTCTCGTAGGCCTTGCCGATGACGATGAAGACCATCGGCTCGTCGCGTCCATTATCGTTGTCGGGAAGGTTGCTCATGGCGCGGTTCCTTGATCTTTCGTTGCTATGTGCACGCTCGACCGGAATCGGCCCCGCGTGCGGCGCGCCAGGTTCTGGCCGCTTGAGGGAATCAATAGACGGATTTTATGAAAAGCCAAAGGGCGCAGGTCAAAATCGCTGTTGCCGGCGGCGACTTATGTTAGAAGGAGCCGGAAATGGCGTTTGCGGTGGCGCCGCCGCCGCCGCTGCCCCTGCAAAATGCGGATTCGCCCTTGACGAAAGCTGGCTAAAACAGTAGTACGCCCGCCATCGGAGCCTCTGTGGGTGCTGGCCGTTCGGAAAGCTTTTTCCCGAACATCATCTCAAACGGGTCTCCATTGCACGTAGAAGACACGAATGTTGCACGCAAGACGCCTCATCCGGTGTCCTCTGCTCTTGGTGGTCCATCCGTGAAAGCGGATCGGGCCACGTTTTGCGCATGAGGATAGTTGCGTGCATCGTCGCCGGCAACGGCATAGCCGCCACCCGAGAGGGTGGCTAAAGTAGTTTTTGCAAGGGATGGTTATATGCCTACCGTAAACCAGCTGATCCGCAAGCCTCGCCAGGCACAGGTAAAGCGCAACAAGGTTCCTGCTCTTCAGGAAAACCCGCAGAAGCGTGGTGTTTGCACCCGCGTTTACACCACGACCCCGAAGAAGCCGAACTCGGCTCTGCGTAAGGTCGCCAAGATCCGCCTCACCAACGGCTTCGAAGTCATCGGCTACATTCCGGGCGAAGGTCACAACCTTCAGGAACACTCCGTCGTCATGATCCGCGGCGGCCGCGTAAAGGACTTGCCGGGCGTTCGTTACCACATCATCCGCGGTGTTCTCGATACCCAGGGCGTCAAGAACCGCAAGCAGCGCCGCTCCAAGTACGGTGCGAAGCGTCCGAAGTAATTCGGTTTAACAAATTCCGGCGCTGCGCGAGGTTCTCCGCGTGGTAAAGCGTCAATAACATTGAGAGACAAAGAATATGTCCCGTCGCCATAGTGCAGAAAAGCGTGAGATCAACCCGGATCCGAAGTTCGGCGATCTGGTCGTCACCAAGTTCATGAACGCCATCATGCTTCACGGCAAGAAGTCGGTCGCAGAAAGCATCGTTTACGGCGCGTTCGACGTCGTTCAGGGCAAGACGAAGCAGGAGCCGCTCGGCGTGTTCCACTCCGCCCTCGATAACGTTGCTCCGCACGTTGAAGTGCGTTCGCGCCGCGTTGGTGGTGCCACGTATCAGGTTCCGGTCGACGTTCGTCCCGAGCGCCGTCAGGCGCTGGCCATCCGCTGGCTGATCACCGCTGCGCGCAAGCGCAACGAAACGACCATGGTCGATCGCCTTTCCGGCGAACTCATGGACGCTGCGAACAACCGCGGTTCTGCCGTCAAGAAGCGCGAAGACACGCACAAGATGGCCGACGCCAACCGCGCATTCTCGCATTACCGCTGGTAATCTTAACCGGTCGCATATCGAAAGGCAGTCCATTATGGCTCGCGAATATAAAATCGAAGACTACCGCAATTTCGGTATCATGGCGCATATCGACGCCGGCAAGACGACGACCACCGAGCGTATTCTTTATTACACCGGTAAGTCGCACAAGATCGGCGAAGTTCATGATGGCGCTGCCACGATGGACTGGATGGAGCAGGAGCAGGAGCGTGGTATCACCATCACCTCCGCAGCCACCACGACCTTCTGGAAGGGTCGCGACGGCAAGATGCGCCGCTTCAACATCATCGACACCCCCGGCCACGTCGACTTCACCATTGAAGTCGAGCGTTCGCTGCGCGTTCTCGACGGCGCCATCGCGCTGCTCGACGCCAACGCCGGTGTCGAGCCGCAGACGGAAACCGTCTGGCGTCAGGCTGAGAAGTATCATGTTCCGCGCATGATCTTCTGCAACAAGATGGACAAGACCGGCGCTGACTTCTACCGCTCGGTGGAAATGATCAAGACCCGTCTCGGCGCCATCGCCGTTGTCATGCAGCTGCCGATCGGCGCTGAGACCGAGTTCAAGGGCGTTATCGACCTGATCGAGATGAACGCACTCATCTGGCGCGACGAATCGCTCGGCGCCCAGTGGGACGTCGTCGAGATTCCGGAAGACATGAAGGCCAAGGCTGACGAATATCGCGAAAAGCTGATCGAGACCGTTGTCGAGATCGACGAAGAAGCGATGGAAGACTACCTGAACGGCATCATGCCCGACAACGACAAGATCCGTGCGCTCGTTCGCCGCGGCACCATCGACGTGAAGTTCCACCCGATGTTCTGCGGTACCGCGTTCAAGAACAAGGGCGTTCAGCCGCTTCTCGACGCTGTTGTCGATTACCTGCCGTCTCCGCTGGACATTCCGGCGATCAAGGGCATCGACTTCAAGACCGAAGCTGAAATCGAGCGTCATGCCGACGACAGCGAGCCGCTTTCCATGCTCGCGTTCAAGATCATGAACGACCCCTTCGTTGGTTCGCTCACCTTCGCACGCATCTATTCGGGCAAGCTCGAAAAGGGTACGTCGGTCATCAACACGGTCAAGGACAAGCGCGAGCGCGTCGGCCGCATGCTGCAGATGCATTCCAACAGCCGTGAAGACATCGAAGAAGCCTTTGCCGGCGACATCGTTGCTCTGGCTGGCCTCAAGGAAACCACCACTGGCGATACGCTCTGCGATCCGCTGAAGCCGGTTATCCTCGAGCGCATGGAATTCCCCGAGCCGGTCATCCAGATCGCGATCGAGCCGAAGACCAAGGGCGACCAGGAAAAGATGGGCCTCGCGCTCAACCGTCTGGCTGCTGAAGATCCTTCGTTCCGCGTCAAGACCGACGATGAATCCGGTCAGACGATCATTGCCGGCATGGGCGAACTTCACCTCGACATTCTCGTTGACCGTATGCGTCGCGAGTTCAAGGTTGAAGCGACCGTCGGTGCTCCGCAGGTTGCCTACCGCGAAACCATCACGCGTCAGCACGAAGAAGACTACACGCACAAGAAGCAGTCCGGTGGTACCGGTCAGTTCGCTCGTGTGAAGATCATCTTCGAACCGAACCCCGAAGGCGAAGACTTCAAGTTCGAATCGAAGATCGTCGGCGGTGCTGTTCCGAAGGAATACATCCCGGGCGTTCAGAAGGGCATCGAAAGCGTTCTGTCTTCCGGTCCGCTGGCTGGCTTCCCGATGCTCGGCGTCAAGGCGACGCTCATCGACGGTGCGTTCCACGATGTCGACTCGTCGGTTCTCGCCTTCGAAATCGCGTCGCGTGCCTGCTTCCGTGAAGCCGCGAAGAAGGCTGGTGCACAGCTTCTCGAGCCGATGATGAAGGTCGAAGTCGTAACGCCGGAAGATTATGTCGGCGACGTTATCGGCGACCTGAACTCCCGTCGTGGTCAGATCCAGGGCCAGGAAAGCCGTGGTATCGCCGTTGTCATCAACGCGCATGTTCCGCTCGCGAACATGTTCAAGTACGTCGACAACCTGCGCTCCATGTCGCAGGGCCGCGCTCAGTACTCGATGACGTTCGACCACTATTCGCCGGTTCCGTCGAACGTGGCGCAGGAAATCCAGGCAAAGTACTCCGGTCAGAAGTGATCGGGGTACGCCCCACCGAATTTTGAAGATTATTCCCGTCAAGGGACAAGAATGGAGAGCCACTAATGGCAAAGAGCAAGTTTGAGCGCAATAAGCCGCACGTCAACATTGGCACGATCGGTCACGTTGACCACGGCAAGACGTCGCTGACGGCAGCAATCACGAAGTTCTTCGGCGAGTTCAAGGCGTATGACCAAATCGACGCCGCTCCGGAAGAGAAGGCGCGTGGTATCACGATCTCGACGGCGCACGTTGAATATGAGACGGCGAACCGTCACTATGCGCACGTTGACTGCCCCGGCCACGCCGACTACGTGAAGAACATGATCACCGGCGCTGCACAGATGGACGGCGCGATCCTGGTTTGCTCGGCTGCCGACGGCCCGATGCCGCAGACGCGCGAGCACATCCTGCTTGCCCGTCAGGTTGGCGTTCCGGCGATCGTCGTGTTCCTCAACAAGGTCGACCAGGTTGACGACGCCGAGCTTCTCGAGCTTGTCGAACTGGAAGTGCGCGAGCTTCTGTCGTCCTACGACTTCCCGGGCGACGACATTCCGATCGTCAAGGGTTCGGCGCTGGCCGCTCTTGAAGACTCTGACAAGAAGATCGGCGAAGACGCGATCCGCGAGCTGATGGCTCAGGTCGACGCCTACATCCCGACGCCTGAGCGTCCGATCGACCAGCCGTTCCTGATGCCGATCGAAGACGTGTTCTCGATCTCGGGCCGTGGTACGGTTGTGACGGGTCGCGTTGAGCGCGGTATCGTCAAGGTTGGTGAAGAAGTCGAGATCGTCGGCATTCGTCCGACGTCGAAGACGACGGTTACCGGCGTTGAAATGTTCCGCAAGCTGCTCGACCAGGGCCAGGCTGGCGACAACATCGGTGCACTGGTTCGCGGTGTTAACCGTGACGGCGTCGAGCGTGGTCAGATCCTGTGCAAGCCGGGTTCTGTGAAGCCGCACAAGAAGTTCAAGGCAGAAGCCTACATCCTGACGAAGGAAGAGGGCGGCCGTCATACGCCGTTCTTCACGAACTACCGTCCGCAGTTCTACTTCCGCACGACGGACGTGACGGGCATCGTGACGCTTCCGGAAGGCACGGAAATGGTTATGCCTGGCGACAACGTAACGGTTGACGTCGAGCTGATCGTTCCGATCGCGATGGAAGAAAAGCTGCGCTTCGCGATCCGCGAAGGCGGCCGTACCGTCGGCGCCGGCATCGTTGCTTCGATCGTCGAGTAATATCGACCGTTGAAATTCTGGCTGGCGGCGGTGTGAACAACACCGCCGCCGGACTTTTAGCAAAAAGCCTGGCGGCGTTGCATTTTTAGTGCTTGAAAAATTCGGTGAAAGCGCGTAAACGCGCACTCACATTCACCGCTGGATTCGCAAGCGATTGCGGAACGCGGTGTTTTTAGCAATACAGACTACCGAAATGATTGGGATGCGACGCGCATCTCTCTCGATTTTTGAAAATCTGCGGCGCCACGATCAATAGAAGTTCATGTGTTTCCGCGTGCGGAAACGAATAACAAAGAACAAGGACAAGACGAATGAACGGCCAGAATATCCGTATCCGCCTCAAGGCGTTCGATCACCGGATCCTCGATGCCTCTACCCGTGAAATCGTGTCGACCGCAAAGCGCACCGGCGCCAGCGTTCGCGGCCCGGTTCCGCTCCCCACCCGCATCGAAAAGTTTACCGTCAACCGCTCTCCCCACGTTGATAAGAAGAGCCGTGAACAGTTCGAAATGCGGACGCACAAGCGTCTTCTCGATATCGTTGACCCCACCCCGCAGACTGTCGATGCTCTGATGAAGCTCGACCTCGCTGCTGGCGTTGACGTGGAAATCAAGCTCTAAGACCCGGCCCGATCCATCCAAGGTGAGGGCTGAAATAACAAGGAAGGTACGTGGAGCGATCCAACGACTTCCAAACCGGAGACCGGAAACATCGTGAGATGTCGAAGGGCACTCCTTAACAAAGGCCAGAGAGGGTTTTCCCTTCAAGGCTCGCAAGAGGATGAACCAATGCGTTCAGGTGTGATTGCACAGAAAGTGGGTATGACACGCGTCTATAACGACGCAGGTGAACATATCCCCGTAACAGTATTGCGACTGGATAACGTACAAGTCGTTGCCCAGCGCACGGAAGACAAGAATGGCTATACCGCAGTTCAGCTCGGTGCCGGCCAGTCCAAGGTCAAGAACACGACGAAGGCGCTTCGCGGTCATTTTGCCGCTGCCAATGTCGAACCGAAAGCCAAGCTCGTCGAATTCCGGGTTTCCCCCGAGAACCTGATCGACATCGGTGCAACACTGACCGCAAATCATTTTCAGACCGGCCAGCTGGTCGATGTCACCGGAACCACGATCGGTAAGGGTTTCGCCGGTGCTATGAAGCGTCACAACTTCGGTGGTGGCCGCGCTTCGCACGGTAACTCGATCTCGCACCGTGCACACGGTTCGACCGGTTCCAACCAGGATCCGGGTCGCGTCTGGAAGGGCAAGCGCATGGCTGGTCACATGGGCCAGACGCGCGTTACGACCCAGAACCTCGAAGTCGTTTCGACTGATGAAGACCGTGGCCTCATCCTCGTGAAGGGTGCTGTTCCCGGTTCGAAGGGTTCCTGGATCATCGTCCGCGACGCCGTCAAGTCGGCTGCGAAGTAAGGGAGCCTTATCATGGAATTGAACGTCAAGACCCTCGAGGGAAAAGACGCCGGCAAGGTTTCTCTGTCGGATGAGATCTTCGGCCTCGACCCCCGCCAGGACATCCTGGCCCGCATGGTTCGCTGGCAGCTTGCAAAGAAGCAGCAGGGAACCCACAAGTCCAAGAACCGGTCGGAAGTTTCCCGCACCGGCGCGAAGATGTACAAGCAGAAGGGTACGGGCCGCGCTCGTCACCATTCGGCTCGCGCACCGCAGTTCCGCGGCGGCGGCAAGGCCCACGGCCCGGTCGTTCGCAGCCACGCCCATGACCTTCCCAAGAAGGTTCGTGCGCTTGCCCTGCGTCACGCCCTGTCTGCAAAGCTGAAGGCTGAAGAACTGATCATCGTCGATCAGCTCGTCGCATCCGAAGCAAAGACCAAGGCTCTGCTGGGCAGCTTCGCTTCGCTTGGCCTGACCAACGCTCTCGTCATCGGCGGCGCCGAACTTGATGGCAACTTCAAGCTCGCAGCCCAGAACATCCCGAACGTGGACGTTCTGCCGGTACAGGGCATCAATGTTTACGACATCCTGCGCCGTGGCAAGCTGGTGCTTTCCAAGGCTGCTGTAGAGGCTCTGGAGGAGCGGTTCAAATGACGGATCTTCGCCACTACGATGTGATCGTATCTCCTTCGATCACGGAAAAGTCGACGCTGGTCTCCGAACAGAACCAGGTCGTATTCAACGTCGCCAAGAATGCTTCCAAGCCTGAAATCAAGGCTGCCGTGGAAGCTCTCTTCGGCGTCAAAGTCACGGCTGTGAACACGCTTATCCGCAAGGGTAAGACCCGTCGTTTCCGTGGGTTCGCCGGTAAGCTGAAGGACGTCAAGAAAGCCGTCGTCACGCTCGCCGAAGGTCAATCCATCGACGTGTCCACCGGACTCTAAAGGTTAGGCCCAAGCGGGCAAAGACCCAAAAGGGAACAAGAAAATGGCATTGAAAAGTTTCAATCCGACCACGCCGAGCCAGCGCCAGCTGGTTATCGTGGACCGCGCTTCGCTCTACAAGGGCAAGCCGGTAAAGGCTCTCACCCAGGGCCTCAGCTCCAAGGGTGGCCGCAACAACCAGGGCCGGATCACCGTCCGGTTCCAGGGTGGCGGTCACAAGCGGACCTACCGTCTGGTTGACTTCAAGCGTCGCAAGTTCGACGTTGAAGGCACCGTTGAGCGTCTGGAATACGACCCCAACCGCACCGCGTTCATCGCGCTGGTTACGTATACCGACGGCGAACAGGCTTACATTCTCGCGCCACAGCGTCTCGCTGCCGGTGACAAGGTGATCGCCTCCGACAAGGCAGTGGACGTGAAGCCCGGCAATACCATGCCGCTTCAGTACATTCCGGTCGGTTCGATCATCCACAACGTCGAGATGAAGCCGGGCAAGGGCGGCCAGATCGCCCGCTCCGCCGGTACGTATGTCCAGCTCGTCGGCCGCGATGCCGGCATGGCCATCCTGCGTCTCAACTCGGGCGAACAGCGTCTGGTGCACGGCTCCTGCCTCGCATCGATCGGCGCTGTTTCGAACTCGGACCACGCCAACATCAACGACGGCAAGGCCGGTCGTTCCCGTTGGCGCGGCAAGCGTCCGCACGTTCGCGGCGTCGTCATGAACCCGGTCGACCACCCGCACGGTGGTGGTGAAGGTCGCACGTCGGGTGGTCGCCACCCGGTTACTCCGTGGGGCAAGCCCACGAAGGGCAAGCGCACCCGTTCGAACAAGTCGACCGACAAGTTCATCATGCGCTCGCGCCATCAGCGTAAGAAGTAAGAGAGGTAGTCACTAATGGCTCGTTCAGTATGGAAAGGTCCGTTTGTTGACGGCTATCTTCTCACCAAGGCTGAGAAGGTGCGCGAGAGCGGACGTAACGAAGTAATCAAGATCTGGAGCCGTCGCTCCACGATCCTGCCGCAGTTCGTTGGTCTGACCTTCGGCGTCTACAACGGCAGCAAGCATGTGCCCGTCTCCGTCAACGAAGACATGGTCGGACACAAGTTCGGTGAATTCTCTCCGACCCGTACCTATTACGGTCACGGCGCGGACAAGAAGGCAAAGAGGAAGTAATCATGGCGAAGGCTAAGACCGAACGCCGGCTGAAGGACAATGAGGCTCAGGCCATTGCCCGTACGCTCCGCGTCAGCCCCCAGAAACTGAACCTGGTTGCCGCTCTTATCCGTGGCAAGAAGGTTGATCGCGCTCTCGCCGAGCTCGAATTCTCCCGCAAGCGTATTGCAGGCACCGTCAAGAAGACGCTCGAATCTGCCATTGCCAATGCGGAAAACAACCACGACCTCGACGTCGACGCTCTCGTCGTCGCCGAGGCCTATGTTGGCAAGTCCATCACCATGAAGCGTTTCCACGCTCGTGGCCGTGGTCGTGCTTCCCGCATCGAAAAGCCGTTCTCTCACCTCACGATCGTTGTTCGTGAAGTCGAGGAAAAAGGGGAGGCCGCATAATGGGTCAGAAAATCAATCCGATCGGCTTCCGCCTCGGCATCAACCGTACCTGGGACAGCCGCTGGTACGCTGACACCGCAGAATACGGCAAGCTTCTGCATGAAGACCTGAAGATCCGGGCTTACCTGATCAAGGAACTCAAGCAGGCCGGCATCGCCAAGGTCGTCATCGAGCGTCCGCACAAGAAGTGCCGCGTCACGATCCACTCGGCTCGCCCGGGTCTGATCATCGGCAAGAAGGGTGCAGACATCGAGAAGCTTCGCAAGAAGCTTTCCGAAATGACCAACTCCGAAACGCACCTCAACATCGTTGAAGTGCGCAAGCCGGAAATCGACGCGACGCTGGTTGCCCAGTCGATCGCCCAGCAGCTCGAGCGCCGCGTGGCTTTCCGCCGTGCGATGAAGCGTGCTGTTCAGTCCGCAATGCGTCTTGGCGCCGAAGGCATCAAGATCACCTGCGGCGGCCGTCTCGGCGGCGCCGAAATCGCTCGTACCGAATGGTACCGCGAAGGTCGCGTTCCGCTGCACACGCTGCGTGCGGACATCGACTACGGCACGGCTGAAGCTGAAACCGCATTCGGCATTTGCGGCATCAAGGTCTGGATCTTCAAGGGCGAAATCCTTGAGCACGATCCGATGGCTTCTGAGCGTCGCGGTCTCGAAGGCGACGCACAGGGCCCTGCAAGCCGTGAGCGTGGCGATCGTCCTGATCGTCGTCGCGAAAACGCTTGATTGACGCTGGCGAAAGATAAGCTCGGAGAAGTAAGAAAATGTTGCAGCCAAAGCGTACTAAGTACCGTAAGCAGTTCAAGGGACGCATCAAGGGCGTCGCCAAGGGCGGCTTTGACCTGGCATTCGGTGAATTCGGCTTGAAGTCGCAGGAACCGAACCGCGTGAATGCACGCGAGATCGAAGCGGCCCGCCGCGCGATCACGCGTTACATGAAGCGCGCAGGTCGTGTGTGGATCCGCGTATTCCCCGACGTTCCGGTAACGGCCAAGCCGACCGAAGTTCGTATGGGTAAGGGCAAGGGTTCGGTCGATTACTGGGCATGCAAGGTCAAGCCCGGTCGTATGATGTTCGAGATCGACGGTGTGTCCGAGGAGATCGCCCGCGAGGCGCTTCGTCTCGGCGCTGCCAAGCTCTCGGTCAAGACGCGCTTCGTACAGCGCATCGCAGAGTAAGGAGCAAGGCACATGAAAGCCGATGAAGTTCGCGGCCTCAGCGCCGACCAGCTCAAGGACAAGCTCGCCGATCTGAAGAAGGAGCAGTTCAACCTGCGCTTCCAGAAGGCGACAGGCCAGCTGGAGAAGTCCTCGCGCATCAACGAAGTCCGCAAGGATATCGCCCGCGTTAAAACCATTGCCCGCCAGAAGGCGGCAGAAGCCAAGGCCTAAGGAAGAATAATATGCCGAAACGCATTCTGCAGGGCGTCGTAGTGTCCGACAAGAACGAGAAGACTGTCGTGGTCCGGGTTGAGCGCCGATTCGCTCACCCGCTGCTTCAGAAGACCGTTCGTCGTTCGAAGAAGTACAAGGCACACGACGAAAACAATCAGTATAAGGTCGGCGATGTCGTTTCCATCGAGGAATGCGCACCGATCTCCAAGGACAAGCGCTGGACGGTCGTTTCCGCCCAGGCTTAATTTCATCAGAATCGCGCCAGGTCTCTTGAACTTGGCGTGAATTCCTGTATGAAGCAGCGCAAGGACGCTCGTGACCCGGGCGTCTTTTGCTTTGATGCGCACGGAAGGTCCTTTTAGGAAACCACCCTGTCACGACATTTCCGCGCAAAAAAAGAGATATTCATAAGCTGGGGCAGGGGGCTCGCTCGGGAGAGTTTGCCCAACCGTTCCGGTAACAACAAGAAGGCGACCTGACATGATTCAGATGCAAACAAACCTCGACGTGGCGGATAATTCCGGCGCACGTCGTGTCATGTGCATCAAGGTGCTGGGCGGCTCGAAGCGCAAATATGCTTCTGTTGGCGACATTATTGTCGTTTCCATCAAGGAAGCTATTCCGCGCGGCCGCGTCAAGAAGGGCGACGTGATGAAGGCGGTTGTCGTGCGCACCGCCAAGGACATCCGCCGCGCTGACGGCAGCGTCATCCGTTTCGATAACAACGCAGCCGTTCTTATCGACAACAAGAAAGAGCCCATCGGCACCCGTATCTTCGGACCGGTTCCGCGCGAACTTCGCGCCAAGAACCACATGAAGATCATCTCGCTGGCTCCGGAAGTACTGTAAGGAGCAATTGCGATGCAGAAGATTCGTAAAGGCGACAAGGTTGTCGTATTGACCGGTAAGGACAAGGGCCGTACCGGCGAAGTAATCCAGGTTTTGCCGAAGGAAGACCGGGCCGTTGTGCGTGGCGTCAACATGGTGAAGCGTCACCAGCGCCAGACCCAGGCCCAGGAAGCCGGCATCATCAACAAGGAAGCATCCTTGCACATCTCCAACATCGCCATCGTCGACAAGGATGGTAAGCCGACCCGCGTTGGCTTCTCGGTTGTGGATGGCAAGAAGGTCCGCGTGGCCAAGCGTTCGGGAGAAGTGATCGATGGCTGATAAGTACGAGCCGCGTCTCAAGACGGAATACGTTTCCCGTATCCGTGGCGCCATGCAGGAGAAGTTCTCCTACGCGAACGTCATGATGATCCCGAAGCTTGAAAAGATCGTGATCAACATGGGCGTCGGCGAAGCGACCGCCGATTCCAAGAAGCCCACGATTGCTGCCGGTGACCTGGCTGCGATTGCCGGCCAGAAGCCGGTCGTTACCCGCGCTCGCAACTCGATCGCAGGTTTCAAGGTTCGCGAAGGCATGCCGATCGGTGCGAAGGTTACCCTTCGTGGCGCCCGCATGTACGAATTCCTTGATCGTCTGGTCAACATCGCGCTGCCGCGCGTTCGCGACTTCCGGGGCCTGAACCCGAAGAGCTTTGACGGCCGTGGCAACTTCGCCATGGGCATCAAGGAACACATTGTGTTCCCTGAGATCAACTACGATAAGGTTGATCAGATGTGGGGCATGGACATCATCGTTTGCACGACGGCGACGTCGGACGACGAAGCTCGGGCTCTGCTGACAGAGTTCAACTTCCCGTTCCGTCACTAACCGTAACGACGAGCGTAGAAAAGGAACTCCGATATGGCGAAAACAAGCGCAGTTGAAAAGAACAAGCGCCGCCGCAAGTCGGTCGCCCAGCAGGCCGCCAAGCGCGCCGCACTGAAGGCGATCGTGATGAACCAGTCCCTTCCGATCGAAGAGCGGTTCAAGGCCACCCTGAAGCTCGCTTCGCTGCCGCGTGACGGCTCGAAGACGCGTATCCGCAACCGCTGCGAAGTAACGGGCCGTCCGCGCGCGTTCTATCGCAAACTCAAGATGTCGCGTATCGCGCTTCGTGAGCTGGGCAATTCCGGCAAGGTGCCGGGCATTGTCAAGTCGAGCTGGTAAGGAGACGGGCACATGACCATGACTGATCCTTTGGGTGATATGCTCACCCGCATCCGCAATGGTGCTGCTCGCCGCAAGTCTTCGGTAAGCACGCCTGCTTCCAGCCTGCGCGCACGCGTTCTCGACGTGCTGCAGTCTGAAGGCTACATCCGCGGTTATTCCAAGGTCGATTTTGAAAACGGCAAGTCCGAATTCACCATCGAGCTGAAGTACTACGAAGGCGCGTCGGTGATCCGTGAGATCGGCCGCGTGTCCAAGCCGGGCCGCCGGGTTTATGTCTCGGTAAAGTCCATTCCGCAGGTCGCGAACGGCCTCGGCATCACCATCCTTTCGACCCCGAAGGGCGTGATGGCCGATCACCAGGCTCGCGAACAGAACGTTGGTGGCGAGGTTCTTTGCTCGGTCTTCTAAGACCCGAGCAAGGATCTCCATAACGAACAGACAGGATTGAATAATGTCTCGTATCGGTAAAAAGCCCGTTCCGGTTCCCGCAGGTGTGACGGCCAATGTCGACGGCCAGAAGGTCACTGCGAAGGGCCCGAAGGGCGAGCTGTTTTTCGTCGCTAACGACGACATCCAGCTGAAGCTCGAAGATAACGGCGTTTCCGTAACGCCGGCTAACGGCACCAAGGAAGCTCGCTCGAAGTGGGGCATGTCCCGCACGATGATCGAGAACATCTTCAAGGGTGTTAAGGACGGCTACGAGCGGAAGCTCGAAATCAACGGCGTCGGTTACCGTGCCGCCATGCAGGGCAAGAACCTGCAGCTGGCTCTCGGCTTCTCCCACGATGTTGTTTACGAGCCGCCGGTCGGCATCACGATTGCCGTTCCGAAGCCGACGGAAATCATCGTTTCCGGCATCAACAAGCAGCAGGTTGGCCAGGTAGCCGCGGAAATCCGCGAATACCGCGGTCCCGAGCCCTACAAGGGCAAGGGCGTGAAGTACGCTGAAGAGCGTATTGTCCGCAAAGAAGGCAAGAAGAAGTAAGGATCACGCGAAATGGCTAGCAGGAAAGAAGCACTTGCACGTCGCGCGAGCCGTGTGCGCCGCCAGATCAAGGCGGTTGCCAACGGCCGCCCGCGCCTGTCGGTTCATCGCTCGTCGAAGAACATCTACGCCCAGATCATCGATGACGTTGCCGGCAAGACGCTTGCGTCTGCCTCCACGCTCGAAGCCGATCTGCGCGGCTCGCTCAAGACCGGCGCCGACGTTGCAGCAGCAAGCGTTGTTGGCAAGCTGGTTGCCGAGCGCGGCGTCAAGGCTGGCGTCAAGGATGTCGTATTCGACCGTGGCGCGTTCATCTATCACGGCCGCATCAAGGCCCTGGCAGACGCTGCCCGCGAAGGCGGTCTGAACTTCTGATTTTTTTCCGCCCGGACAACGATCCGGGCGGAATTTCACCGGACCATGCGGATCTCGTTCTCGAGGCCGCTGGTCTTTTCGTTTGCCGTTCCACCCGCAAAAGAAAAAGGACAAGGACAATGGCACAGGACAAAAGAGGTTCTCGCGAAGATCGCCAGAACCGCGAAGAGCGCGATAGCGAATTCGTCGACAAGCTGGTCGCGATCAACCGCGTTGCAAAGGTTGTTAAGGGCGGCCGTCGTTTCGGTTTCGCCGCTCTCGTCGTCGTTGGCGACCAGAAGGGCCGCGTCGGCTTCGGTCACGGCAAGGCTCGTGAAGTTCCGGAAGCGATCCGCAAGGCAACCGAAAGCGCAAAGCGCGATCTGATCTTCGTTCCGCTGCGCGATGGCCGCACGCTGCATCACGACGTCAATGGCCGTCACGGCGCAGGCAAGGTTCTGCTGCGTTCGGCCAAGGCCGGTACCGGTATCATCGCCGGTGGTCCGATGCGCGCCGTTTTCGAAACGCTCGGCGTTCATGACGTTGTTGCCAAGTCGACCGGTTCCTCGAACCCGTACAACATGGTTCGCGCCACGTTCGACGCCCTGAAGCATCAGGTTCATCCGAAGGACATCGCTGCACAGCGCGGTCTGAAGTATGCGACCCTTCAGGCTCGCCGTGCTGCTTCCGGCAACGCTTCTGAAGAATAAGGAGCTGGATCATGGCCAAGAAGACTACTGAAGCCAAGAAGACTGTCACGGTCGAGCAGATCGGCAGCCCCATTCGCCGCCCGGCAATCCAGCGTCAGACGCTGGTCGGCCTGGGTCTCAACAAGATGCATCGTCAGCGCACCCTGGAAGACACTCCGGCGGTTCGCGGCATGATCCGCGCGGTCCAGCATCTCGTTCGCGTCGTTGACGAGAAGTGAGACGGAGTAACCTATCATGAAACTCAATGAAATCAGAGACAACGAAGGCGCCTCCAAGGATCGTATCCGCGTAGGTCGCGGTATCGGTTCCGGCAAGGGCAAGACCGGTGGTCGCGGCGTGAAGGGTCAGAAGGCTCGTTCGGGCGTCGCCATCAACGGCTTCGAAGGCGGTCAGATGCCCATCTACCGTCGTCTGCCGAAGCGCGGTTTCAACAACATCTTCGCTTCCGAATATGTTGTCGTATCGCTCGGCCGCATTCAGACCGCCATCGACGCCAAGAAGCTTGACGCTTCCGCAACGATCGATGCCGCTGCTCTCAAGGCTGCCGGCGTTATCCGCCGCGCCAAGGACGGCGTACGCATTCTCGCCGACGGCGAGCTGAAGGCCAAGGTCGCTTTCGAAGTTGCCGGCGCTTCCAAGCCCGCAATCGAAAAGATCGAAAAGGCCGGCGGCTCGATCAAGCTTCTCGCTGTTGCAGCGGAAGCCGCCGAGTAATATATAGACTTCAGACGCCCGGTGCGCATGTCGCTCCGGGCGTTTGCGCTCCCTGGCCACTGGTGTTTTCGATCTAAATCGATTTATAGAGCATCATGGCAATCTCTTCGCGGTGTGCTTTCCAGCCCCGCTTGCGGCAGAAAGTGCTGCAGGGAGAGCCTCACAGTTCTTGAACTTCCGTAGGGGAGGGGATAGGACATAAAAAACAGGGTGAGGCATGATGGCGGCCAAGAGCCGCATTCGTCCGAAGCCCGGTTTTGACCAGTATCTTTTAGACCTTTCCGCATCGGCCGGTGTTGCTGGCTGGCAAGGGTCATTCGGAGAAATTTATGGCTTCAGCAGCGGAACAACTGGCTTCGAACCTGAATTTTTCGACCTTCGCTAAGGCGGAGGATCTGAAAAAGCGTCTCTGGTTTACTCTTGCCGCACTTCTCGTCTACCGTCTCGGCACCCATATTCCGCTTCCGGGCCTGAACCCCGAAGCCTATGCTCAGGCCTTCCGTGGCCAGGCCAACGGTATTCTCGGTCTTTTCAACATGTTTGCGGGCGGCGCCGTCGAGCGCATGGCGATCTTCGCGCTCGGCATCATGCCTTACATCTCCGCTTCGATCATCGTGCAGCTCATGACCTCGGTCGTGCCCTCGCTCGAAGCGTTGAAGAAGGAAGGCGAAGCCGGCCGCAAGATCATCAACCAGTACACCCGCTACGGCACGGTGCTGCTCGGCACGCTGCAGGCCTATGGCATTGCAGTCGGCCTTGAAAGCGGTAACGGCCTCGTGGTCGATCCGGGCTGGTTCTTCCGTATTTCCACCGTCATCACGCTGCTCGGCGGCACGATGTTCCTGATGTGGCTCGGCGAGCAGATCACCTCGCGTGGTATCGGCAACGGTATTTCGCTGATCATCTTCGCGGGCATTGCCGCAGGCCTGCCCAAGGCGCTGGCCGGCACGCTCGAACTCGGCCGCACCGGTGCGCTGTCGACCCCGCTCATCCTGACGGTTGTGGTGGTCGCTATCTGCGTCATCGCGCTCATCGTTTTCGTGGAGCGCGCCCAGCGCCGTCTCCTGATACAATATCCGAAGCGGCAGGTCGGCAACCGGATGTTCCAGGGCGATACCTCGCATCTGCCGCTGAAGCTCAACACGGCCGGCGTCATTCCCGCGATCTTCGCATCGTCGCTGCTGCTCCTGCCGGCAACGGCTGCGGGTTTTGCCGGCAATACCAACCTGCCGAGCTGGGCAACGTCCATCATCGCGTCGCTGCAGCACGGGCAGCCGCTGTTCATGGCGCTCTACGGCCTGCTGATCGCGTTCTTCGCGTTTTTCTACACGGCTATCGTCTTCAATCCGAAGGATACGGCCGATAACCTCAAGAAGCACGGCGGCTTCATTCCGGGCATCCGTCCGGGCGAGCGCACCGCGGAGTATATCGATTACGTCCTGACCCGTATCACGGTCGTCGGAGCGATTTATCTGGTCTTCGTGTGTATCCTTCCTGAGACACTTATCGCACGGACGGGCATTCCGTTAGCCCTTGGTGGTACTTCGCTTTTGATCGTTGTCAGTGTAACTCTTGACACGGTTGCGCAGATTCAGGGTCACCTTATCGCGCAGCAGTATGAAGGGCTGATCAAGAAGTCGAAGTTGCGTGGAGGAAAGAGGGGACGATGAGACTGATATTTTTGGGTCCGCCGGGTGCGGGCAAGGGAACCCAGGCCAAGCGGCTGACGGACAAATACGGGATCCCGCAGCTTTCCACCGGTGACATGCTGCGCGCTGCGGTCAGCGCGGGCACCGAAATCGGCAAGCGCGCCAAGGCCGTCATGGACGCAGGCGGGCTGGTTTCCGACGATATCGTCAATCAGATCGTTTCCGAACGCATCGAAGCAGCTGACTGTGCCAAGGGCTTTATTCTGGACGGCTATCCGCGCACCGTTCCGCAGGCCAAGGCGCTTGCCGACAACATGCGCAAGAAGAATCTGGTCCTTGATGCCGTCATCGAACTGAAGGTCGACGAGGAGGCGTTGATTCGCCGCATCGAAAACCGTGTGGCTGAAACCATTGCCGCCGGCGGCACGGTTCGCTCGGATGACAATCCGGAAGCGTTCCGCAAGCGCCTGACGGAATATCGCGAAAAGACCGCGCCGCTGTCCGCCTATTACAGCGAGCAGGGCGAACTGGTGACGCTGGATGGCATGGCTGATGTCGATGCCGTCACCGAGGCCATCGAGCGCGTTCTCGAGAAAGCCTCTGCCTGATCGAGGGAATGGATGGGTGAGGACTGTTGCGTTCTTGCCCATGTTCCTTTTTCGAAAGGCGGCCGATCCTCTGGATCACAAAAGAATCTTGGCGGAGCCGGTTGCTTTTTTGCGCTGATTCCGTTAAACACCGCGCCAACTCGCGACATCCCAAGCGACTGGCGCGGATTTCCCTGAGGGATGGGAAATCCGGGTTCGGTCGTTTTGACCTGTCACGGACACCAATTTGAACTGGCGGTCTTGTCGGCCGCTCGAATGGAATCACCACTTGCCGGATGGCAACTGGAACCAAGGAGAAGAGACGTGGCACGTATCGCTGGCGTCAATATCCCGACTGCGAAGCGCGTTGTTATTGCGCTGACCTATATTCACGGGATTGGTCCGAAATTCGCGCAGGAAATCATGGACAAGGTTGGCCTGCCGGCTGACAAGCGCGTTCATCAGCTGACGGATGCTGAAGTTCTTCAGATCCGCGAAGCCATTGACCGCGACTACCAGGTCGAAGGCGACCTGCGTCGCGAGACGTCGATGAACATCAAGCGTCTGATGGACCTCGGTTGCTACCGCGGCCTGCGTCACCGTCGTGGCCTTCCGGTCCGCGGCCAGCGCACGCACACCAACGCCCGCACCCGCAAGGGTCCGGCGAAGGCTATCGCTGGTAAGAAGAAGTAATTTTCCGGTTCTCCGGAAAGGGGAGGCTGGTGCGGTCTGCGCCAGCCTTTCTGAGTTTGGCGTGAGGCTCCGGAAGGGCTGATCGCCGGTGTAGCCGCTGGTGTTACGGCGGTGAAGAGATCAATGAAAGGTATAAAATGGCCAAGGAAGCCGCACGCGTCCGTCGTCGCGAACGCAAAAATATCACGTCTGGCGTCGCGCACGTCAACTCGACCTTCAACAACACGATGATCACCATCACCGACGCACAGGGCAACGCCATTGCCTGGTCGTCCGCTGGTGCCAAGGGCTTCAAGGGTTCGCGCAAGTCGACCCCGTTCGCTGCCCAGATCGCTGCTGAAGATTGCGCGAAGAAGGCTCAGGAACACGGCATGAAGTCGCTTGAAGTAGAAGTTTGCGGTCCGGGTTCCGGCCGTGAATCGGCACTTCGCGCCCTGCAGGCTGCCGGTTTCATGATCACTTCCATTCGCGACGTGACGCCGATCCCGCACAATGGTTGCCGTCCGCGCAAGAAGCGCCGCGTCTGACGCGACCGTGGTTCGGAAATTCCGCCTTACCTCCGGTCTGGCGGAATTTTCGTGTATCTGGCGTGTGCGCGTCGATTTCGATCGGCGGACTTGCGCTCAAGAACCCACTGATGAACCACTGAATTCGGTTCCTCTCGGTGTTTTCATGCTCGGTCCGTCACGATTGGATGGTGGCGGCGAACGGAAGGTTTAAAGATGATTCAGAAGAACTGGCAGGAACTTATCAAGCCGAACAAGGTCGAGTTCACCTCGTCCAGCCGCACCAAGGCAACGCTGGTTGCCGAGCCGCTGGAGCGTGGTTTCGGTCTTACCCTCGGCAACGCGCTGCGTCGCGTTCTGTTGTCTTCCCTGCGTGGCGCCGCTGTGACGGCCGTGCAGATCGACGGTGTCCTGCACGAATTCTCCTCCATCCCCGGCGTTCGGGAAGATGTGACGGATATCGTGCTCAACATCAAGGAAATCGCCATCAAGATGGATGGCGACGATTCCAAGCGCATGGTCGTGCGCAAGCAGGGTCCGGGCGCCGTGACCGCTGGTGACATCCAGACGGTTGGCGACATCGAGATCCTGAACCCCGACCACGTGATCTGCACGCTGGACGACGGCGCTGAAATCCGCATGGAATTCACCGTCAACAACGGCAAGGGTTACGTACCGGCTGAGCGCAACCGCGCGGAAGATGCCCCGATCGGCCTCATTCCGGTGGACAGCCTCTATTCTCCGGTCAAGAAAGTGTCCTACAAGGTGGAAAACACCCGTGAAGGTCAGGTTCTCGACTATGACAAGCTGATCATGACGATCGAGACCAACGGTTCGGTTTCCGGCGAAGACGCCGTTGCCTTTGCCGCTCGCATTCTTCAGGACCAGCTGGGCGTCTTCGTCAACTTCGACGAGCCGCAGAAGGAAGCAGAAGAAGAATCGGTTACCGAACTCGCGTTCAACCCGGCGCTTCTCAAGAAGGTCGACGAGCTCGAACTGTCCGTTCGTTCGGCAAACTGCCTGAAGAACGACAACATCGTTTATATCGGCGACCTGATCCAGAAGACCGAAGCCGAAATGCTCCGCACGCCGAACTTTGGTCGCAAGTCGCTGAACGAAATCAAGGAAGTTCTCGCTTCCATGGGTCTGCACCTCGGCATGGAAGTGCCGGCATGGCCGCCTGAGAACATCGAAGATCTCGCCAAGCGTTACGAAGACCAATACTAACAAACAAGAAGGCAGACCTTAAAGACTGCCTTTCCCCGTCAAACAGCAGGTAAGTCACCTGCATGTGCCAGGAAACGGCAGGCCTTAGAGAAGGAACCTGCGAAGAAGGAGAATAGCAATGCGCCACGGTAATTCAGGCCGCAAGCTCAATAGAACCGCCAGCCACCGCAAGGCAATGTTTGCCAACATGGCTGCTTCGCTCATCACCCATGAGCAGATCGTTACCACCCTTCCGAAGGCGAAGGAAATCCGTCCGATCGTCGAGCGTCTCGTGACGCTGGGCAAGCGCGGCGACCTGCACGCTCGTCGTCAGGCCATTTCGCAGATCAAGGATCAGGACGCCGTTCGCAAGCTGTTCGATGCGATCGCTTCGCGTTACGCAACCCGCAATGGCGGCTACCTGCGTATCATGAAGGCCGGCTTCCGCCAGGGCGACAATGCCGCTCTCGCCGTCATTGAATTCGTCGAGCGCGACGTTGACGCCAAGGGCGCAGCCGACAAGGCACGCGTTGCCGCTGAAGCTGCTGCTGCCGAAGCTGCATAAGGTCTGACGCCGTTCAGGCGTCATGAGTTAAAAAGCCGGGTGAGAGATCGCCCGGCTTTTTTGCGTTGGTGTTGTCTTCAGGGCCGGCGACAGTGCAGATGCCGGCTGATCTGGCCAAGAAGATCGGCGATGGGCGCGAGCATGAAGAATTGGTCGGAAGCGTGATGTGCCCGCCAAAGAACTTGCAGGTCTTTTTCTTTGATTTCAGCCATCTCGATACGCTCGACAAGCCTTGCAAGGGCTCGTTGATATATGCCGTTCAAGGTTCTGGCAATTTGAGAGGGACGGAAAGCCGCGCCGTCTGCCATTGCGGTGAATATCTGCGAAAGCATAGCTCGACCGCTGAGGGAAATTTTAACATCGTAAGATGTCTGCCGGTTTCGACCAGTCGGTTTCATGATTTTGACTGGGGTCGCAGAGGGCTCCTGTCAGCGCGTTTTCCTCGCTTCCGCGCCATAATCGACGGCCGCACCAGCCGATAGCCCAGCAAAACCACCATCGTGCTGATATAGAACACCGGTTCCAGCGTGATCGACTTCCGCGCCAGCACGAAATGCAGCACGCCGACGATGAGCACGAGATAAACGAGTTTATGCAGCGTGTTCCAGCGGCTGCCGAGTTTGCGGATCGACCAGCGGTTGGATGTAAGCGCGAGAGGAATGAGCATGATGAGCCCCGCCATGCCGAACATGATATAGGGGCGCTTGAGAATATCGCCGGCGATGGAGCCGAGCATCAGGCCGCGATCCAGCACCAGATAGACGGTGAAATGGGCGAGCACATAATAAAAGGCGATCAGGCCCAGCGCCCGGCGATAGGCGATGAGATTGATGTTGAAGAGATCGCGCAGCGGTGTCACCAGCAGGCCGAGGCACAGGAAGCGCAATGCCCAGATGCCGAGCAGGTGCTCGAAATCCTTGACCGGGTTGAAGCCGAGGCCGCCGGTTGCGGCGAGGTAGAAATACCAGAGGCCCGGACAGAGGCCGATCACATAAAGCGACCAGATGGCCGCCGGCTGGTAACGCTTCGGCAGCGAGGGAAGGGGCAGGGCAAAAGCCATGGTCAATAATTCGCCTTCAGGTCCATGCCGGCATAAAGGCTCGCCACCTCGTCATAACCGTTGAACATCAGGGTAGGGCGGTTCTGTGTGCCGAAAAAGCCGCCTTCGCCGATGCGCTGTTCCGTCGCCTGGCTCCAGCGCGGATGGTCGACATGCGGGTTGACGTTGGAATAGAAACCATATTCGCGGGCGTTGGAATTTTTCCAGGTCGTTTCCGGCTGTTTTTCGGTGAGCGAAATGTGGACGATGGATTTAATGCCTTTGAAGCCGTATTTCCACGGCACGACAAGACGGATCGGCGCGCCGTTCTGGTTCGGCAGGGTCTCGCCATAGAGCCCGACGGCGAGAATGGTGAGCGGGTGGCGCGCTTCATCGAGGCGCAGACCTTCGACATAGGGCCAGGAGAGAGGCTGGAACAGGCCCCTCTGGCCCGGCATCTCGTCCGGCCGCACGACCGTTTCGAAGGAAACGTATTTTGCGCTGCCCAGCGGCTCCACCTTGTCGAGAAGGCTTGCAAGCGGGAAACCGATCCATGGAATGACCATAGACCAGCCCTCGACACAGCGCATGCGATAGGTGCGCTCCTCGAGAGGATATTTCATCAGCTCTTCGATGCCGAATTCCTGCGGTTTGGAAACGAGGCCGTCCACCTTCACCGTCCAGGGGGTGGGCTTGAATTGGCCGGAATTTTCCTTCGGGTCGGATTTGCCGACGCCGAATTCGTAGAAATTATTATAGCTGGTGACGGCGTCGAGCGGAGTGAGCTTTTCATCCAGCTTGTAGGCGCTGGCTTTTGCGGAAAGCGGTGCGGCAATCGCGTCGCGGCCGGCAAGCCCGATGGCCGCAAGCCCGGCCGCCGTGCCGAGAAAGCCGCGTCGCGACAGGTAGATGTTCTTCGGCGTGATGTCACTGGCCGCGATCACGGGCGGACGATAGGCGGGCATTTCAACCTCCACAAAAGCCGGGTGCATCGGCGATAAATCGATTATGATAGCCAATACGACCGCTGCACAGATATGTTTCAGTGCTCTGCGGAAAAACAGTGTCGGGTAGCCGATAATCGCGCATTTGTGATGACATGCCATCCGATATCGGCGGTGAGGGCAAGGCGTACCGTACCGAACCGTACTGTTTTGCCCGAAGGTGACAGTGACAGGGCTTGCGGTTTGCGCTAGAAAAGCCGCAAAATAGGGCAAGGGCCGTTTTGAACGCGCTGCGGAGGACGGCCCTTCTACCCAAGAGATCGAGGAAAACACCATGCCAGCCTATCGCTCCAGAACGACAACCCACGGCCGCAACATGGCGGGCGCGCGCGGCCTTTGGCGCGCCACCGGCATGAAGGATAGCGATTTCGGCAAGCCGATCATCGCGGTGGTCAATTCCTTCACCCAGTTCGTGCCGGGCCATGTGCATCTGAAGGATCTCGGCCAGCTGGTTGCGCGCGAGATCGAGGCGGCGGGCGGTGTCGCCAAGGAATTCAACACCATCGCGGTGGATGACGGCATCGCCATGGGCCATGACGGCATGCTCTATTCGCTGCCGTCGCGCGAGATCATCGCGGATTCGGTGGAATATATGGTCAATGCCCATTGCGCCGACGCGATGGTGTGCATTTCCAACTGCGACAAGATCACCCCCGGCATGCTGAATGCGGCGATGCGCCTCAACATTCCCGCCGTCTTCGTGTCCGGCGGCCCGATGGAAGCGGGCAAGGTCGTGCTGCATGGCAAGACCGTGGCGCTCGATCTGGTCGACGCCATGGTTGCGGCTGCGGACGACAAGATTTCCGACGAGGACGTGAAGGTCATCGAGCGTTCGGCCTGCCCGACCTGCGGTTCCTGTTCCGGCATGTTCACCGCCAATTCGATGAACTGTCTGACCGAGGCGCTGGGCTTGTCCTTGCCCGGCAACGGCTCGACGCTCGCCACCCATTCGGATCGTAAGCGCCTGTTCGTCGAGGCCGGCCATCTGATCGTCGATCTGGCGCGCCGTTATTACGAGCAGGAGGACGAAACCGTCCTGCCGCGCACCATCGCCAACAAGGCGGCGTTCGAAAACGCCATGTCGCTGGATATCGCCATGGGCGGCTCCACCAACACGGTTCTGCATATTCTGGCGGCGGCGCATGAAGGCGGCGTCGATTTCGGCATGGAAGACATCGACCGTCTTTCCCGCAAGGTTCCCTGCCTTTCCAAGGTCGCACCGGCCAAGCAGGACGTGCATATGGAAGACGTGCACCGCGCCGGCGGCATCATGCGCATCCTCGGCGAGCTGGAACGTGGCGGTCTCATCAACCGCGACACCTATACGGTGCATGAGGCGACACTGGGCGACGCCATCGACCGTTGGGACATCACCCGTACCAACAGCGAAACGGTGCGCCAGTTCTTCAAGGCGGCTCCTGGCGGCGTGCCGACGCAGGTGGCCTTCAGCCAGTCCTCGCGCTGGGACGATCTCGATACGGACGGCGAAAACGGCGTCATCCGCTCGGTTGAAAAGCCCTTCTCCAAGGATGGCGGTCTGGCCGTGCTTTACGGCAACATCGCGCTCGACGGCTGCATCGTGAAGACGGCGGGCGTTGATGAGTCCATTCTGAAATTCACCGGCCCGGCAGTGGTTTACGAAAGCCAGGATGCCGCCGTGAAGGGTATTCTCGGTAACGAGGTCAAGGCGGGCGACGTCGTCGTCATCCGCTACGAAGGGCCGAAGGGCGGACCGGGCATGCAGGAAATGCTCTATCCGACCAGCTATCTGAAATCCAAGGGTCTCGGCAAAGCCTGCGCGCTGATCACCGACGGCCGTTTTTCGGGCGGCACCTCGGGCCTGTCCATCGGCCACGCCTCGCCGGAAGCGGCGCAGGGCGGCGCCATCGGCCTCGTGCGCCCCGGTGATCTGATCGAGATCGACATTCCGAACCGCACCATCAACCTGAAGGTCACCGATGCGGAACTGGCGTCGCGCCGGGCCGAGCAGGAAGAACAGGGCTGGAAACCGGTGGCGCCGCGCAAGCGCAACGTCACGACGGCGCTGAAAGCCTATGCCGCCTTTGCGTCAAGCGCGGACAAGGGTGCTGTGCGCATTTTGCCGGAGTAAGCTGTCGTTCAGACGGTTTCCGGTGGAGGGCGAAGTATGCTGCCTCTCCTCCGTCATCCTCGCCCTTGAGGCGAGGATCCACAGGCCGCTAACCTCATGGGATCCTCGGGTCAAGCCCGAGGATGACGTTGAGTTGGGGTGGATTTATCGTCCTAATCAGCCGCTCTTTCGGGCGGCTTTTTGCTGTCATTTCTGCGGCTGTAGCGTCGCGGTTCAGAAACAGATTCAATTGCCTCAGAGGATGATTCTCCAAACGCGGCCAACATGCTGTTTTTCATTTATAAATCGCACGCCTTCAACTACTTGCGCGCCATCCTCGCAGTCACATTGGAGTGATGTTCGGTCACCAGACCTTTTCCAACGTGGCGCGATGCCTAACTTCAGCATCATGAAAAGACGAACCGCACTCGCCCTCATCGCGTCGCTGCCTTTTGCCCGGTTTGCCAGCGCCCAAAACGCCGGCAATGGCGTCCGTTTCGATCCGTTGCTCCGGGATGCGGATGCGCTTTCCAGCCTCAAGGCCGTGATCATCAGCATCGATGGCGAGGAGGCGGCGAGCCGCGCCTATCATGGCGCCAGCCTGAACGGCTCCACCAATATCAAATCGGCGTCGAAATCGATCATTTCGGCGCTGGTGGGCATGGCGATCGATCGCAAGATCCTCGAAGGTGCCGATCAGCCGATTACGACCATCCTGCGCGGCGATTTTCCGCCGAGCCCCGATCCGCGACTGGAGCGCATCACCATCGGTAACCTGCTATCCATGCAATCCGGTCTGGAGCGCATGTCAGGGCCGAATTATGGCCGGTGGGTTGCCAGCCGCAACTGGGTGAGAATGGCGCTGGGGTCGGGTTTTGCCGGAGAACCGGGCGGCGGCATGCTTTATTCCACCGGCTCCACCCATCTGCTCTCGGCGATATTGACCAGGGCATCCGGCCGCTCGACTCTGGCTCTCGCCCGCGACTGGTTCCGGCCGCTCGAGGGATTTTCCATCGGCGGCTGGGAGCGCGATCCGCAGGGCATCTATCTCGGCGGCAACCAGATGGCGATGACGGCGCGCTCATTATTGGCATTCGGTGAGCTTTACCGCCGGGGCGGCGTGACGCGCGGGGGTGAGCGACTGATCTCGCAAGGCTGGATCGACCAGTCCTGGCGACAGCGCACCAATTCGGTCTTCAACGGCGATGGTTACGGTTATTGCTGGTTCATCAAGGAGATGGCGGGAGAAACGGTCTATTACGCCTGGGGTTATGGCGGGCAGATGCTCTATATCGTTCCCGCCAGACGGCTGTCCGTGGTGATGACCTCACGGGAGGATGCACCTTCCGCCAGAACCGGTTATCGCGATCAGCTGCACGGCCTTATGGAGACTGTCATCCGGACAGCCTGATTGGCGCTGCTGGCTTTAAAGAGGTCTGTTGATGCTCTGGAAGGCTTCACCGAGTTTCTTCATCCGCTCATCGTAAGCGCCGGTCAGGCACGTGACATCCGCCGCGCATTCCTGGCGTTTCTTTAGCCATTGGCTCTGCTCGTCGCGCAGCGCGTCGCGGGCGCCCATGGCCATCAGCTGGGTGAGGATGTCGAAGGTGGTGGCCATCTTCACATCCTGATCGTTCAGGGCGCGGTTGTCGCAGATCGCCTTTTCATCCGCGGCCAGATCGGGCTTCGTGCAATCGAAGCTGGCAGCGCCAGCGGGGGAACCCAGAGCGGCGGAGGCGAGGAGGAGGCCGCAGGCGAGGAATGTCTGTTTCGGATGCATGTGTCGTCTCTTTCAAGGACAGTCGGTGCGGGTGAAACCAAAAAGGGGTCTCGCTGGTTCCAACTGCACGAGCCGGACCCGTAAGGGAAAAGGCCGGCCATCATCTTGCCGCTCTTTGCTTTACAGGCTTTGGCGTTATAACTCCATCATACTGATGACGATGAGGAATCACATGCGAAGCGTGTTGAAGTATCTGTCCACCGGCTTTCTTGCGGCACTCATTCTCCTGCCCGTGGGTGCTGCGGCGCAGGACAACAGGGCCGTGCCGTCGAGCCACACGGAAATGCAGCTTTCCTTCGCGCCGCTGGTGAAGCGCACCGCAGGCGCGGTGGTGAATGTCTATGCCGAACGCGTGGTGCAGCGGCGCCTTTCGCCCTTTGCCGGCGATCCGTTCTTCGAACAGTTTTTCGGCCAGCAGATGCCGAACCGCACGGAAAAACAGTCGTCGCTCGGCTCGGGCGTGATCGTTACCGCCGGCGGCCTCGTGGTGACCAACAATCACGTCATCGACGGTGCTGACGATATCAAGGTGGCGCTGGCGGATGGGCGCGAGTTTTCCTCCAAGGTCCTGCTGAAGGACGACCGGGTCGATCTCGCCATTTTGCAGATCGATGCGAAGGAGCAGTTTCCGGTGCTGTCGCTCGGCAATTCGGATGCCATTGAAGTCGGCGATCTGGTGCTGGCCATCGGCAACCCGTTCGGTGTCGGCCAGACGGTGACGAGCGGCATCGTCTCGGGTCTGGCGCGCAACCAGGTGACGCAGGGCGATTTCGGTTTCTTCATCCAGACCGACGCTTCCATCAATCCCGGCAATTCCGGCGGCGCGCTGATGAACATGGCCGGTGAACTGATCGGCATCAATACCGCGATCTTTTCCAAGGGCGGCGGTTCGAACGGCATCGGTTTTGCCATTCCCGCCAATCTGGTCCGGGTTTTCGTCGCCGCCGCCGAGCGTGGGGATACAAGTTTCCAGCGACCCTATATCGGCGCGACTTTCGATCCGGTAACCTCGGATGTCGCTGAAGCGCTTGGCCTGCATCGCGCGCGCGGTGCGCTGGTCGTCAGCGTCGTCAAGGACGGTCCGGCCGAGAAGGCGGGCGTCGAGCCGGGGCAGGTCGTCACCGCCGTCAACGGTTTCGAGGTGGAGCATCCGGATGCCCTTGGTTATCGCCTGACGACGGCAGGTATCGGCAAGTCGGCCGAACTGACGGTCATGGACAAGGGCAAGGAGAAGAAACTGACCATCGCGCTCGATACCGCGCCGGAAACCGCGCCACGCGATGAACGCCTGATCGAGGGCCGCAATCCCTTCGCCGGTGCGACCGTCGCCAATCTTTCGCCGAAGCTTGCCGACGAATTGCGCATGCCGTCGCAGGTGACTGGCGTTGTCATTACCGATGTGAAACGCGGTTCGCCGGCCTATCGTGTCGGCTTTCTGCCCAAGGATGTGATCCTGTCGCTGAACGGCGCGGATATCGGCTCCACCGCCGCTGTCGAGAAGGCGCTGGACGACAATCCCGGCTTCTGGCGCGTGGAAATCCTGCGCGACGGCCAGCGCATCCGGCAGTTCTTGCGATGAGCGACGACCTCTTCGCCCCGCAAGTGCCCGTGGAGGTCGCCAACCGGCGGCCTCTTGCCGATCGTCTGCGCCCAAAAACGCTGGCGGAGGTGAGCGGGCAGCCGCATCTGACGGGCGAAGAGGGCGTTCTGCGCCGCATGATCGACAGCGGCTCCCTGGGGTCGATGATCTTCTGGGGACCGCCCGGAACCGGCAAGACCACGGTGGCAAGGCTGCTGTCCGGCGAGGCGGGGCTGGCCTTCGAGCAGATTTCGGCAATCTTCTCCGGTGTCGCCGATCTCAAGAAGGTCTTTGAAGCGGCGCGCGCACGGCGGATGAACGGCCGGCAGACGCTGCTTTTTGTTGACGAGATACATCGTTTCAACCGCGCCCAGCAGGACAGTTTCCTGCCGGTGATGGAGGACGGCACCATCATTCTGGTGGGTGCGACGACCGAAAACCCGTCCTTCGAGCTGAATGCCGCTCTTCTGTCGCGGGCGCGTGTCCTGACATTCCGCTCGCATGACGAGGAGAGCCTGAGCGAGCTTTTGAAGCGCGCCGAGGAGGCGGAGCAGAAGGCCCTGCCACTGACCGAGGAGGCGCGGGCCAGCCTGATCCGCATGGCCGATGGCGACGGTCGCGCCGTGCTGACCCTTGCCGAAGAGGTCTGGCGTGCGGCGCGCAAGGACGAGACTTTCGATACCGAAGGTCTGACGCGCATCGTGCAGCGCCGCGCGCCGGTTTACGACAAGAGCCAGGACGGGCATTACAATCTCATTTCCGCGCTGCATAAGTCGGTGCGCGGTTCGGACCCGGATGCGGCGCTGTATTATCTGGCCCGCATGTTCGATGCCGGTGAAGATCCGCTCTATATCGGGCGGCGGCTGGTGCGCATGGCGGTGGAGGATATCGGCCTTGCCGATCCGCAGGCGCTTGCCGTCTGCAACGCCGCCAAGGATGCCTATGACTATCTCGGCTCACCCGAAGGCGAACTGGCGCTGGCGCAGGCCTGCGTCTATCTCGCGACCGCGCCGAAATCCAACGCCGTCTATACCGCCTTCAAGGCGGCGATGCGGGCGGCCAAGGAAAACGGCTCGCTGGTGCCGCCGAAACACATCCTGAACGCGCCGACCAAGCTCATGAAGGGCGAGGGTTATGGCGACGGTTACCGTTACGACCATGACGAACCGGATGCCTTTTCAGGGCAGGATTATTTCCCGGAGAAAATGGGACGCACGACTTTTTACGATCCGCCGGACCGGGGTTTCGAACGGGAAATCCGCAAGCGGCTCGACTGGTGGACGAAGTTGCGCCGCGAGCGTGGGGCGCGTTAGGGTCCGCGTGGTCGGGGCGGTAGCCGCATTGCGCGGCGATCTTGAGAAAAAGAATCAAGCCGCTGGTAAAAAGAGTCGCGAAACCGCGACAACCTGCTGTTTTTAAAGAAGGTCAGGATGCCTTGCGGTGGGGCGTCGCCTGTGGCTGCGCCGGCAGCATCTTGACCGAGGATTCCGCCAGACCGCTATGGCCTTCGGCATCGATGATGAGATGCCAGTGCATCGTTTCGGGAATGGCGATGCGGATCGGCGATTTTTTGGCGACGCCGCCGAGATATTTGAAGTCGAGCAATTCGGTGAAGCGCTGGAAATTCGCGCCTGTCATCAGCCGGACATTGTTGACGGCCGACAGCGATATTTCAATGGTGGTGCCAGCCCGCAATTCCTTCAGGTCATAATGCGTATAGCGGAAATTCGGCCGTGCCATCGCGCGCCTCCCTGTATCCGTATTTTGGCAAAAGAGCATAGAACGCCAGGGTTAACGAGCTCTTTAAAACGGCATGGGGTTTGACGAAGTCCGCAACCGCTGTGCCGGTTTCGAACAGCGGTGGCGAGTATTGCCGGCACCGATCGGTCTGCGCGAAAATAATACTAACGTATAACCTGCATATTTAATGATAATAAATTTTTCAACTTTAACCTCGGCTGGTCGAACTACATCATCGGCTTGGGGGGAGTATGAAAAATATCACGATATCGATGCGCCTTTATGCGCTCGTCGCATTGTTTCTGGCAATATTGACTGCGGCCCTGACTTTCAGCCTGTTTGAAAGTTACCACAAGATGGAAAGCGAACGGAAAGCGGGACTGGCGGCGATGAACGAAACCGCCATCGCCATTCTCGAGCAATATTATCGCCTGGAACAGGGCGGCAGCCTGAGCCGGGAAGCGGCGCAGCAGCAGGCAAAGACAACCATCGCCGCCATGCGGTATGGCAATGGCAGCGGCTATTTCTGGATCAACGACATGCATCCCAAAATGGTGATGCATCCGATCAAGCCTGAAATGAACGGCACCGACCTTACTGCCAACAAGGATCCGAACGGCAAGGCGCTGTTCGTCGAATTCGTAAATACGGTGAAGGCGGGCGGCCAGGGCTTTGTCGATTATTATTGGCCGAAACCCGGCGCGCCGGAACCGGTGGAGAAGTTTTCCCATGTCGCCGGCTTTGCACCCTGGGGCTGGATTGTCGGCACCGGTGTTTATGTCGACGATCTCGAGGCGGCTTTCTGGAACGACGCTTATTTTTATGTCGGCCTGTGCGCCCTGTCCGGTCTTCTCGTCATCGGTGTGGCCGCCGCCGTGGTGCGCGGCGTGACGCGGCCGATCGATCTCATCCGGCAGAGCATGAAGCGCATCGCGGATGGAGATGGCACGGCCGAAATCCAGTTCGCCGATCGCCGCAACGAAATCGGCGCGATTGCCAAGACGCTTTTGGTCCTGCGCGACAGCGTCAATGAGCGCAGCGTCCTGCAGGCGCGCGAGGCTGACCAGCAGCGGGCGCTGGAGGAGGCGCGGCAGGGCAACGAGATGGTCCTGCGTTCCGCATCCGAGCGGCAGGCCCACGCGATGGACCGGCTGGGTCATGCGCTCGAAGCCCTTGCCAATGGCGATCTGACCGTGTCGCTTGCCGATATCGGTGGGGATTATGAGAAATTGCGCATGGATTTCAACCGGGCGGTCGGGGCGCTGCACGGCGCGATCGAGGCGATTGCCAGAACCGGCCATGTGGTCAATGATAGTGCCTCCGATATCAGCGGCGCGACCGGCAATCTTTCGCGCCGGACCGAACAGCAGGCGGCAGCGCTGGAGGAGACAGCCGCGGCTCTCGACGAAATTACCGCCACGGTGCGCACCGCTTCCGAACGGGCCAACGAAGCCCGGCAGATGGTGCAGGATACGAAAACCAGTGCAGGCCGGTCGGGCGATATCGTCCGCAATGCCGTCGACGCCATGGGCCGTATCGAGGAGTCCTCGAAACGCATCGGGCAGATCATCTCCGTCATTGACGAGATCGCCTTCCAGACCAATCTTCTCGCGCTGAATGCCGGGGTGGAGGCGGCGCGTGCGGGTGAGGCGGGGCGCGGTTTTGCCGTGGTGGCGCAGGAAGTGCGTGAACTGGCGCAACGTTCCGCCAATGCCGCCAAGGAGATCAAGACCCTTGTCAACCGTTCGGCGGAAGAGGTCGGCGGCGGCGTGGCACTTGTCCGTTCCACCGGCGATGCGCTGGAGGAGATCGTGGAGCTTGTCAACCGCGTCGAAGGTCATGTGAATACCATCGCCACCGCGGCGCGTGAACAGGCAACCGGACTGCAGGAGATCAATACCTCCGTCAACCACATGGACCAGATGACGCAGCAGAACGCCGCCATGGTGGAAGAAACGACGGCGGCGAGCCAGACGCTGGCAGAAGAAAGCCGTCAGTTGCGGGCGCTGCTTTCCCGTTTCGAATTGGGGCAGGGCGTGGCGCGCGAGGTTTCGCGGGCGGCTTGATGCTGTTTATCTGACGTTGGGTGGAGGGCGTGGCCTCGGCCGCGCCCTTTGGAAGGGTGAGACGCTTCTTCAGCACTCGACGTCCTCCTCGGGGCAAACCTGAGGAGGAGGGACGTTTTTGAGTGTCTCCGATCGAGGGGGCACCGTTTTCGTCGCCACCTTCGCCGCAATTCTGTCGGCCCTTCTTCAGTCCCCGTACCACGAAACAGGACCATTCGTTATTTCCTGCAACCAATAAGGTTTCGTTTACCTCATTTCTTTAAAATTTTCCCTGTATTGCCGCGATTGCGGCCGCTGAAGGTACAGGTTCTCGTATGGCGTATGTTTCCCTTCCGCGTCGTCTTGTGACGTTGCTGATGATTTCCACGGTGATGGTGTCGTGTTCGGCGGAGGGCCTCGTGCCACCGGCGGAGGTGGACGGCACCACGCGCGTCAGCGCCATCCGCTCGTCTCGGCAGCAGGGCTACAGCGCGCCGGCGGGGGCAGTCAATCAGGCCGAACGGGCAGGGCAGAGCGGCGATTATCCCGCTGCCATATCGCAGCCGATGCCGGAACCTTACGCATCGCAGGATCCGCTGCTGCAATCGCGGCAGGCCGGTCAGGGTTATTCCACGCTCGATGCGCAGCATCAGGCGCGCATGGCGGCCAGCGGCCATACCACCATGCCGGCTCAGACCATGCAGAGCCAGGCCATGCCTGCGCAACAGATGGCAAGCAACGAGATCGCCGAAGGCGAGGGCGGCGTGAACATGGATTCCATGCTGGGCGTGGAGCCGGTTCGCGGGCTTGCCGAAGAACAGGATGCCGATATTGCCGAAGGCGCGTCGGCGCAGCCGGTGGTGGACGGTATCGGCACCGACAATCCGGTGGCCATCTCTCCGACCCGGCGTCAGCCGGCCACCAGCCAGTCTCGCCTGATACCGCCGCCGCCAGCCGGTTCCTCTTCCCGCCGCCAGCCGGTGGAGGAAGTGGCCATGCTTATGCCCAACGATCCGATGGCGGGCGGCGGCATGCAGAGCAACCGGTCGATGCCGCCCGGCGTCATGCCCTCTTCCGAAGTGGCCTGCCGCGCCGAATTGCGCCGTCTCGGCGTCGCCTTCCGCGATGTCGCCCGTATTGCCGACGGTCCAACCTGCGGTATCGACTATCCGATCGAACTCAGCGGTCTTGCCAGCGGCGTCGCCATCCGCCCGGCGGTGAAGCTCAACTGCCAGGTCACGCTCGCCTTTGCCAAATGGGTGAAGTTCGAACTCGTGCCATCCTCGCGTTTCCGTTATCTCTCTGGCGTGGGCCGCATCACGCCGATGGGCGGTTATTCCTGCCGCAAGATGAATTCGCGTTCCAGCAATCCCTGGTCCGAACATGCGCGCGGCAACGCCATCGATATCGGCACCATCACGCTGAAGAACGGCAAGGAAATCGACGTCCGCAGCAAGAGCTTCTTCGCCTTCCGCGAAAAGGCGCTGCTGAAGGCGGTGAGGTCCGACAGCTGCAAATATTTCTCCACCGTTCTCGGGCCGGGCAGCGATCCGAACCACTGGAACCATTTTCACTTCGACCTGCGCACACGGAAATCCGGTTACAGGCATTGCGATTAAGCTCTGCCGTTGCAGGCTCATGGGCTGACTTTGAAAGCGTCTCCTCCGTCATGCTCGGGCTGTCCCGAGCATCTGCAACGTCGCGATTGGCAATAGGTCGGCAGATTCTCGGCACAAGGCCCGAGGATGACGTCGAATATGGAGGGCAACTTGTCGTCAGCCTGCCGCCGATGACATGGGCTGCGGATTCTGAGAGAGGGCCGGAATGACGAAGATTGGGATGTCTCTCTCTCTCTCTCTCTCTCTCTCTCTCTCTCTGCGCGCTGGTTCGATAGCCGCCCGTCACATGCGCACAAAAAAAGACCGGCCCGAAGGCCGGTGAAGAAGACAGCCTTATCGGGGGGATATCGGCGTCTTTGCAAGGGCATGCAATGGGAAAACGATCCCACGGAGTGGTCCATCCGGCGCGGCTATGCGGCAAAAGACATCGCGCCGTACTGACCTGCGGCCAACATGGCTTGCCGCGCTTTTCTGATACGCTATGAGCGTCACATGTTTGTGACAACGGCCGCCGGGAGCCCGCTTTGATGCCCCCTGTTTCAGAGCTTATGATCTTTGCCGCGGCGCTTGCAGCCGCGGGTGTGGTTGCAGGCCTTCTGGCGGGGCTGTTCGGCATTGGCGGCGGCGCGGTGCTGGTGCCCGTCTTCTACCAGGTCTTCGGCCTTCTGGATGTGCCCGAGGCGGTGCGCATGCATCTTTCGCTCGGCACGTCGCTTGCCATCATCGTGCCAACCTCCATCCGCTCGTTCCTGACGCATCGCCAGAAAGGCGCGGTCGATATCGATCTTCTGAAGGGCTGGATCGTCGCCGTGCCGCTCGGCACCATCCTCGCATCGGTGGTGGCCGCCCATGCCTCCAGCGTCGCGCTCCGCCTGATCTTCGCCTTCATCGCGCTCATGCTCGCCTTCCGGATGATCTTCAACCGTGCAAGCTGGCATCTCGGTTCCGACCTGCCGAAAAATCCGGGGCGTTTTCTGGTGGGCACCGGCATCGGGCTTTTTTCCGGCCTGATGGGCGTGGGCGGCGGGGTGATGAACAATACCTTCATGACGCTTTACGGGCGCAGCATCCATCAGGCCGTCGCCACCTCTTCCGGTGTCGGCGTGCTGATCTCGCTGCCGGGGCTGCTGGGCTATGTCTGGGCCGGCTGGGGGGATGCGGGCCTGCCGCCGTTTTCGACCGGCTTCATCAACTGGATCGCCGTGGTGCTTCTGATCCCCATCACGCTCGTCGTCGCGCCCTATGGTGCGCGGCTCGCCCATGCGCTGAGCAAACAGCAGCTGGAACGGGCCTTCGGGCTGTTTCTGGTCTTCGTCGCGGCGCAGTTTTTCTATAGCGTCTACGGCTGATTTTCCCTGATCGCCGAACGCAGTGTTCAGGCCGCCGGGCTGGCATTTGTGCGTTTCCCGGCCTATATGGCGTGCATCTTACTCGGTTTTTCGAAAGATTCGCCATGAATGCCATTGTTTCGATACGGAATCTGACAAAATCCTACGCAAATGGCTTTCAGGCGCTCAAAGGTATCAGCCTCGATATCAGGGAAGGGGAAATCCTCGCCCTCCTCGGCCCGAACGGCGCCGGCAAGACGACGCTGATCTCCATCGTCTGCGGTCTCGTCAATCCGGGCGGAGGCTCGGTACTCGTCGGCGGGCATGATGTGGTCAAGGATTTCCGCCAGACGCGAGCGCTGATCGGCCTCGTGCCGCAGGAATTGACCACCGACCAGTTCGAGACGGTGTGGAACACCGTCAGTTTTTCGCGCGGCCTGCACGGACAGAAGAAGAACCCGGAACTGATCGAGCGCATCCTCAAATCCCTGTCGCTCTGGAACAAGAAGGACAACATGTTGCGGGAGCTTTCCGGCGGCATGAAACGGCGTGTGCTGATCGCCAAGGCGCTGGCGCATGAGCCGAAGGTACTGTTTCTTGACGAGCCGACCGCCGGTGTGGATGTGGCGCTGCGCCGCGACATGTGGAACGTCGTCGCCGATTTGCGCTCCAAAGGCGTCACCATCATCCTGACGACGCATTATATCGAAGAGGCGGAAGAAATCGCCGACCGGGTGGGCGTCATCAATGGCGGCAAGCTGCTGCTGGTGGAGGAGAAGACGGCGCTGATGAAAAAACTCGGCCGCAAGCAGCTTTTCCTCGCGCTTTCCCAGCCGGTGGCGACTTTGCCGGAAAGTCTCTCGCCCTTCGGCCTCACGCTTTCCGAGGATGGCTGCACCATTACCTATGAAATCGAGGATAATGGCGAGCAGGGCCGCATTGCCGATGTTCTGGCTGCACTTTTTGCCGCCAACATCCATTTCAAGGATATTTCCACGCGGCAGAGTTCGCTTGAGGATATCTTCGTTTCGCTGGTGGGAGACCAGGCATGAATTTCGAAGCCATCAAGTCCATCTATCTGTTCGAAATGGCGCGCACGCGGCGCACCCTGCTGCAGAGCGTGGTGTCGCCGGTCATTTCCACCTCGCTCTACTTCATCGTGTTCGGAACAGCAATCGGTTCACGGATTCAGGAAGTTGGCGGTGTTTCCTATGGCGCGTTCATAACGCCCGGCCTCATCATGCTGACGCTGCTGACGCAATGTATCGCCAACGGTTCCTTCGGCATTTATTTTCCGAAATTCACCGGTACGGTCTACGAAATCCTCTCCGCCCCGGTGGCAATGACGGAAATCGTCGCGGGTTATGTCGGGGCGGCGGCGACCAAGGGGCTGATGATCGGCACGATCATCCTGATAACAGCCTCCTTCTTCGTGGATATCACCATCGCCCATCCGTTCATGATGATCCTGTTCTTCGTGCTGACGGCGGTGAGTTTCAGCCTGTTCGGTTTCATCATCGGCATATGGGCGACGAATTTCGAGCAGCTGAACCTCATTCCGATGCTGGTGGTGCCGCCCTTGACCTTCCTTGGCGGCAGCTTCTATTCCATCGACATGCTGCCGCCCTTCTGGCAGACGGTCAGCCATTTCAATCCGGTGCTTTATCTCATCAGCGGCTTCCGCTGGAGTTTTTACGAGATTGCCGACGTCAATCCGGTCATCAGCCTCGCCATGATCACGCTGTTCCTGGCGCTGTGCCTTGGCGTTGTGGGCTGGATGTTCAGGACGGGGTATCGGCTGCGCAACTGATCGCCGGGGTCACCTCCCTCATTCCTGTGCTTGTCACAGGAATCCAGCCGACGCGCGTCTGCGCGGCGGGAAGAGTCCTTTCAGCCCAAGGGCTTGGGCTGGCTGGATCCCTGTGACGAGCACAGGGATGAGGGAGATCGGAGCGCGCGCCAGTTTCCAAACAAGCCTTACGACATGATCAAACCGCCATCGACGTTGATCGTCTGGCCGGTGATATATGCCGCATCCTCGGAGGCCAGAAACGCCACCAGTGCGGCCACTTCGGCGGGCGTTCCGGCGCGACGCATGGGAATGTTGCGTACCCATTCGGCCATCAATTCGCCGGGCTTGTAATCGCCAAGCATCTGGCCCCAGACACGGTCGTTATAGTCCCACATTTCAGTATGGATGATGCCCGGGCAAATGGCGTTGACGGTGATGCCCTCCGGCGCCAGTTCCTTGGCAAGGCTTTGCGTCAGGCCGATAACGCCGAATTTGGAAGCGGCATAATGCGGGGTATAGATGAAGCCCTGGCGTGCCTGGCCGGAGGCGGTGTTGACGAGGCGGCCTCTGGTGCCGCTTGCGCGGAAGCGGCGGATCGCCTCCTGGCAGCAGAGGAAAGCGCCCTTGGTGTTGACGTCGAGATTGAAATCCCACTGTTCCTGCGTCAGCTCCTCGATCTTGGAAATGGTGATGACGCCGGCGTTCTGGACGGAGATGGAGAGCGGACCGATCGCCTCCTCGGCAGCGCCATAGGCCTCGCGCACCGCTGCCGCGTCGCGCACATCGAGGATGACGCCATGGGTGACAGAGCCGGTTTCGTCGGCCAGTTTTTGGGCGGCGTCCTGCGTGTCCCTGTCGACTGAGGCGATGGCGACTTTTGCGCCTTCCTCGGCAAAACGGCGGGCTATGCCGTAACCGATGCCCTTGTTGCCTCCGGTCACGAATACGGATTGACCTTCAAAGCGCCTCATGTCTCCTCCTTTATGGGATATGGCTATGTTTCCTGGCCGACCAGTCGTTCGGCAGTGAATTTGTCGGTGACGAGCACGTCGATCACACCGGTTCTGAGCGCGCCGGCAATGGCCTCGGTCTTTTTCGAGCCGCCGGCGAGCGCAATGACGCGGTCGACATTGGAGAGGTTTTCCAGCGGCAGGCCGATGACCCGGTCGTCGAGCGGCGTCTTCACCGGTTTGCCTTGCCTGTCGAAGAACCGCAGCGATATGTCGCCCACCGCACCCGCCTGGGCGAGATCGGCGAGTTCCTTGGCGGAAAAGATGTTGCCGGAACGGGCGAGAAGTTCCGACGGCTCGACCGCACCGACGCCGACGATGGCGAGCGTGATGGACCCGAAGAGATCGATGGTTTCGCGCACGAAGGGATCGGCGAGCATCAGGAGCTTCGCTTCCCGCGAGGTGGCGACGCCCGGCACCGGCAGCAGTTTCGGTTCGGCCTCGGTCAGCCGCGCCAGCCGGGTGGTGATCTGGGTCGCGTGCGTCTGCACGGAAGGATCGCCCATGCCGCCCAGTGTCTGCACGATGTAGCGCGCCTTCGACCCTTTCAGCGGGTGGATGTTTTCCACCATCTTGAAGATCGTCTGGCTCCAGCTGGAAACGCCGATGATCTCGTTCTGCGACAGCGTCACCTCGAGAAAATGCGCCGCCGCTTCACCGATGCGGGCCATGATCGCGCCGTCGCGATCCTCGCTGCAATCGACAACGATGGCTTCCGGCAGGTCGAAACGTTCGCGCAGCTGCGCTTCCAGATCGCTATAGGTGCCGGGCGGCGGAATGATGCTGGTGCGGACGATGCCTTCCGCCTCGGCACGCTTCAACATGCGCGAGACGGTGGCCTGCGACAGGTTGAGATGCTGCGCAATTTCCGCCTGCCTTTTGTGCTCGCTGAAATACATCTGCGCCACGCGGGATATCATTCGAAGTTCGTTTAGCCTGCCCATAAGCCCTCCAGGGTGAATTTTTATTCACCATTACCCGAGGTTACAGGCAAGGTCGAGCGGGCAATCGCATCGCGCCAGACGCTGAGCCGCCGGCTGTTTTCGCTGGCGGATGGCACGATGGTGTTGCCGTTGCTGTTCAACGCCGCGATGGCATCGAGATCGCTCCAGACACCGAGGGCAAGGCCGGCCAGATAGGCGGCACCCAGTGCCGAGGCTTCCGGCGCGTCGCGCTGGATGATGGGGTGTTGCAGCATGTCGGCAACGCATTGCATCAGGAAACGGTTCTGGCTCGGCCCGCCATCCACGAACAGCCGTCCAAAACCCGAAGGCGACTGCGCGCGCATGGCGGCGAAGACGTCATGGACCTGAAAGGCAATCGAGTCAGTGACGGCGCGGGCCATCTGGGCACGCGTGGTGCTGAAATTGATCTGCGAGAACAGGGCGCGCGCATTGGTATCCCAATAGGGCGCTCCAAGGCCGACGAAGGCCGGCACGAAACCGGGGCCGTTTGGCCCGGCAGTGGCGGCGAGTTCCACCAGCGCGGCGACATCCGGCAGGCCGAGAATCTCCGTCATCCAGGGCAGGGAGGCTGCCGAAACGAGAATATTGCCTTCAAAGGCAAAGGTCGGCTTGCCGCCGAGCCGCCATGCGACCGTGGTGGTAATGCCGCGTTCGGGCGCGATGAAATGCGGCAGAGTGGTCATCACAGATGAGCCGGTGCCGAAAGTGACCTTGCCGTCGCCGGGGTTGAAGGCGCCATGGCCAAAGAGGGCTGCGTGGCTGTCGCCGATTGCGGCGAGGATCGGTGTGCCGTCCTTGATACCGGGAACGCCCGATGTGGTGCCGAAATCGCCGCTGCTGTCGCGTAGGTCCGGCAGGGCGTTGATATCGATGCCGAAGAGCTCGCAAAGCTCCTCGCTCCAGACCTGCCGGTTGAGATCGAGCACCTGGCTGCGGGCGGCGTTGGAGGCGTCGCAGGCATGGACTTTACCGCCGGTAAAGCAATGGATCAGCCAGCTATCGATGGTGCCGATGCGGAGCCTATGCCCCTTCGGGGCACGCTCCAGCAGCCAGCGCATTTTTGCGCCGGGAAACATCGGGTCGATCGGCAGGCCGGTCAGCGCCATGACGTGCTCGGAATGGCCTTTCTCGATCAGCTCAGCACAGTCCTGCGCCGTTCTTCGGCACTGCCAGCTGAGCACCGGGCCGAGCGGCTCGCCGGTCTCGCCATCCCATATGGTGACGGATTCGCGCTGGTTGGAAATGGCGATGGCCGCGACATCGATCGCAGAGGGGGCGGCGGCGAGGCAGGCGGAAATCGCTTCACGGACCGAGGCCCAGATGCGGTTCGGATCCTGTTCCACCCAGCCGGGCTGCGGATAGGTAATGCCGACGGGTGATGAGCCGCGCGCCAGCAACTCTCCGCTTTCCGAGACGAGAATGGCCTTGGAATTGGTGGTGCCCTGATCGATGGACAAAATGGCGCGCATGACGGAGGTCTTTCGTCGGCAGTTTTCGTTCCGCCTTGCGGCGATTAAACGACGATATTGCAAAAAGGGTGTCGCCGCGCATCCGAAGACACGCGACGACTCTGGGAGGAGACCTTATTTTCTCTTGATCAGCGCTTCGGCCGCATCGGCAATGGCGGCCGGCGCCATGCCGAATTCATCCAGCAGCCATTCGGCCGAACCGGTGTGGGCAAAGACGCCGGGAACGCCGAGACGTTTCATCGGCACCGGGGCTTGATCGACCACGACTTCGGCAATGGCGGAGCCGAGGCCGCCGAAGATCGAATGTTCTTCGGCCGTCAGGATCGCGCCGGTTTCCTTCGCAGCAGTGACGATGGCCGCCTCGTCGATGGGTCGCACGGTCGCCATGTTCAGCACCCGCGCCTTGACGCCGCGGCTGGCAAGAATATCGGCGGCCTTGACGATGCGGTGGGTCAGCGTGCCATTGGCGATCAGCGTCAGATCGGAACCTTCACGCAGCAGATTGGCGCGGCCGAGGTCGAAGACATGGCCTTCCGGCAGCAGATCCGGCACGCCGACGCGCGACAGCCGCAGGAAGCATGGGCCGGCATAATCCGCCGCCCATTTGACGGCGGCGGCCGTTTCGATGCGGTCGCAGGGAGCGATGACCGGCAGGTTCGGCAGAACGCGGGTCCAGGCGAAATCTTCGATGGAATGATGCGTCGGGCCGAGTTCGCCATAGGCCATGCCCGACGAAATGCCGATCAGCTTCACATTGGCGTTGGAATAAGCAAGGTCGGCCTTGATCTGCTCCAGTGCGCGGCCGGTGAGGAAGCACGATGCGCCGCAGACGAAGGGTAATTGGCCGCCATTGGCGAGACCGGCGCCGACGCCGACCATATTCTGTTCGGCAATGCCGACATTGACGAGGCGCTCGGGGAATTTCGACTTGAAGCCGCCGAGCTTCGAGGAGCCGACCGAATCGTTGCAGATGGCGACGACCCTGTCATTGCCGGCGGCCAGCGCCTCCAGCGTCTCGGCGAAGGCATCGCGGCAGTCATACAATTTTGCGGCGGTTACGGGCGCGTTCATCACAAGGTCTCCGAAAGTTCTTTGACGGCGATTTCATATTGTTCCCGGCTCGGAACCTTATGGTGCCAGTCGACGCGGTCCTGCATGAAGGAAATGCCGTGACCCTTGTTGGTGTGAGCGACGATGCAATGCGGGCGGTCGCCGCGATGCTCCAGCGCCGGCACGACGTCCGCCATGGCGTTGCCGTTGATTTCGCTGACTTCCCAGCCGAAAGCCTCGAGCTTCGGGCGAAGCGGCGCGACATCGTTGGTTTCCGCAAGCGCCGCACCCTGCTGGAAGCGGTTGTGATCGACGATCAGCGTCAGATTGTTGAGGCCGAATTGCGCAGCGGACATTATGGCTTCCCAGTTGGAGCCTTCCTGCATCTCGCCGTCACCGGTCATGACATAGGTGTGGTAGTCCGCACCGGAAAGCTTGGCCGCCTTGGCCATGCCGACGGCAACCGGCAGCCCGTGACCGAGCGGGCCGGTATTGGTTTCCACACCCGGCACCTTGTTACAGTTCGGATGGCCGTTGAGGCGCGAATTCGGCTGCAGGAAGGTCGATATTTCCTCTTCCGGGATGAAACCGCGCTTGGCCAGCGTCACATAAAGCGCGCAGGCCGTATGGCCCTTGGAAAGCACGAAACGGTCGCGGGCAGGGTTCTTCGGATCATCCGGCCAGATGCGCAGGACACGGAAATAAAGGGCCGTCATGATGTCGATCGCGGACATTTCGCCGCCGACATGGCCCGCACCCGCTTCGAAAACAGCCTGTACGTCGCGAAGGCGAATCTGGCGCGCAATGCGCTCTAGCTCTGTGGGCTGCATGGAATCCTCTTCAAAACATGCATGTGAATATTTATACAGCTATTTATATAATTGCAGAGATGGCGTTTCTGTCAAGATGGAATTGCGGATTCTCTTGTTTCGCCCCAAGCCGCTCTGTTCCGGTGCCGCAGAATTTTTCATGGGGAAGGGTATTCGCGGCGTCCTCATCCCTGTGCTTGTCACAGGGATCCAGTCAGCCCAAGTCATTGGGCTGAAAGGAGTCTTTCCGCCGCGCAGACGCGCGTCTGCTGGATTCCTGTGACAAGCACAGGAATGAGGGTGAGAACGTAAGTCGCCAGCCATCCTATCCTCCGCAGGGTCCTTTCCGCCATTAACGCCCTATTGACAAGCTTCTCTCAACTGGCTTATGCATGTTTCACCGATGATGAATAATTATTCTAATCGGTTTAAAAAATGCAAGACAGTCACCGGGAGGAGCCATGTCCGCGATTGAACGCAACGAGGGGGTCACGCACGCCAGGAGCCCGCTTGCCTGGCTGAGCGGCGCGACCGGACCTCTTCTGGGTTTGCTGCTGCTCTGCGTGTTTCTGACCTTCGCCAGCGAGAACTTCCTGTCGCTCAGGAACGGCCTCAACATTCTCGATCAGATCACCGTTCTCGGTATCATGGCCGTCGGCATGACCTTCGTGATCCTGCTCGGCGGCATCGATCTGTCGGTCGGCTCGGTGCTGGCGTTGTCGATGATGATCATGGGCTGGACGGCCAATGTCGCGGGCATGCCGATGGGCATGGCCATCGTGCTGGCGCTCGTCGCCTCTGCCGCCTGCGGGCTCGTGGTCGGCATTCTCGTCACCGCCTTCCGGGTGCCGGCCTTCATTGCCACGCTGGCTATGATGTCGGTGGCGCGCGGTCTTGCCAACATGATCACCGATGGGCAGCAGATCGTCGGTTTTCCCGACTGGTTCATGATGCTGGCGATTGAGCGTCATTTCGGCGTGCTGACGGCAACCGTGCTGCTGATGCTGGTCGTGGTGCTGATTTCCTGGGCGTTCCTGCGTTTTCGTTCCGAAGGCCGCACCGTCTATGCGGTGGGCGGCAATCCGGAAGTGGCGCGTCTTGCCGGCATCAACGTGCCGCTGGTGACGATCTGCGTTTATGTCGCCTGCGCGGTTCTGGCCGGTCTTGCCGGCATCGTTCTTGCGGCACGTCTCGACTCGGTGCAGCCCTCCAGCGGCTTCGGTTACGAGCTGGATACGATTGCGGCTGTCGTCATCGGCGGAACCTCGCTTTCGGGCGGTGCGGGCGGTATTGGCGGCACCCTGATCGGCGTGCTGATCATCGGCGTGCTGCGCAACGGCCTCAATCTGCTCAACGTTTCTCCCTTTTTGCAGCAGGTCATCATCGGCGTGGTCATCGTGCTGGCCGTGGGTGCTGAAACCTTGCGTCGCCGCAGAAGCTGAATTTGCCTGCGGACGGCGAAGAGCCGTCCGCGCAATAAACGACCCTCCCGGCATGGGAGGCGTGAAAAACGGCCGGAGGGGAGGAGGTTCGATCTGCCCGAAGGTCAACAATCAACAAATGGAGGAATAATCATGAAATTTTCACGCATTCTGCTGACATCCGCCGCCCTTCTCGCCATGTCGCTCGGCCAGGCCAATGCCGCCGAAGTCAAGAAGATCGGCCTTGCCGTCGCCAATCTGCAGGCGAACTTCTTCAACCAGATCAAGCAGGCCGTTGAAGCCGAAGCCAAGACGCGCGGCATTGCCGTCGTCACCGTCGACGCCAAGGGCGATGGCCCGACGCAGGTGAACCAGATACAGGATCTGCTGACCCAGAACATCGATGCGCTGATCTATATTCCGGCCGGCGCCGCCGCCGCGACCGTTCCGGTAAAGCTTGCCAAGGCCGCCGGGGTTCCGGTCATCAATATCGACCGCAATGCCGACGGCGCGCCGGGCGATACCTTCCTCGCCACCGATTCCGTCGCTTCCGCCAAGGCGGTCTGCGATTACATCATCAAGCAGGCCGGCGGTTCGGGCAAGATGGTCATCATCCATGGCCAGAAGGGCACGACACCGGAAGTCGACCGCACCAAGGGCTGCATGGAATCGGTAAACGCCAATTCCGGCGTGAAGATTGTTGCCGAACAGTGGTCCAACATGTGGAGCCAGGATGAAGGCTTCCAGATCATGCAGAACATGCTGCAGGCCAATCCGGATGTTTCCATCGTCTTTGCCCAGGCCGACGGTCTGGCGCTCGGCGCTGCCCAGGCGATCAAGGTCGCCAACCCTTCGCAGAAGATCGTCGTTGGCGGCTTCGACGGTGATACGGCAGCCCTTGAGGCGCTGAAGAACGGCGTCTTCGATGTGACCGCAACGCAGCAGACCCAGAAGATGGGCCGCATGGCTGTCGAGATGGCCGTCAAGATCGTCGGCGGTGAGAAGGTTCCGGCCGTGCAGCTCTCCGATGCGACGCTGACGACCAAGGACAATGTCGAAGGCTTCATCGCCAACCATCCCTGATGTATCTACCCCGCGCGTCCCATCGGATGCGCGGGGCATTCATTGGTTTGTCTTATTTCGGACGCAAGGCTCTGGACATTCCCGCTGCCGGTCACGTCCCTGGAGGTCCTGTCATGCGCGAGCCGGTTCTTTCGCTCCGTGGCATCAGCAAACGTTACGGTCCGCTTGAAGTCCTGAAGAACGTCGATCTCGACGTCTATGCGGGCGAAGTGGTGGCGTTGCTGGGTGAAAACGGCGCGGGCAAATCCACGCTGTCAGGCATCATCGCTGGTTCGCGTGAGCCGTCCGAGGGCAAGATGACATGGCTTGGGCAGCCCTATGCGCCGTCGTCCCCGCGCGAGGCGATCGACAAAGGTGTCGTCCTCATTCATCAGGAATTGAAGCTTCTGCCGGAGCTGTCCATCGCCGAAAACGTGTTTATCGGCCGCTGGCCGATGAAGAACGGCGTTATCGACCGTGCCGAGATGGTGCGCAGAGCCCAGCAACAGCTGGCGCGCCTCAATCTCCACATTCCCGCCACCCGCAAGGTGGCCGGCCTTTCGACCGCCAACCAGCAGCTGATCGAAATCGCCAAGGCGCTGGCGCTGGATGCGAAACTTCTGATCCTCGATGAGCCGACGGCGGCGCTTGGCGGTGCGGAAACGCAGGCGCTGTTCGAGCAGGTGCGCAAGCTGCGCGCCGAGGGCGTCGGCATCATCTATATTTCCCACCGTATGGAAGAGATCAAACAGATCACCGACCGCATCGTGGTGTTGCGCGATGGCGAGCGGGTGCATGAATTTGCCGATAGCGCGACGCCGGTGCGCACCATTGTTGAAAGCATGGTCGGCCGCTCGCTGGAGCGCCTGTTCCCGGCGCTGCCGGAGCCGCAGGACAAGATGGTGCTGGAGGTCAAGGGGCTGACCGGCGCGAATAATGCCTTCCGCGATATCAGCTTCGGCGTTCGCGCCGGCGAAATCCTCGGTATCGCCGGTCTGATCGGCGCGGGGCGAACCGAGCTGGTGCGGGCCATTTCCGGCGCCGATCCGACGAGTGCGGGTGAGGTGCTGCTGGATGGCAAGGTGCTGACGCTGAAAAGCCCGGCGGACGCCATCGCCAAGGGCATCGTCATGGTGCCGGAAGACCGCAAATTGCAGGGGCTGGTGGTGGAGCACGAGATCGGTGAAAACCTGATCTATGCCAATCTCGACCGCGTCGGCACCGGCTGGATCACGCCGCGCATCAAGCGCGCCTTTACAAAAGAAGCCATCGCCGAATTCGGGGTGAAGGGTCGCAGCGAACAGCCGGCGTCGGATCTTTCCGGCGGTAACCAGCAGAAAGTGGTCATCGCCAAATGGCTTGCCCGCAATCCGCGCGTGGTGGTGCTGGACGAGCCGACGCGCGGCATCGATGTCGGCGCGCGCGCGGGCATTTACGATATCATTGTCGGTCTGGCGAAGGACGGCGTGGCCGTCATCGTCGTCAGCTCCGATCTGGAAGAGGTGCTGGGCGTATCGAACCGCATCCTCGTTCTGGCGCAGGGAAAACAGGCCGGCATCCTCAACCGCGACGAAGCAAACGACGTCTCGGTCATGGAACTGGCAACCATCTGAAGAAGGAAATACAGATGTCCACCATCACACTCAACGCGCCGAAACTGTTCGATCTTTCCGGCCAGGTGGCGCTTGTCACCGGCGCCGGCTCCGGCATCGGCCAGCGGATCGCCATGGGGCTTGCCCAGTCGGGCGCCAATGTCGCGCTGCTCGATCGCCGCACCGATGACGGTCTGGCGCAGACGGCCGATTTCATCGCCAAGGCCGGGCGCAAGTCGATCCAGATTGCGGCTGACGTCACCAGCAAGCAGGCATTGACTGAAGCGGTTGCGCGCACCGAGGCCGAGCTTGGCGCGCTTTCGCTCGCCGTCAATGCGGCCGGCATCGCCAATGCCAATCCGGCCGAGGAGATGGAGGAAAGCCAGTTCCAGACGATGATGGACATCAACCTGAAGGGTGTTTTCCTGTCCTGCCAGGCGGAAGCCAATGCCATGCTGAAGAACGGCCGTGGCGCGATCGTCAACATTGCCTCCATGTCCGGCGTCATCGTCAATCGCGGGCTGATGCAGTGCCATTACAACGCTTCGAAGGCCGGCGTCATCCACATGTCGAAATCCATGGCGATGGAGTGGGTGGGACGCGGCATTCGCGTCAACACCATCTCGCCGGGTTATACGGCGACGCCGATGAACACGCGGCCGGAAATGGTGCACCAGACCAAGCTCTTCGAAGAGCAGACGCCGATGCAGCGCATGGCGGGCGTCGATGAAATGGTCGGGCCTGCGATCTTCCTGCTGTCGGATGCGGCGAGCTTCGTGACGGGCGTGGATCTCTTGGTGGATGGCGGTTTCTGCTGCTGGTAGGGTTTTGGCGCGTTAGCGCTGAGATGGATGATAGGGCGCCAGACCTATGGGCCAGGTTGACGCGGCTTTTTCCCTCCGTCACCCCGGACTTGATCCGGGGTCCAGTGCGATCAAGTCTTTGATCGCAAAAGACTCTTCTCACGGCGCAGACGCGCCGTGGCTGGATGCCGGATCAAGTCCGGCATGACGGAAGAGGAGAAGCCAGACGGTTTCACAAGCATTACGCCCGGCTCGCGCCGGGCGTTTTCGTATTCACATCACAAGCAGCAGCTCACGCAACCTGCTTCTGCACCACGTCTTCGACAACTTCGCCCTTGAGGTAAGCAACAAGGTCCTTGATCGTCACGACGAGCAGGCCGTGGCGTTCGGCGAAGACTTCGAGCTGCGGCAGGCGGGCCATGGTGCCGTCGTCATTGGCGACTTCGCAGATGGTGCCGGACGGGAATTTCCCGGCGAGGCGGCAGAGGTCCACGGCGGCTTCGGTGTGGCCGGTGCGGCCAAGGACGCCCTGCGGGTTGGCGCGTAGCGGGAAGATGTGGCCGGGGCGGGCGAAATCATCCGGGCGCGAATCTTCCGATACCAGCGCGCGCACGGTCTTTGCCCGGTCGGCGGCGGAAATGCCTGTGGTGGTGCCCGGAATATAGTCCACCGAGACGGTAAAGGCCGTCTTGAGGGATTCGGTATTGCGCGACACCATCAGCGGAATGTCGAGGGCATCCAGACGCTCGCCCGGCATGGCGACACAGACCAGCCCGCGCGCATGGTTCATCATGAAGGCGATCTGCTGTGGCGTGATGCTGTCGGAGGCGGCGATGATATCGCCTTCATTTTCGCGGTCTTCGTCGTCAACCACAATCACCATCTCGCCACGGGAAATGGCTTCGATCGCGTCTTCAATTCTAGCAATGGTCATTTTCTATCAAGCCTTTCAAGGGTTATGCCGGTTTGCGGCATCTTCGCGCTTCAAGAAGCGCCAAATATCCCTTGGGCGAACAATGCAATGCGAAGCCCGCTCACGCGCGGGCGTCTTAATGCCTTGTCCTCTTCCATCCGGACTATACCGTCGGCTCCGGCCTCTCACCGGATCTGCTGACCTTCCGGCTTTGGAGACCGGAAGCGCTCGCGGGCTCCGGGAACATCCCGATACCGCCGGTGGGGAATTACACCCCGCCCTGAGAACAAGCCCAACATAAATTATCAAATGGGAAGGAATCAAGGGGGCAAAGCCCTGCCTCGGCCGGTCGGCGTGAAAAGAACATCCCCGTTGCGCCCGCAACGGAGTATTTCCTTTCCGCTGCCGATGACCCGGGCGAGAGTGCGAAGGCGGGCTTCCTGATCCCTGCGCCTATCGATCCCGCAACCGCAATTCGTCCGTCTGCATCTGCAGCGAACCGAGCGTCGACAGGAAGCTCATGCCGAGCAGGCTCTGGTCCAGTTGGCCATCCTGCGCCACGAGGGCGGGGATGTCGCGTCTGACAATAGGGCCGATGCCGATTTCGGAGAGCGTAACGGGGGCTGCCGCCGTGCGGCCGTTTGCGGTCATGACCGGCACGGTATAACGCAGGCTGCCGGTGTCGATACCGATGGCCGCGGCGTCCGCATTGGCGAGCACCACGGAACTCGCGCCGGTATCGACCAGCATGTGGATCGTCCGGCCTTCGACGCCGACATTCGCCTCGAAATGGCCGCTCATCGATTTATGCAGAACGATCTCCTGTTCGCCGCCTGCCGTGGTTACCACTACGGCGCGGCCGGGCATCAGGCCGCCAAGCAGCCGGTCGCCGAAGGATTGCAGGTCGTAGCGATAGAGATAGAGGGAAACAAGGCCGAGGATGATGACGAGCCAGACGGCGAGCTGGCGGATGACGGTGCCGAAACTGCCGCGCCGTCCCGCCAGAATACCTGCCGACAGGAGGCCGGCAATGGGCAGAAGATAAAGAACGTGGGCGAATTGATCATTGTCGATGCCGAGCGTGCGGCCGCCGTCGTGATTCATGAGAAGCAGGCCAAGACCCACGGCCAGCAGGAGGAGAACGATGGTCAGCCTGTTCATGCGGTATGTGTCTCCTTGGCCGTCTCGCGCAAATCTGCCAGTCTCTGCGGCAGTACCCGCATGATCGCGCGGCGCTTCCCGTCGCTATAGCCTGCCCAGCCGCCGATTTCATCCAGCGTGCGGCCGCAGCCGATGCAGAGGCTGTTGCTGGCGTCCAGGCGACAGATATGGATGCAGGGTGTTTCCATGGTGATCTATATCAGGCCGTTACGCCGTAAGGGCAAGAGCGACGAGAGTAACGATCTCCGTGATCTGTTGGCTGGCGCCGATGGTGTCGCCGGTATGGCCGCCGATCTTCCTTTCGCAGAGCCTGGCGAACAGCAGCGCCGCCAGCACGGCTGCCGCCAGCACGAGGGCAATCGACAGGAGAGGCAGGGCGTGCAGCGTGAACAGGATGAAGAGCAGCCCCCCGATCGTGAGCGCGACGTTGCGCTCGCCTGGCCCGGGCTGGCCGGCGCCGGCGGCGATGCCGGAGGTCTTGGCCGCCGGCAGGGACTGCCAGTGCCACACCATCAGGGCGCGGCTCAGCACAAGCGCGGCGATCAGGCCGGCGGCGGCGGTCTTGCCGGGCAGGGTTTCGACCAGTGATCCGAGCGCCGTGGCGCGCAGGGCGAAGGAGAGGACCATGGCGATCGTGCCATAGCTGCCGATGCGGCTGTCCTTCATGATCTCGAGCATGCGCGCCTTGTCCCTGCCGCCGCCGAAACCGTCTGCCGTGTCGGCCAGCCCGTCTTCATGCAGCGCGCCCGTCATGAGCGCGGCGAGGGCTATGGCGAGCCAGCTGGTGAGCTGTGGCGATGCATCGAAGCTCGTAAACATCACCACCAGGAAAGCGGCGGGCAGAGCGATCAGCAGGCCGGCGGCGGGAAAGGCGCGGGCGGTGCGGCGCATCGACACGCCGTCGGCATCTTGGAAAAATCGCGCGGGTACCGGCAGACGGCTGAGAAAGGCAACGGAATGCATGACATCTGTTATAAAATCCCGGGCCTTCATGCTCTCTCCGTTGCCGTCACTGCATTTCCGGTTGTTCCGCGGCGCATCCGCGATTATGAGAGGCGCAACAAAGACCGATTTGCCGGAAAACACAAGTTTCCGGACGCATGAGCCGATGCGAAAGCCAAGCCGGCTATGAGAGAGACCGATATCATGAGCATGAGCGGATTGCCCTTCGACGATTTCCGCGCGTTGTTGCGCGAGCTTCCCGGCCCGGATACGCACGCGCTGGTGGCGGCCAAGGAGCGCAATGCGCAGCTGACCAAGCCTGCCGGTTCACTCGGCCGCCTCGAAGAAATCGCCATGTGGCTGGCCGCCTGGTCCGGTCGTTCGCCCGCCGTCACCCGTCCGCTGGTGGCGATTTTCGCCGGCAATCATGGCGTCACCCGTCATGGCGTTACGCCCTATCCGACTTCCGTGACCCAGCAGATGGTGGAAAATTTTGCGGCCGGCGGTGCGGCCATCAACCAGATCTGCGTGGCGAACGACCTCGGCCTGAAGATCTTCGATCTGGCGCTCGATTATCCGACCGGCGACATCACCTGCGAGCCGGCGCTGTCGGAGCGCGACTGCGCCGCCACCATGGCCTTCGGCATGGAAGCGATTGCCGGCGGCACCGATCTTCTCTGTGTCGGTGAAATGGGCATCGGCAACACCACGATTGCGGCGGCGATCAATCTCGCGCTCTATGGCGGCACTGCGGAAGAATGGACCGGTCCCGGTACGGGATCGGAAGGCGAAGTCATGGCCCGCAAGATCGCGGCGGTGAAGGCTGCGGTGGAGTTCCACAGGGACCACCTGTCCGATCCGCTGGAAATCATGCGCCGTCTCGGTGGACGCGAAATTGCGGCGATTGCCGGCGCCATCCTTGCCGCCCGCGTGCAGCGCATTCCCGTGCTGATCGACGGTTATGTGGCGACGGCCGCAGCCGCTCTCCTCAAGGCCGCCAATTCTTCGGCGCTGGATCATTGCCTGATCGGTCATGTCTCGGGCGAGCCCGGCCATCTGGCCGCGATCGAAAAGCTTGGCAAGACGCCGCTTCTGGCGCTTGGCATGCGGCTGGGCGAAGGGACAGGGGCGGCGCTTGCCGCCGGCATCGTCAAGGCTGCGGCCGCCTGCCATTCCGGCATGGCGACTTTTGAAGCGGCGGGTGTGGACACCCGCATCAGCCCCCGTACCGATCATTGAGGTCAAAGATGGACGCGATGCCGGAAAAGAAGCAGAACGAGCCAGCCTTCCGCAAGGAAAAAGGCTGGCGGCATCTTTTTGCCGCTGCCCGTTATTCGGTGCAGGGGCTTGGCCGGCTGTGGCAGGAAGCGGCGTTCCGGCACGAGGTTCTCGCTTTTGGCGTCGGGCTGGCCCTGCTTCTCATCGTCGGCGCACCGTTTGCGCATCTTCTCGTCTTTACCGTGCTGATGCTGCTGCTGTTTTCCGTCGAGGCGCTCAATACGGCAATCGAGGAGCTGGTGGATCGCATCTCACCGGAAATTTCCTCGGTCGGTCGGCACGCCAAGGATCTCGGCTCCTTTGCCGTTTTTTGCTTGTTGATGGCGAACGGATTTTTCGTGCTTTATTCGCTGGTGGCGACGCTGTTCTTCTGAGGGTTTCAGACCTCATGCGAAGGACCGGCGGCGCGGCTGGATCGCGTGGGTTTCTTCCACGGCCGGCAGGCTCTGCAACACACGCCTTGCCGGCAGGATGGCGATGCCTTCGGTGCCTTCGCGCAGTTTCGACTTCAGGATGAACTGGCCGTCATGTTTGGCGAGAATGGCCTGAACGATGGGCAGGCCAAGGCCGGTGCCCTGTTCGGCGCTCTTGATGGCGATCGATCCCTGACCGAAAGCCGACAGGACAATCGGAATTTCGTCTTCGGGAATGCCGGGACCGTTATCCTTGATTGACACATATTGGCCGCCACCCGCCGTCCAGCCTGCTTTCACAAGGATTTCGCCGCCCTGCGGTGTGAATTTCACGGCGTTGGACAGCAGGTTGAGGATGACCTGGCGGATCGACTTTTCATCGGCCCAGACCTGCGGCAGGCTGTTTTCGAACTGCTGGGAAATCCTGATATTCTTGGCGCGTGCGCGCAGCTGGATCATGCCGATGCAGTCCTCGGCGATTTCCAGCATCGAGATCGCTTCTTCGTTGAGGTCGTAACGGCCGGCCTCGATGCGTGAGAGGTCGAGGATTTCGTTGATGAGATCGAGCAGATGCTGGCCGGAACGGTGAATATCGCCGGAATATTCCTTGTAGAGCGGGTTGTTGAGCGGCCCCAGAACTTCGGACGCCATGACTTCGGAGAAGCCGAGAATGGCGTTGAGCGGCGTTCTGAGTTCGTGCGACATGGAGGCGAGGAAGCGCGACTTGGCCAGATTGGCCTCTTCCGCCCGCCGCCGCGCCTCGTCCGAAACCGAATTGGCGACTTCGAGTTCGGCGATCAGGTCGTCCTTTTCCGTCTGCGACGAAAGGAGCTTGACGCTGGTCTGGTAAAGCCGGCTGGTGATGCGGTGACAGAAAAGGATCGCCATGCCGAACATCAGCGCCAGGCCGACATCGAAGGGATCGCGCGAGAAGGCGGAGGTGACGCAAAGTGCGGCCAACACCGGCAGAAAGGTCATGAAGGTCGCCCGGCGCAGCATGAAATTGGCCATGGCGGTGAGCGAAAGCGCGATCAGCAGCGTCGCGCCCTTGAAGAAAAGCACCAGCGTCGGATCGTTGCGGGCCGGTTCCGCCAGTGCGAACATGGCCCAGGCGCAGCCGATGAGAATCTGCATGCCGAGGAAAAGGTTTTTCCAATGCAGGAGATTATCGGCCGTGATTTCCTGTTTCGCGGCCCGTTTGGCCAGCATCAGCGACAGGGCGTGGAAGCTCAACGCCATCAGCGACCAGATGACAAGGCCTATGTCGCGGGTGACGTAAAGGCCGATGACGGAGGCGAGCACGATGAAGAGCGGCATGATCATCGCGCCCTGAAGGGCTTCGGCGATGTGCATGGTCAGCATTTCGCGTTCATAGGCGTCGCTGGCGCCGGCACCCTGCTGCAGGCGTTCACGCGTCGTCTTCACCGCCTCAAAAACCGCCTTGTTGCGGTGTTTTTTCGACCGGTCGACGATGATCTTGTCGGTGGACGTGCTGACGCTTTTACTCATTGTTACAACGCGGGTGACATGAACGCTTGCAGACTACGCGCAAAATCTTAAGAAGATGCTGCCGTGAAAGGATTTGTTTGCCATTTCTGACAAGGGTTTGTTGTTACATGGGACGAAACGGAGGCAGGCGCAGGGGTTTTTCGGCAGTCCGCGACGGCGGCCTGTTTCTCGCCACGGTTTTCCTCGGTATTCTCATCGCCGCCAAGCTCGACCAGATCAACAGCGAGACCCATGACGGCCGTTTCTTCGTGATCGACGGCGACACGCTGTCAAAGGGCGAGGAGCGGTTCCGGCTGCTCGGCATCGATGCGCCCGAGCTTGCCCAGACATGCCGGCGCAATGGCGAAAGCTGGCCGTGCGGGCAAGAAGCGCGCCGGGTTCTTCAACGCCTGGCCGAGCCGGCCGATTTTTCCTGTTCCGGCAGTTCCAGAGACCGTTACGGGCGGCTGCTCGTCTATTGCGCGGCCGGGGGCAGGGATATTTCCCGGGAGATGGTGTCGGAGGGTTTCGCCGTCGCCTCCGGTTATTTCCAGTTTTCCGCCGAACAGGCGGCCGCCCGGCGGCAGGCGCGCGGCATATGGGCGGGAGAGTTCGAAAAACCTTCCGAATGGCGGCGCGAGCACCGCGCGGCGGATATGGAAACGCCGGCGGCAGGGTTCCTGACCATCATCCGCCATCTTCTGGGGTGGGATCATGGCTGAAACGGACTGGCCGATGCCGCGACTTGACGACGGGCTGGACGCGCTGCGCAGCGAGATCGCCCGCTGTCGCATCTGTCGCGACGACCCGGCGAAGGGAGTGGCCGATCGCCTGCCGCACGAACCGCGGCCGGTGGTCATCCTGTCGCGGAAAGCCCGTATCCTGATTGCCGGGCAGGCGCCGGGGCTGCGCGTGCATGAAAGCGGATTGCCCTTTAATGACGCCTCCGGCGACAGGTTGCGGCAATGGCTGGATGTGGACCGCGAGACGTTTTACGATCCGGAGCGTTTCGCCATCGTGCCCATGGGTTTCTGTTTTCCCGGTTATGACGACAAGGGCAGCGACCTGCCGCCGCGGCGCGAATGTGCGCCGTCATGGCGTGAGCGGGTAATGGCGGAGATGCCGCAGGTGGAGCTGATCCTCGCCATCGGCCAATATGCGCAGGCCTTTCACCTGGGCGAAAGGCGGCGCAAAACCATGACCGAAACCGTGCAGGACTGGCGCAGCTATCTGCATGCCAATTCCGGCCCCGGCATTTTTCCCCTGCCGCATCCCAGCTGGCGCAACACCGGCTGGCTGAAAAAGAACCCATGGTTCACCCAGGACCTGCTCCCGGTTCTGCGGCAACATGTGGAAATGCGGATTTAGTGAAACAATTTTCTGTTTTTCTGTAAAAATTAGTGTATTGAAAGGAAATTAATTCAGGAGGACAGACGCATTGGATCGCCTTGACCGTAAGATTTTGCGCATTCTGCAAGAGGATTCCACGCTGGCCGTCGCCGATCTGGCGAAAAAGGTTGGCCTTTCCACGACGCCCTGTTGGCGGCGTATCCAGAAGATGGAGGAGGACGGCGTCATTCGCCGGCGCGTGGCCTTGCTCGATCCGGGCAAGGTCAACACCAAGGTTACGGTTTTCGTCTCCATCCGCACCGCCTCCCACTCCATCGAATGGCTGAAGCGCTTTTCGGAAGTGGTATCCGAATTTCCGGAGGTCGTCGAATTTTACCGCATGAGCGGTGATGTCGATTACCTGCTGCGCGTCGTCGTGCCGGATATTGCCGCCTATGACGCCTTCTACAAGCGGATGATCGCCAAGATCGAAATTCGCGACGTCTCCTCCGCCTTCGCGATGGAACAGATCAAATATACGACGGAACTGCCGCTCGATTACATGCTGCTGGACAATCCGAAGTCCGGCGAAGAATGATCCCCGGCTGATCACGCCTTTGAGCAATGCCCTTTCCGCTGCCGGAGAGGGCATTTTTGTTTTGGGGCGGTATTTCGGGAGTGTTGAAGCGCCTTATTGGCCTGTCGCCCGGCCGGCGCGGTTGAATCCGCTTCCCGGCGGCGTGACAATCTTATTCCGCCTGCAGGGGCAAATTCGCATATCCAATTCTCTTCACGCGGCCTTCGCGCAAAGCGGGATTTTGATAAATTCTCTCGAATATCTACGCTTTTAATGTCGAAACATCGCCAAAGCGAGGGATATTCTTATGGTCACACGACGCGGAACATTGGGACTGATTGCGGGGGCAACGGGGGCGGTGTTTCTGCCGCATATAAGGCGGGCGGGCGCTGCGACAACCACGTTGCGGATCGGCTGGCAGAAGAACGGCGTGATCGCGCTGGCGAAAAGCCAGGGTGCGCTCGAGGCGCTGTTGAAGGATCGCGGCATCGAGGTCAAATGGTCGGAGTTTTCTTCCGGTCCGCCGCTTCTCGAAGCGCTGGGTGCCGGCGCGCTGGATATCGGGCCGACCGGCGATGTGCCGCCGCTTTTTGCGCAGGCGGCCGGTGGCAATCTGCGGTATGTCGGCACCTACAAGGCGGCGGCCGGCGGTTCGGCAATCCTGGTGCAGAAGGATTCGCCGCTGAAAACGCTGGAGGATCTGAAGGGCCGGAAGGTGGCCTTCAAGCGCGGCTCCAGCGCCCACAACGTCACCGTCAAGGCATTGCGGAAGGCGGGGCTGACCCTGAATGACATCACCCCCGTCGACCTTGCGCCGCCGGATGCGGCGGCTGCCTTCCGCAGCGGCAGCATCGATGCCTGGTCGATCTGGGATCCCTATTTTGCCGTGGCGGAAAAGGAGCCGACAACGCGGGTTCTTGCAAGCGCCGAGGGTATCGTCGATCCCTGGAGTTATTTTCTCGCCAATGGCGATTTCGTGGAGGCCAATCCCGATCTCGTGCCGCTGATCCTCAAGGAACTGGCGAATGTGGGTGTGAAGGCGCAGGCCAATATTGACGAGACCGCGAAATCGCTGGCGGCCATCACCGGCGTTCCCGAGGATGTCACCAAGGTCTCGCTGACGCGCCCCGGCGCCGATCTCGGACGGGTCTCGCTGGTCCCGGATGAAGCCATCGCCTATCAGCAGGCGCTTGCCGACGAGTTTTACGATCTGAAGATCGTGCCGAAGAAACTCAAGGTCGCGGATATCGTCTGGCGGCCGAAGGCGAGCTGATCGCTTTGAAACGTGAATCTCTTCAATCCGCTGGCGGATGTTGCTGAGAGATTGATTCATGACATGCCGCCGTCAGCGACCTCCGATGCATGCCGAGCGGGTAGGTCTTTCACCCTCTCCCCGAGAGGGGAGAGGAAACAAGCGGCGATGTTGGGGCGTCAGCCCTTCAGCTTGGCGATCACCAGGTGGCCGGGGGTCGGATTGCCGTCCTGCATGCGCACATTGATGTCGCTCACTTCGACAATCTCGAAACCGGTGGCGGCCAGTCTTTCGCGGACATAGGTTTCCGCATGGGCGAAACGCTGGTGCGGGCCGACCATATAGGGACGTCCGGCCATGGTCGCTTCAGGCAAGGTTTCCGACGAGAAGATCAGCAGGCCGCCGGCCTCAAGGTTTTCGGCGGCGCCGAAAAACAGCGGTTCCAGCGCGCCGAGATAGGGCAGCACGTCGGTTGCGGTGATGATGTCGAAGGGTTCGTCGTCATTGTCCTCGAGGAAGTCCTCGGCCTCGGCGACGTAGAGCGTCTCGTAGAGATCCTTCTCATGGGCGATCTCGACCATGTTTTCGGAAATATCGATGCCGGTAATGTCGTCGGCCATGTCGCGCAGCGCTTCGCCGGTGAGGCCGGTGCCGCAGCCGAGGTCGAGCAGGCGCTTGAAAGGGCCGAGGTTCAGCGTCTGCAGCCGCTGGCGCACCATCATCGGCACGGCGTAACCGAGCTGTTCGACAAGGATGTCCTCGAAGGCTTCGGCATGCTGGTCGAAAAGGGTCTCGACATAGGCGTCCGGCGCCTTTGGCGGGGTTTCGCCCCGGCCCATGGCGGCGATGCGCACGGCCGCGCCGCCGTGATCGTCCGGATCGATGGCGAGAACCTCTTCATAGGCCTTCACCGCCGCATCCACATCGCCGGCTTTTTCAAGCGAGAGCGCGCGGTTATAGGCCTCGGCAAGCGCCTCTTCGTCGATCTTCTGGTTCTTCGTCATCGTGCCTTATCCGTCAGCGTCTTCAGTTGACGTCTGCTGTAAGCCGCAAAGGTGGTCGGCGCAATGTTTATGTGGCGTGGCAGCTCAGTGGATGATGAACTCCCCTTTGAGCGCGCGCCATTCCTGTGCCGAGATGACCTGCCGATGCACATAGCGGACGGAGTGCAGCGGTCCATCCAGCTTTTCCTGCCAGAATTTGAGGAAGCCGTGCATTTCGGGGAAATCCGGTGCCAGATCGTAGTCCTGCCAGACATAGGTCTGGAGAACCAGCGGATGGTCCGGCAGGCGATAGAATATCTGGGCGGTGGTGAGGCCGTAGCCTCTCAGCATCATTTCCATGTCCTTGTTCATGACGGCGGTTCCCGTTTTCATGAGTGCCGATCACAGCATTGCCGCTGTATCTGACATGGGAACACGGCATGGTTAATCCAAGCTTGCCAAAAGCATGGTTCTGTCACAAATTTGTTATATTTTTCAAATTGTTGGCAGCCTTCGTTGATGAGTGCTGCCAAGCTGCATAAAAGCATTTCCGGTGAAACTGCGTCGCGGTTCGACGTCCGGACAGGCGTCAAAATAAAGAGCCGAAGCCTTGTCGCGATTCCATGGCCAGCGAAAACGCTTTAACGCTTGAGGTGCCGTGTCAGCCGGGCTTCCAGCCAGGCCCAGACATGCCGCAGCGTTTCCACGATCGCCAGGTAGAAGATCGCGGCCCAGAGATAGGCCTGATAATCGAAGGTGCGGGAAAAGGCGTAGCGGGTCTGCCCCATGAGGTCGAAGACGGTGACTATGGAGACAACCGCCGACCCCTTGATCATCAGGATGATCTCGTTGCCATAGGGGCGCAGCGCCACGATGAGTGCCTGCGGCAGGATGACCTTGCGGAACGTGACGAATTTCGACAGGCCGAGCGAGGCGGCGCCTTCATGCTGGCCGAGCGGCACGCTGCGGATCGCGCCGCGCAGGATTTCCGCCTGGTAGGCCGCCGTGTTGAGGGTCAGAGACAGCAGGCCGCAATACCAGGCCTCCCGGAAGAACCACCACAGGCCGACCGTTTCCAGCCCCTGGCGGAAGCTGCCGAGACCGTAATAGATCAGGAACAGCTGCGCCAGCAGCGGCGTGCTGCGGAAGACGTAGACATAGGCGTAGGCGAGCGCGCCGACGATCCGGTTTTTCGACATGCGGCCGAAGGCGATCGGCACGGAAAGGATGGCGCCGAGAACGATCGAGCTGCCGACCAGCGTGATGGTGGTGATGAGGCCGTCTATATAGCGCGGGCCGTAACGGTTGAATTTATCCCAGTCCCAGCCTTCGATCATGGCGAAGATCAGCCCGGCGGCAAGCAGCAGCCAGAGCGTGATGACGGCGATGCCGGCAATGCGCGACATGTTGAGCGGCCTGTCGGCCACGATCGGCGCGGGGCGGGGCGGAATGAGTTCCTGGATATGGCTCATCGGCGCGCCTCCGACTTGCGCGACCAGCGGTCGATGAAGCCGATGCCGATCGAGGAGACCAGGGCGAGAGTGAGATAAAGCAGGCAAGCTATGCCATAAAAGAAGAAGGCTTCCTTGCTGACGCGGGCGGCGATGCCGGTCTGGCGCATGATATCGGCGAGGCCGATGATCGAGACATAGGAGGTGTCCTTCAGCAGGATGACCCAGAGATTGGTCATGCCGGGCAGGGCGATCCTGACCAGCTGCGGCAGGATGATGAGCATCATGGTGCGCCCGCGTGACAGGCCGAGGGCTGCGCCCGCCTCATATTGTCCTTTCGGAATGGCCTTGAAAGCGGAGAGCAGCACTTCCGATGCATAGGACGAAAAGACGACGGACAGGGCGATCATGCCGGCCACGAAGGCGTTGATCTCGATCGGACCGCTGATGCCGATGGAGCCGGCCAGCGATTGCAGCAGCATCTGGATGCCGTAATAGACGATGAAGAGGGTCAGGAGTTCGGGCAGGCCGCGGAAGATGGTGGTATAGATGCCGGCGGCGAGCCGCAGCGATTTTTCTTCCGATTGTGCGGCAAGCGCGATGAAAAATCCGATCAGCAGCCCGACGGGAAGGGTTGCGAAGGCCAGCGAGATGGTGACCTTGACGCCGAATGCGATCTGGTCGCCCCATCCGGCGCCGCCGCACGCCACAAGCGTGCCGTTTCCGAAAAGCGAGAAGATTCCGACCGGACCGCACAAGGGGTCAAGAAGTGTAGAGACATAGGTCCAGAATGCACCTATGGCGGAAAATGCTCCGCTCATGCCAGTTTTCCCCTGCGGTCTTAAGCCGCCGTGATTGTTTTATGGTGACGTTTTCAAACAAAAATGGCGGAAGGGCAAGCCTTCCGCCACCAGATTTCAACAGGCCGGGCGGTCTTACTCGCCGTAAACGTCGAAATCGAAGTATTTTTTGTTGATCTCCTGGTATTTGCCGTTGGCGCGGATGGCGGCAATGGCGGCCGTGAACTTGTCGGCAAGCGCCGTGTCGCCCTTGCGAACGGCGACGCCCGCGCCATTGCCGTTGATTTCGACATCGACCGGCAGCGGCGTCAGGATCTTGCAGCAGGCGCCGGCATCCGTCTTCAGCCATTCCGACAGCACGACGATATCGTCGATGACGGCGTCGATGCGGCCATTGGCGATGTCGAGCTTATATTCGTCGGCGGTCGGATACATCTTCACGTTGGCGTCCGGAAAATGCTTTTCGGCATAATTGGAGTGAGTGGTGGAGCCCTGCGCGCCAAGCGACTTGCCCTTGAGATCGTCGACGGACTTGATCGGCGAATCCTTCGGCACGGCAATCGCCGGCGGCGTGTTGTAATATTTCTTGGAGAAATCGACCTTCTCGAGACGCTCGGGCGTGATCGACATGGACGCGATGATGGCGTCGAACTTCTTGGCCTGGAGGGCGGGAATGATGCCGTCCCAGTCATTGGTGACGAAGGTGCATTCGGCCTTCATTTCAACGCACAGCGCCTCGGCGATGTCGATGTCGAAGCCGGTCAGCGTGCCGTCGGCTTCGAGATTGTTGAAGGGCGGATAGGCGCCTTCGGTGCCGATGACGATCTTGTCCTGCGCGAGGGCTGCGCCGGAAAACAGCGAGATGGCGGCAATCGATGCGGCTGCGAGCAGACGGGTGGAAATAGGCATTTCGATCCTCTCTTTTGGTCGTTTATCCGCGGTCTGTTGTTGTTTTCAGTGCGGACGCCATGGGCGCGGGGCGTGATGGGACGGATGATACCGCCCGTGGCCTTCAGCGCGGATGCAATTATTCATCCGGTTGGTCAAAAAATGCAACTGCAATATTAGTGACCGCGATTGTGCCGCAGAGCTTTCACGAAAACGCCTTGATCTGTTCATTTCCGGTACAGAAGGCTTTGTTCATCATGGGAACCGAAGCGGGTGTAAGGTGTTGACCAGCGCCTGCACGCGCAGCCGGTTTCAAGACGTCGCGGCACAAGCGACCAATAATGGCAGATGAGGAAGCACCGATGCTGAAGAAGAACACATTGCTGACGGGGGTGGTTTTCCCCCTCATGTCGCTGGCGATTGCGGTGGAGCCGGCTGCCGCCGGTTTTGCCGGCGCGGCGCGGGCGCAGACACAGATGCCCCAGACGCAGAGCCCGCTAATTCTGGCGCAGGCGCAACCGGAAGAGCAAAATCCGGAAGAGTTGCTGCGCAAACAGCGCAAGCAGGCCGAAGAGGCGCAGCCGCAGGCCGAGCCGCACAAGCAGGAACACGCGCCGGAGCCGCCGCGTGAGCGCCCGCCCGAGCCGAAGCCGGAAGCCGCACCCGCCGAACCGCGCCCCGAACCGCAACCGGAACCGAAGCGCGAAGCCCCGCCCGAGCCGCAGCAGCGCGAAGCCCGGCCGGAGCCCGCGCCTGCCGAACAGCCGCAGGAGCGGCCACGCCGCGCCGAGCGCCCGCAGGAGCCGCAGGCCGAAGGCGAACAGCGTCCCGCCCGCCAGCGCCCGGAAGCAGCGCCCGAAGCTGCTCCAGAGGCCGCACCGGCCGAACAGCAGCCGAAGGAGCGCCCCCGCAAGCCGGAGCGCGCCGAGCAGCCTGCAGGCGAGGGTGAGCAGCGCCCGCGCAAGGAACGTGCGAAGGAGCCGGCCGCCGAGCAGCCTGCCGCTCGCCCTGAAAATGCCGAGCAGCCCGCCAAACCGGCACCGGAAAAAAAGCCGCAGGTAGAGGAAAAGGCGTCCGAACCGGCGGAGAAGGCCGTTCCGGAAAAGAAGCCCGCAGCCCCTGAGCCGGCCGCAAAGGAAGCCCCTGTTCCGGCGGAAGCGCCGACGCCTGCACGCCCGCCGGCACCGGAGGCCCAGCCCAACCCCGCACCGGGCCAGCAGCCGTCCGAAAAACCGGCCGAAGGCCAGGGCAGGGCGGAGCCGGCAGCGCCGCTGCCGGGAAGCCCGACGCCTCCGCCGAGCGGCGCCGCGACCGGGCAGGCGCCTGCCGGCGAGCCGGTTCCCAACCAGGTTGCCGTGCCGCAGACCGAAGCGCCGCCGATGACGAAGGAGGAGCTGGACAAAGCCAAGGCGGTTGCCAAGGACCCCTCCAAGACCGTGGATACCGTCATTCTGCCGGTCGACAAGGGTGCGGCCGTTCTCGACAGCGACAAGGAAGTGGAGCGCTCGGGCAACAACCAGGCCCGTGAGCAACGCCGCCGCGAGCGCGAACAGGCCGGTGACGTGAAGGTTCCGACCTCCGACGCCGAGGCGCAGCGCGCCGGTGCCGCCGAAGGCAAGGCGCCGCCGCCGCCCGTGAAGATGGAGGCGATCACCTCCCAGCAGGGCGAGCGCATCGACCGTCGTCCGCAATATGAGCGGCCGGAAGGTGTGCGTGAATGGCAGCCGCGTGAGGGCCGTCCGCGCGACCGGGATCGCGACGCACCGATCATCCTGCAGTTCGGCGATCGCGTCGTGGTGCGCGGCGACGACAACCAGCGCTTTATCCGCGATGGCGGCGAGCCCTATTACGAGCGTCTGCCGGGCGGCCGTGTGCGCGAAACCGTCGAGCGCCGTGACGGCACGCAGGTGGTGACCATCCGCAACCGGTATGGCGACGTGATCCAGCGTTCACGCATCGACGATCGCGGCCGCGAATATGTGCTGTTCTACGCACCGGAACTGATGGACGATCCCGACCGCGACTACGTCTATCGCGATCCGGGCCTCGACCTGCCGCCGATGCGCCTGCGCATCCCCGTCCGCGATTACATCATCGACACATCGAGCGATCCCGACCGCGATTATTACCGTTTCCTGGAGCAGCCGCCGGTGGAACCGGTGGAGCGTGTCTATTCGCTGGACGAGGTGCGTTATTCTGCCCGTATCCGCGACAAGGTGCGCCGTATCGACCTCGATACGATCACCTTCGCCACCGGCAGCGCGGACATTCCGATGGCGCAGGCGCGCACGCTGCGCAAGGTGGCGGATGCGATCAACAAGGCGCTGGAAAAGAACCCGGCGGAAACCTTCCTGATCGAAGGCCATACCGATGCCGTCGGTTCGGATGAAAGCAACCTCGTTCTTTCCGACGAGCGCGCCGCCTCCGTCGCCAATGTGCTGACCGATGTCTACGGCATTCCGCCGGAAAACCTTGCGACGCAGGGCTATGGCGAGCGTTACCTGAAGGTCCAGACGCTCGGTCCGGAACAGCAGAACCGCCGTGTCACCATCCGCCGCGTGACGCCGCTGGTGAAGCCGGTCGCCCAGAACTGATTGGGTTCGACAGGAAAAACGAAGGCCCGGAAGCGCAAGCTTTCCGGGCCTTTTTGTTGATTACGATGTCCCCAGCGCCGAAGCGTTTGACGAAGTTGGATCATCCGCAATCCGTCACCCCGGACCAGATCCGGGGGCCAGCGTGATCAAGTCCTTGATCACGAAAGACTCTTTCACGGCGCAGACGCGCCGTGGCTGGATGCCGGATCAAGTCCGGCATGACGGAGGAGAGGTTTTCGAACCCTGCCATCGCCCGCAAATTTGAGGATGATCCCAACCCCGGCGGTTAGTTCAGCGCCACCGCGATCTCCGCCGCCAGCCGGGCATTGTTACGCACCAGCGCAATATTGGTCTCCAGGCTGCGGCCGTCCGTCAGGCGGAAGATATCGCCGAGCAGATAGGGCGTGACCGCCTTGCCGGTGACGTCGTCGCGCTCGGCATGGGAGATGGCGCGGTTGATGTAGATTTCCATCTCCTCGCGCGGAATTTCGTCTTCTTCCGGCACGGGGTTGGCCACCAGCATGCCACCCTCGATGCCGAGCTGTTCGCGCGTCGTCTGGAAATTGGCGATCGCCGCCGGGCTGTTCAGCGAGAGCGGGCTTGCCAGGCCGGAGGAGCGCGACCAGAAGGCCGGGAATTCTTCCGAGCCGAAGGTGACGACCGGCACGCCGTTGGTCTCGAGAACCTCCAGCGTCTTCGGAATATCGAGAATGGCCTTGGCGCCGGCGCAGACGACGATCACGCCGGTTCTGGCAAGCTCGGTCAGGTCGGCGGAGATGTCGAAGGTCTCTTCCGCGCCCTTGTGCACGCCGCCGATGCCGCCGGTGGCGAAAACGCGGATGCCGGCGCGGGCGGCGGCGATCATGGTGGCGGCAACCGTGGTGGCGCCGGTGCGGCGCTCGGCAATTGCGAAGGCGATATCGGCGCGCGAGACCTTCATGGCGTCGGTGGTCTGGGCGAGCGCCTCGAGCTGGTCCTTCTCAAGGCCGATATGCAGGGTGCCGTGAATGACGGCGATGGTGGCGGGAACGGCACCCTGGTCGCGGATGATCTGCTCGACGCTTTCCGCCATCTCGATATTGCCGGGATAGGGCATGCCATGGGTGATGATGGTCGATTCGAGCGCCACGATCGGCGCGCCGCGCTGCTTGGCGGCGGCGACTTCCTGGGAATAGACGATGGGAAGGAGCGGGGAGATGGGCCGGGTCATTTTAGTTTGTTCCAATTTACAAAAGCGGGTTCATGCCAGCATTTCGGCCTGGGGAACAAGCCCCAACATGGCTTCGACACTGTCTTTTGATAGATCCTGGGCAGTGGCGAAGGGCGATTGCACGGTGATGGCGGCTGCGGCCGCACCGTGCCTCAAGGCTTCTGCAATCGTCTTTCCCCCGGCGATGGCGGCAAGGTAACCGGAAGCCATGGCGTCACCCGCGCCGGTCACGTCCTTCACATCACGGATGAGGGGCGGATGGAGCATCGCCGTTTCTGTCCTGTTGAAGGCCACGACCTCGCTTGCGCCGCGGGTGACGACGCCGCCGGAAAGCCCGGCCCCGCGCAGGATGGCGGGCCAGTCGCGGACATTGGCCGCCGTCTCGCCGGTAAGGGCGCGGGCCTCCGCTTCGTTCATGAAGAGGATGTCGATATCGGTAAGCGCGCCTTTCAGCTTCACCGCCTTGGCGGGCGAAATGGCGATGGCCGCGAGCGGCTTTTCGCAGGCGCGCGCGACGAGGCCGAGCGCCGTCAGCGTGTCTTCGGGAAGATTGGCGTCGCAGAGCAGGAGGTCGCTTGCTGTGATCGCCTCGCGCACGCCGCGCACCTTCAGGCGGCGCGGGGTGAACAGCTTGTAGAGATCCATGTCGGCCAGCGCGATGACCAGATTGCCGTCGCGCTCCAGAATGGCGGTGTAGCTCGGCGTGCGGCGATCGAGGAAGGTAAACGGCGTATCTTCCACACCCGCCTGGCGTGCGGCCTCCGCCACCGCTTCCCCCGTCACGTCGCCGCCGCGCGGGGCGATGATGCGGACCTGAAAACCGAGCCGGGAGAGATTGCGCGCGGCGTTAAAACCGCCTCCGCCTGCCTCTTCCATCCAGGAGCCCGGATTGCTGGCGCCGGGCGCCGTCTCGGTCTCGATCATGCCACGCCTGTCGATATGCGCACCACCCAGAACGAGTATTTTTTTCACGCTTGCGTTTCCCTCTCTGGCGGATGGAAAGACCGGACGATTCGGCCTAAACTGATGTCTTCCTGACCTCGCATCCGGTTTGCGGCTATAGGCCCGGCACGGAAAAACGAAAGCAGAACAAACGACTTATCGCTATTTGTTTTCAATATGCTGGCTCAGCCTTGCGAAATGAGAACAAATAGAGTACATACCGTTTCCATACTGCTTCATTGCCTGTGCGGCTTCAATAACCTAAAGGTGGTTCGGATGGCACAAAATTCTTTGCGTCTCGTAGAGGATAAATCGGTGGATAAAAGCAAGGCACTGGAAGCGGCGCTCTCCCAGATCGAACGGTCGTTCGGCAAGGGATCGATCATGAAGCTCGGTTCCAATGAAAATGTGGTGGAAGTTGAGACCGTTTCGACGGGTTCGCTCAGCCTGGATATCGCGCTCGGCATCGGCGGTCTGCCGAAGGGGCGTATCATTGAGATTTATGGTCCGGAAAGCTCGGGTAAAACGACGCTGGCGCTGCAGACGATTGCGGAAGCCCAGAAGAAGGGCGGCATCTGCGCCTTCGTCGACGCCGAACATGCGCTCGATCCGGTCTATGCCCGCAAGCTCGGCGTGGATCTGCAAGGCCTGCTGATCTCGCAGCCGGATACCGGCGAGCAGGCGCTTGAGATCACCGATACGCTGGTGCGTTCCGGTGCGGTGGACGTGCTCGTGGTCGACTCCGTTGCGGCGCTGACGCCGCGGGCGGAAATCGAAGGCGAGATGGGCGACAGCCTGCCGGGTCTTCAGGCGCGTCTGATGAGCCAGGCGCTCCGCAAGCTGACCGCCTCGATCTCCAAGTCGAAGTGCATGGTGATCTTCATCAACCAGATCCGCATGAAGATCGGCGTCATGTTCGGTTCGCCGGAAACGACGACGGGTGGTAACGCTCTCAAGTTCTACGCTTCCGTGCGCCTCGACATCCGCCGTATCGGCGCCGTCAAGGAGCGCGAAGAGGTTGTCGGCAACCAGACGCGCGTCAAGGTCGTCAAGAACAAGATGGCGCCGCCCTTCAAGCAGGTGGAATTCGACATCATGTATGGCGAAGGTGTTTCCAAGACCGGTGAGCTGGTCGATCTCGGCGTGAAGGCCGGTATCGTCGAGAAATCCGGCGCCTGGTTCTCCTATAACAGCCAGCGTCTCGGGCAGGGGCGTGAAAATGCCAAGACCTTCCTGCGCGACAATCCGGATACGGCCAACGAGATCGAACTGGCGCTGCGCCAGAATGCCGGTCTGATTGCCGACCGCTTCCTGCAGAATGGCGGCCCGGACGCCGGCGAAGGCGACGACGGCAGCGACGAGGGCTGATACATTCCGCGAAGGTCCGGGCATCGCTGCCCGGAGACTTTGCCGGACTGATAAGGATCAAAAGGGTCGAGCGATTTTTCTTCGCGCGGCCCTTTTTGTTTGCCGACGCGTCTTCGCTGGCCGCCATGGCTGGACAGGGCCGGGTGCGGACGATAAAAGCCAGTGATTTTGCAATATAGCCATCCTTCGGGGTGGCGGTGATGGACTCCAGCTGTGAGCGGTGTGTGGGCATGAGCGGTGTGAATGAAATTCGGTCGACCTTTCTCGACTACTTCAAGAAGAACGGACACGAGGTCGTGCCCTCCAGCCCGCTGGTGCCGCGCAACGATCCCACGCTGATGTTCACCAATGCCGGCATGGTGCAGTTCAAGAACGTCTTCACCGGTCTTGAAAGCCGTCCCTATTCCACGGCCGCCTCGGCGCAGAAATGCGTGCGTGCCGGCGGCAAGCATAACGACCTCGACAATGTCGGTTATACTGCCCGTCACCACACCTTCTTCGAAATGCTCGGCAATTTCTCCTTCGGCGATTATTTCAAGGAAGAGGCGATCACCCATGCCTGGAACCTGATCACCAGGGAATTCGGCATCGACCGCAACCGTCTGCTGGTCACGGTCTATCACACCGACGACGAGGCCTTTAACCTCTGGAAGAAGATCGCCGGTTTCTCCGACGACCGGATCATCCGCATTCCGACCAGCGACAATTTCTGGGCGATGGGCGATACCGGTCCCTGCGGTCCCTGTTCGGAAATCTTCTACGACCATGGCGATCATATCTGGGGTGGCCCGCCCGGTTCGCCGGAAGAGGATGGCGATCGTTTCATCGAAATCTGGAACCTCGTCTTCATGCAATATGAGCAGTTGACGAAGGAAGAGCGCATCGACCTGCCGCGTCCGTCGATCGATACCGGCATGGGTCTGGAGCGCATTTCCGCGCTGCTGCAGGGCAAGCACGACAATTACGACACCGACCTGTTCCGCGCGCTGATCGCCGCTTCCGTGGAAGCGACCGGCGTTCCGGCCGAAGGCGAAAAGCGCGCCAGCCACCGGGTCATCGCCGACCATTTGCGCTCGTCCGCCTTCCTGATCGCCGATGGCGTCCTGCCGTCGAATGAAGGCCGTGGTTATGTCCTGCGCCGCATCATGCGTCGCGCCATGCGCCATGCCGAGCTTCTCGGCGCGCGCGAGCCGCTGATCTACAAGCTGCTGCCGGCGCTGGTGCAGCAGATGGGCCGCGCCTATCCGGAACTGGTCCGCGCCGAGGCGCTGATTTCCGAGACGCTGAAGCTTGAAGAAACCCGTTTCCGCAAGACGCTGGAACGCGGCCTGTCGCTGCTTTCCGACGCCACCTCGACGCTGCACAAGGGCGACATGCTGGATGGCGAAACCGCCTTCAAGCTTTACGACACCTATGGTTTCCCGCTCGACCTGACGCAGGATGCGCTGCGTGCCCGCGAAATCGGCGTCGATATTTCCGGTTTCACCGATGCCATGGAGCGCCAGAAGGCGGAAGCCCGCTCGCATTGGGCTGGTTCCGGCGACAAGGCGACTGAAACCGTCTGGTTTGAACTCAAGGAAAAGCTCGGCGCGAGTGAATTCCTCGGTTACGACACCGAAACCGCCGAAGGCGTCATCCAGGCGATCGTCAAGGACGGCAAGGCGGTGGACAGTGCGGCCGATGGCGAGACCGTGCAGGTCGTCGTCAACCAGACCCCGTTCTACGGCGAGTCCGGCGGCCAGATGGGCGATACCGGCGTGATCTCCGGCGACAATGGCGCTTTTGCCGTGTCCGATACCCAGAAGAAGGGCGAAGGCCTCTTTGTGCATCTGGGCACGGTCTCCAAGGGCGGTCTCAAGGTTGGCGATGCCGTTCAGCTGACGGTCGATCATGGCCGCCGCTCGCGCCTGCGCGCCAACCACTCCGCCACCCACCTGCTGCATGAGGCGTTGCGCGAAGTGCTTGGCACCCATGTTGCCCAGAAGGGTTCGCTGGTTGCGCCCGAGCGCCTGCGTTTCGACGTCTCGCATCCGAAGCCGATGTCGGCCGAAGAGCTGAAGGTCGTCGAGGATATGGCCAACGAGATCGTGTTGCAGAATTCGCCGGTCGTGACCCGGCTGATGAGCGTCGACGACGCCATTGCCGAGGGCGCGATGGCGCTGTTCGGCGAAAAATACGGTGACGAAGTTCGTGTTGTCTCGATGGGCACCGGCCTGCATGGCGCGAAGGCCAACCGGCCCTATTCCGTCGAACTCTGTGGCGGCACCCATGTCGCCGCCACCGGCCAGATCGGCCTCATCCGCATTCTCGGCGAGAGCGCTGTCGGTGCGGGCGTGCGCCGCCTCGAAGCCGTCACCGGGCAGGGCGCGCTTGCCTATCTCGCCGAGCAGGACGAACGGGTGAAGGCGCTGGCGTCTTCGCTGAAGGTGCAGCCGGGCGATGTGCTGTCGCGCGTCGAAGGGCTGCTTGACGAACGCAAGAAGCTGGAACGCGAACTTGCCGATGCGCGCCGGAAACTCGCCATGGGCGGCGGTTCGGCCGATGCCGGCGCAAGCGACATCAAGCAGGTGGCCGGTGTCAATTTCCTCGCGAAATCCATGTCGGGCATCGATGCCAAGGACCTCAAGGGTCTTGCCGATGAGGCCAAGGCCAATCTCGGCTCCGGCGTCGTGCTGTTGATCGCGGTTTCCGAAGACGGCAAGGCAAGCGCTGTCGCAGCCGTGACCGAAGATCTGACGGCCCGTTTCAGCGCCGTGGATATCGTTCGCACCGCATCCGCCGCCCTTGGCGGCAAGGGCGGCGGCGGTCGCCCTGACATGGCGCAGGCCGGTGGTCCGGATGGCGCCAAGGCGCAGGAGGCCATCGAGGCGGTGGCCGCAGCACTGGCGGCATGATCCGGGACAATTGATCAAGGCGGGGTTTTACCCCGCCTTTTTTGTTCCGCCCAAGGTCTTGCGACGGCGGCATGCGCGGCCAAGAGGGGGAAAGATGACGGAGGAATGTGATGCGCTTTGTAAATCCCATCCCTTTCGTGCGCGATATCGCGCGTTCCAGAGCGTTTTATCGTGACACGCTCGGCCTCAATATCGTCGAGGATTTTGGAAACTTCGTCCTTTTTGAAACCGGCTTTGCAATCCATGAGGGGCGGTCGCTCGAGGAGACGGTCTGGCGGACGCCGTCGGACAAGCAGGAAGCCTATGGCAGACGCAACATGCTGCTTTATTTCGAACATGCGGATGTGGATGCGGCGTTTCGAGCTATTGCGCCGCATGTGGAACTCATCCACCCGCTGGAGCGGCAGGCCTGGGGCCAGAGAGTGTTTCGTTTTTACGATCCGGACGGGCATGCGATAGAGGTCGGAGAGCCGCTCGGCCAGTCCGGTTGAACGACCCGTCACGAAAATCGATCCGATGGGCGATTTCCGGACGGTCTATGCTTCGTTCGTTCGTCCGGAACGGGGCGAGCCGATTATCCCGTTGCCTGCAAATCCTTCGCCGCGTCCTCATCGAGCTGGGCTGCGCGCTTGAAGGCCGCGCGGTCGGTGAGATGGGCCATGTAGTCGATGAAGGGCTGGCGCTTTTCGATCGTGCCGAAATGCAGCCCCCAGCCGATATGGGCACCGACATAGACATCCGCCGCGGTGAAGAGATCGCCGGCGATGAAGCGATTTTCACTGACGGCGCGTTCAAGCGTATTCATCACATCGGCATAGCTGCCGCAGCCGGCCATGCGCAGTTTTTCCTTCGGTACTTCGAAACCCATCGCCTTCATGCTGGCCGCCATTTCCAGCGGACCCGCGGCGAAAAACATCCAGCGGTAATAAAGGCCGCGCGCCTTGGGTGTCGGCGCCAGGTTCGCGCCGGGAAAGGCATCGGCGAGATAGGCGCAGATCGCCGCCGCCTCGGTGACGATGGTATCGCCATGTTTGATGGCCGGCACCTTGGCCATCGGGTTTATCAGCCGGTAGGCCGGCGATTTCATCGAGGTCTCGAAGCCCAGTATTTCCGTTTTATAAGGAACACCCACTTCCTCGAGCATCCAGCGCGCGATGCGTCCGCGCGACATGGGATTGGTATAGAAGATTAATTCGCTCATGTTTTTGCCTCCCCAAGCAAAGTCGTCGAAGCATCATGGGAAAACCGGGGCGGATTTCACACGCGTGCCTCGCTTTTTCACGGTCCGCAGCATCCTTCGCATGTTTCCTCAAGATCGCGCCGATGCTGCGATGAAAGTTTGACTGCGCCGGGCAAATTATCTGCAAGTAGATGCGGTTTAGACTTGGTCTTATTGTTGTTCAGGCCGCGGCACACGGAATCGAACTCTGCGCCTAGTGCAAAGGCTAATCAAGATACTGCGAACAAAAAAGGAAATCCGGCGTCTCCGCCGGATTTCCTGTTGCCGATATAGTCTGGCCGGCCATCTTCGCGGCCGCCTGTCGGCTTGTTGCCGGCAGTGTAAGGAAAACCGCAACGGTGGTCAGCAGGGTGCGAAGATGAAATGAAGGCGGGCAATTGCACCGGCACGGATATGCCAGGTTGTCGATGCGGGAGCTGGCGAGGGCGAGCGGGTCATCGGCGGAACTGCTGGATGGCCGGTTCGACGGCAAGGTGTCATTTCAGGGGTGGATTATTATCGTGCTGCCGGTTTACGGCGCACATGAAAAACCCGGCACTGCGGCCGGGTTTTAAACGTCGTTGAACGAAAAGGCTTAAGCCGCCATCGCCTTCTTGAGATTTTCGTCGATCTTGTCGAGGAAGGCGGTGGTGGAGAGCCAGGGCTGGTCCGGTCCGATGAGGAGCGCCAGGTCCTTGGTCATGTAGCCGCTTTCCACGGTGTCGACGCAGACGGTTTCGAGCGTTGCCGCGAACTTTGCCAGTTCTGCATTGTCGTCCAGCTTGGCACGGTGGGCGAGGCCACGGGTCCAGGCAAAGATCGAGGCGATGGAGTTGGTCGAGGTTTCCTGACCCTTCTGGTGCTGGCGGTAGTGGCGCGTTACCGTGCCATGCGCGGCTTCGGCTTCGACCGTGCGGCCATCGGGAGACAGAAGAACCGAGGTCATCAGGCCGAGCGAACCAAAGCCTTGAGCAACCGTGTCGGACTGCACGTCGCCGTCGTAGTTCTTGCAGGCCCAGATGTAGCCGCCGGACCACTTCAGCGCCGAAGCGACCATGTCGTCGATCAGGCGGTGTTCGTAGGTGATGCCGATTTCGTCGAACTGCGCCTTGAACTCGTTCTGGTAGACTTCTTCGAAGATATCCTTGAAGCGGCCGTCATAGGCCTTGAGGATGGTGTTCTTCGTGGAGAGGTAGACCGGCCACTTGCGCATCAGGCCATAGTTCATGGAGGCGCGGGCGAATTCGCGGATGGATTCGTCGAGGTTGTACATGGCAAGCGCCACGCCGGCGCTCGGGGCGTCGAAGACGTCCTTTTCGATGACCTGGCCGTCTTCACCGACGAACTTGATGGTCAGCTTGCCCTTGCCGGGGAACTTGAAGTCGGTCGCCTTGTACTGGTCGCCGAAAGCGTGACGGCCGACGACGATCGGCTTGGTCCAGCCGGGAACGAGGCGCGGAACGTTCTTGCAGATGATCGGCTCGCGGAAGATGACGCCGCCCAGAATGTTGCGGATCGTGCCGTTCGGGCTCTTCCACATCTGCTTCAGGCCGAATTCCTCGACGCGGGCTTCATCCGGGGTGATGGTCGCGCATTTGATGCCGACGCCGTGCTTCTTGATGGCGTGGGCCGCATCGACGGTCACCTGGTCGTTGGTGGCGTCGCGGTTTTCAACCGAGAGGTCGTAATATTCGATATCGAGATCGAGGTAAGGCAGGATCAGCTTGTCCTTGATGAGCTGCCAGATGATACGGGTCATTTCGTCGCCGTCGAGATCGACGACCGGATTGGCTACCTTGATCTTTGCCATGAATTCCTCACCTTCGAAGCTGTGGCGCCGGGTGACGCCAATAGTCGGAAAAATATCCGGTGCGGCTATAGCATCGCACGCGCCTGAGGCAAAGCCATGGGGGGCGCTTTTTTGGCGCAGCGCAATAACGCTTTGCGCATTGCCAAACCGCAATGCCGGAATACAGTCAGGCGAATCGCTTCGCCCGCTTATCGGGCCTATCCCGGGATCACATCATGCGGAAAATTCTGCTTCTGACTGCCGCCGTCCTCTTTTCGCACAGCGCCCTTGCGGCGGGGCCTGCCGATCCCGTCCAGAAGGTGATGGACATCACCGTCAAGAACTGGTCCGGCGATGCCGAGAACTGGAAATATATTTTCGATGAGGACATGCTGACCAGCCTGTTCAGCAAGGATTTCGTCGCCCAGTATCGCGAAGCGTCCAAGAAGCCGGCTTACGAGGCGGAGAGCGGCGAGACCGGCGATCCCTTCGGTTACGATGTCGTGACGAATTCGCAGGATGGCTGCCCGCTCGAGGAGGTGTCGGTGACGCCGGGCGCTGCGAAGGACGGCGTGACCGATGTGACGGCGAAATTCAAGCTCTGGGCCTGCATGGACGAGGCGGAGATGAAGGCGACCGTCGACGAGGTGCATTTCGACGTCATCGAGGAAGACGGCCGGCCGGTCATCAGCGATATTCATCGGGTCGGCGATGAGGGCAGGGATTCGCTGCGTGAGGAGATGGCGACGATCATCAAGGGTGAGTGACAGCAGGGTTTTGGTGAGACGAGAGTGCCAAGGTTTTCGCCACACTGCGCGTCATCCTCGGGCTTGACCTGAAGGATCCATTGATTTCAACGGGTTGTGGATCCTCGGGTCAAGCTCGAGGATGAAGTGGAGTAAGACTGAGGAGTTGGCATCCGTCTCAAGGCGCCGCATTCGCCCGCTCCGACTTTGATTTTAGCGCCGATCTGTGCCAGTGAGGCGCGCTTTAAGGGCATCGGTTCAAAAATCGATGTCGCGCTTCAGAAAACGGACAAACAACGATGGCAGGCACAAATAGCGAGCTTGAACTTCTGGCGGAAGGCCCGGCGATCATTCTGGTCGAACCGCAGCTCGGCGAAAATATCGGCATGGTGGCGCGGGCCATGGCCAATTTCGGCCTTGCCGAATTGCGCCTCGTCAACCCGCGCGACGGCTGGCCGAGCGAAAAGGCGCGCGCCGCCGCCTCCAAGGCCGATCACGTCATCGACGCCACCAAGGTGTTCGAGACGCTGGAAGAGGCGATAAAGGATCTCAACTTCGTTTATGCCACGACCGCGCGCGAGCGTTACGGCTTCAAGCCGGTGCGGGCGCCTGTCACCGCCGCCGATACGCTTCGCGCGAAATTCAAGGCGGGCGAAAGAACCGGCATCCTGTTCGGGCGCGAGCGCTGGGGGCTGACGAACGAGGAAGTGGCGCTGGCCGACGAGATCGTGACCTTCCCGGTCAACCCCGCTTTTGCCTCGCTGAACATTGCGCAGGCCGTGCTGCTGATGTCCTATGAATGGATGAAATCCGGCATGGACGATCTGGGCGAGACGCTTTTCCAGTCCGTCGAGCAGCGGCCTTCGACCAAGGAACAGGTTTTCGGCCTGTTCGAACATATCGAGGAGGCGCTGGACGCGCGCGGTTATTTCCATCCGGCTGAAAAAAAGCCGAAAATGGTCGACAATCTGCGCGCCGTGCTGTCGCGGCGCGGGTTTTCCGAACAGGAAATCAGTGTTTTCCGCGGCGTGATCAATTCGCTCGACCGCTTTCCCCGGCAATGGCCGAAGCAGGCGGGCCGGGCAGCGGGGCCGTCGGCCGAGGGAGCAGGGGAGAATGCTGAAGACGAGTGAGGCGGCGGCCGATGTGCTGAAACCGGTGCTGGTGTTCGATTCCGGCATTGGCGGGCTGACCGTGCTGCGCGAGGCGCGGGTGCTAATGCCCGAGCGCGGTTTCATCTACGTGGCCGACGATGCGGGTTTTCCCTATGGCGGCTGGGAGGAAGAGGCGCTGAAGACGCGCATTCTGGCGCTTTTCGAGAAATTGCTGCAGGATTACAGCCCGGAAGTCTGCATCATCGCCTGCAACACCGCCTTCACGCTGGCTGGCGCCGATCTTCGCGCCCGGTTTCCGCAGATGACCTTCATCGGCACCGTGCCCGCGATCAAGCCGGCCGCCGAACGTACCCGTTCCGGCCTCGTCTCGGTGCTGGCAACGCCCGGCACCGTCAGGCGCGCCTATACGCGCGATCTCATCCAGTCCTTCGCCACCCAGTGCCATGTGCGTCTCGTCGGCTCGGAAAATCTGGCGCGCATGGCGGAAAGCTGGATCAGGGGAGAGCCGGTTCCGGATGAGGCGGTTCTGGCCGAAATCGAACCCTGCTTCATCGAGAGCGACGGCAAACGCACCGATATCATCGTGCTGGCCTGCACCCATTATCCCTTCATGGCCAATCTGTTCCGCAGGCTGGCGCCATGGCCGGTGGACTGGCTCGACCCCGCCGAGGCGATTGCCCGGCGTGCCCGCCATCTGGTGCCGTTGCCGCAGGATGCCGAACATCCCGATGGTTTCGACTTTGCCGTCTTTACCTCCGGCAAGCCGGATTTCGCCACGCGGCGGCTGATGCAGGGCTTCGGTCTCAGCGCTTCGGCGGCCTGAGTTCTCTGTCCCCGAAAACTGTTGTATTTTTGCATCTTGCCTGCCGGTCTTTTGCAATTCGAGATTGCGGCCCCTTGTCGCACCGGTTTTCCTGTGTAAGATGCTCCGTGTCTGTAACCGCACGAAATGGAGGCGTGGAATGACCAATGACATGAATATGCGCCTTAACGGCATGTCCGGCTTTTCCGGCATCTTTATCGGCGGTTATGCGATGCGAGGCATCTCCCTCCGATAAGGCTTATGGCCTGATTTCCCTGCCGTTTGGCATTTTCACTTCGTTCGACATCTGAATTGTGCGTCCGCGTGGCCCCGTTGCTGCGCCCGTCGTTCCGGCTTGTCGTTTTTCATCGATAAAGGACCTGGCCGCTTCGCCGCGCCGGGATGGATTCCCCATGCAAAATGATCAACCACTGGTAGCATTTACGCTGCCGGATGCGGTGGACCGCCTGTTCGTCACATTCGGCGTCTGGAAAACCCTGAAAGCGGTTCTCGTGGCCGCACTGGTGCCACGTCCACCGCCGACCGATCCTGCCGATCTGCCGGAACGTCTTCTGATCGATATCGGCCTCGAACCATCGCAAGTGAAGCGGCGCAGGGACTTGCCGGCACCGCCATGGGCGCCGCGGTTCTGATCGGGCCAATTGCGCTTCGCCGGGCCGATCACTCCCGGCGAAGCTGTCCATCGGTTTTACGAAACCGTTGTGATCTTATGCTTTCGTCCTGGTTTTTGGAGCGAAGTTTCATGCAGATACGAAAAGTTACAGTGGCCGATATGGAGCTGCTTTGCCCGGTGTTCGTGGACATGGAGCGGCACTACGAGGGCGCGGATGCGATTGATGAGAAGACGGTCCGCGTTCGTTTGGACGGATATCTTCAATCTGGGCAGGGCATTATGCTTGCGGCTTTTGATGGGCGCGCTCTGGGTATTCTCTCGATGTTTGAGATGTTTCCGGGAGTGGCGTTACGGCCGGCGTGGTTCATGAAGGAGCTTTACGTCGCCGAGTGGGCGAGGGGCCGTGGCGTCGGGGAAGAGCTGATCCGCAAGGCGGCGAAATGTGTTGTTGAGCGGCGCGGTTCGCGTCTCGATTTCACCACGGGTAGGGACAATATCGGCGCGCAACGATTTTATGGCCGCGTCGGCGCGAAGGAAGTGGAGAGTGTTTTCCTTCGGTTCGAAGAGGCGGCGCTTACGCGTCTTGCCGGAGCGGAAACGGAGCTCTTGCCAGAATAATATTTCCATGGCTTGCTCGGCACATCGGACAAGGGAGACTCCTCATGCCGCTGGAGAACTGGCTGGCCTTCGTGGCCGCATCCGCCATCATGCTCGCCATTCCGGGACCGACGATCCTGCTGGTGATTTCCTACGCGTTGGGTCATGGCCGCAAGGCGAGCACGGCGACGGTAACGGGTGTCGCGCTGGGCGATTTTACCGCGATGACCGCCTCCATGCTGGGGCTTGGGGCGCTGCTTGCGGCGTCGGCTGCCCTTTTCACTGGCCTTAAATGGATCGGTGCGGCTTATCTGATCTATCTCGGCATCAAGCTGTGGCGTTCGCCGGTTGGCGAAGCGGCGGAAGGCACGGGCGTGACCGGCCGGGAGCGTCCGCTCAAGATCTTCCTGCACGCCTATGTCGTCACGGCGCTCAATCCGAAAAGCATCGTGTTCTTCGTGGCCTTCCTGCCGCAGTTTCTGGTGCCGACATTGCCCTTCTGGCCACAGGTGCTGATTTTCGAGGTGACGTTCCTGGTGCTTGCCAGCGTGAACGCGGCCCTTTATGGACTTCTGGCAAGTGCCGCCCGCAATACGATCCGCAAGCCGAAGGTTCAGCGCATCGTCAACCGCACGGGCGGTGGTCTCCTGATCGGCGCCGGTCTTGTTGCCTTTGGCTGGAAGAGGGCGGTTGCGCCGTAAGGTTTTCGCTGACGGCCAAATACCGGACATAACAAATGGCGCTGCCGCATATTCTCCTTGCCCTGATCACCGTGTTTTTGTGGGGCTTCAACTTCGTTGTCATCAAGATCGGCGTCACCGACATGCCGCCCCTGTTCCTGACGGCGCTGCGTTATCTGTGCGCGGCCGTGCCGCTGGTGTTCTTCTTGCCGAAACCGAATGTGCCGTGGCGGCATATGATCGTTTACGGCATGGCCATGGGCTTCGTGCAGTTCGGCCTGCTTTATCCGGCCATCAAGCTCGGCCTGCCCGCCGGACTCGCTTCGCTGGTGATACAGTCGCAGGCCTTCTTCACGCTCGCGCTTGCCGTGCTGTTTCTCGGTGAGCGGCCTCTGCCTTCGCAGATCGCGGGCGCGGTCATCGCCTTTGGCGGACTTGCGGTGATCGGGATAGAGCGCATGACGATGGCTGCTTTCATGCCGCTGTTGATGTGCATAGGCTCGGCGATCGCCTGGGCTTTCGGCAATATCGTCAACCGCCGGGTCGGCCAGGTGAATGCCGTTTCCTTCGTGGCGTGGACGAGCCTGGTCCCGGTTCTGCCGCTTGCGGCATTGTCGCTCGTCGTGGAGGGGCCGGGCGCGATTGTCGAGGGGCTGGTCAATGCGACGCCGATGACGGCTTTCGTGGTGATCTACATGGCCTATGGCGCCACCATCGTCGGGGCCGGTATCTGGAGCTATCTGCTTTTGCGTTATCCGGCCGGAACGGTTGCGCCCTTTTCGCTGCTGGTGCCGGTGGTCGGTTTCGTCAGCGCCTATCTCGCTTTTGCGGAACACATAACCATCCTTGAAGTGCTGGGCGGTGGGCTGGTTATTCTGGGGCTGGTGCTGAACGTGTTCGGCAGACGGTTTGCGTTTTCGCGAATTTCGTCCGGGGCTGCCTAGCTGCGGCGTAATTGCCTGTGCATTATCGGGATGTTCCAGACGCAATCCCCGATTTTTTGGTAAAGAGCATGTTCGGCCGCCCGTGGGGGAATCGGCCCTATCGGATGCAATACGAGGAACGGAACATTGCAGGTCGGCATCGACATGGGAACCCTATCGGGCGGACAGCAGGCCAAGCTCGATATCGAGGAATTGCTTGCGACACGTCTTCTGGTGCAGGGCAACTCCGGTTCCGGCAAGTCGCATCTTTTGCGCAGGCTGCTGGAGCAATCGGCGCAATGGGTGCAGCAGGTCATCATCGATCCCGAGGGCGATTTCGTCACGCTCTCCGACAAGTTCGGCCATGTGGTGGTGGATGGCGAGCGGACCGAGGCGGAGCTTGCCGGCATTGCCAACCGCATTCGCCAGCACCGCGTTTCCTGCGTGTTGACACTCGAAGGTCTCGATATCGAGCAGCAGATGCGGGCTGCGGCCGCCTTCCTCAACGGCATGTTCGATGCGGATCGCGAATTCTGGTATCCGGTGCTTGTCGTGGTGGATGAGGCGCAGATGTTTGCGCCCTCCGTCGGCGGCGAGGTGACGGAAGATGCGCGCAAGGCGTCGCTGGGCGCCATGACCAATCTGATGTGCCGTGGGCGCAAGCGCGGCCTTGCCGGCGTCATCGCCACGCAGCGTCTGGCGAAGCTCGCCAAGAACGTGGCGGCGGAAGCTTCGAACTTCCTGATGGGCCGTACCTTCCTCGATATCGACATGGCGCGTGCTGCCGATCTGCTCGGCATGGACCGGCGGCAGGCGGAAATGTTCCGCGACCTGCAGCGCGGCAATTTCGTGGCGCTCGGGCCGGCGCTGTCGCGCCGTCCGCTGCCCATCGTGATTGGCCCGGTGGAAACCTCGGCGCGCTCATCTTCGCCAAAGCTGATGCCGCTGCCGGATGCACCACAGGATGTAGAAGACCTGATCTTCACGCCGGATCCGGAGGAGTTCACGCGACCCGCTATGCGCCGCACGCCGCCGGCACCACGTCCGACCACCGATATTCTGGCCGAACTCTCCCGTTCAACGCCTGCTGCCGTTGGCCCGTCACCCGAGCAGTCGCCGCGTGCAGGTCAGCCGGAGATGACGCCGGAGGAGCGTGAGGAGAAAATCGGCGCGGTTCTGGTCGAAATTCTCGACGATCCGCAATCGGCCTATCGCACGGACGCCGTGCTTTATCAGGATTTTCTGGTGCGCGCCCGTATGCGTCGCATTCCCGGCACGCCGATGGCGCTGGCGGAATTCCGCCGGCAGGTGGCGATCGCCCGTTCCGGCGTGGATGCGGCGATGGCGGCGAGCGAAGGCTGGGAAAAGGCGCTGGAATTGTCCATGTCGGTTTCCGACGATCTGCAGGGGGTCTTCCTGCTGCTCGTCAAGGCGGCGCTGAGTGAAGAGCCTTGCCCGTCAGATGCCCGCATTGCCCGCGCCTATGGCACCCATTCCGCCCGCCGCGCGCGGCGTCTGCTCGGTTATTTCGAAGAGAAGGAGCTCGTGGTGGTGCATGCCGATTTCTCCGGCAAGCGCATCGTGGCGTTTCCCGATCTTGACGCGAAAACCGCACCCGGCGATGCGGATGCGGCTGAGGATGATGCAAGGCTTGCGGCGGAGTAATCGCTATTCTGCAAAAAGCCGCATTGCGGAGCCGATTGTCGTGTAGAGGCCGACAAGGCTGAGGGCCAGGACGCAAACCAAAGAGACGATCACCAATATCGAGGTCATGCGATGCGACCGTTGATAGGGACGAGCGCCGATATCCATTTGTATTGGAACAATGTGGGAGAGCTGCGCCGCGGTCCATCCGCTGCGTTCGAATTCCGGCGAAGCGATAAACTCCGCCAGATGCCGTTGCCGTCTCATGGAAGAGGGCAACCGCGCCAGAAAGCGTTGCGGTTCGCGCCTGTCATTTCTTGAGAGGAAGATATCAATCGCTTCCCGGAAGCGCTCGTCCCTTGCGCCCGAGCAGAACAACATACGCCCCGCTTCGATGAGATCATTCATCTCAAGCAGCACTTCGCCATATTTTTGAAAGAGCGCCAGATTGACTTCAGGATGGCTAAGCCTGCCTTGAAGGATTTCCTTCGCGCGCCAGAATTTCTGTTCGGAAATGGCCTGATCTACGGGTTCAAAGGTCATTTTAACGCAATGAGTTTCTATATTGGAGCAAATAGATTTTCGTCTCGGCAGCAATAGTACGAAGTTTATATTTTCACTATAAAAAAAAGAAGGAGGAGGCGTCACCGCCTCCTCCTTGTTCATCATTCTTCGACTGCCTTCACTTCTTTCCGCGTCGCGATCAGCGAACCAATGATGCCGGTTGCGAGGATGGCGACCGTGACGCCGAGTGAGACGGCGGGCGGGATCTTGGCGATGCCGAGCATGTCGGCGACGAAGATTTTCGAACCGACGAAGACCAGAACCGCAGCCAGCGCATATTTCAGATAAGCGAAGCGGTGGATCAGGGCGGCGAGCGCGAAATAGAGGGCACGCAGGCCGAGGATCGCGAAGATGTTCGAGGTGTAGACGATAAACGGATCGGTGGTGATCGCGAAGATCGCCGGGATTGAATCGACCGCGAAGATCAGGTCGGCGATTTCGACCATGATGAGCGCCAGGAAAAGCGGCGTCACGAAGGTCTTGAGCTTGCCGGTAGTCGCATCCGTTTCCTTGACGAAGAACTTCTCGCCATGCAGCTTCTCCGTCACCGGCAGGCGGCTGCGCAGGAATTTCAGGATGCGGTTGTTGCCGATGTCGGACTCGTCATGGTCGGACGAGAACAGCATCTTGAGACCCGTGAAGACCAGGAAGGCCGCGAAGAGATACAGCACCCAGTGGAAGTTTTCGACGATGGCAGCACCGCCGGCGATCATGATGCCGCGCAGGATGATGACGCCGAGGATACCCCACAGCAGCACACGGTGCTGATATTGGCGGGGAATGGCGAAATAGGAGAAGATCATGGCGATGATGAAGATATTGTCCATCGCCAGGCTTTTTTCGACCACGAAGCCGGTGACATATTCCATCGCCGACTGCTGGCCGGACTGATACCAGATCCAGCCGCCGAAGGCCAAGCCGATGGCGATGTAAAAGCCCGACATCAGCAGGCTTTCACGAATGCCGATTTCCTTGGAGTTCTTGTGCAGCACGCCAAGATCGAGCGCCAAAAGGCCAAGGACGAGAGAAATGAAGACCGCCCACATCCAGGTGGGGGTGCCGAGAAAATCGTTGAGGAGGAACTCCATCAGTCAACCTTTAGCCGGACGAGGTTGGCTTTGCGGATGGGGAACGTGTGTCAAGAATATACGTGGCCCCAACCTTAAGAGACTCGACATCACGTGTTGTCCGGTAACACGTCAGAGGGGCCCGAGTCCTGATCACGGAAGATAAATGGGGAAGGTCGAAACTGGTTCAAGGGGCGGTTCGGAAAAAAACAGCTGGCCCTTGTTTGACAAAACCGTGAAAGCTCTGTAGAAGCCGCCCCAACGCCGGGCAGTGATGTCCGGTGTGTTTCGTTGACTGCCCTGCAGTTTATAAGCTGACGTTCGGCGGTCAACATCACCGACATGTCCCGTGGCTTCTCCATTCGCATGTGAGAAGCCTGTCAGAGGTCCTGAAACGGGCTTCAGAGGAGGGCGTGTTTCCTTGAACCGGTTTGGCGACAGACCGGCATAACCTTTTGAGAAGGAAATACGATGAGCAAGCGCGAATCGGCCAAGTATAAAATCGACCGCCGCATGGGCGAAAACATCTGGGGCCGTCCGAAGTCCCCGGTCAACCGCCGCGAATACGGCCCGGGCCAGCACGGCCAGCGCCGCAAGGGCAAGATGAGCGACTTCGGCACGCAGCTGCGCGCCAAGCAGAAGCTCAAGGGCTATTACGGCGAACTGCGCGAAAAGCAGTTCCGCGCCACCTTCGACGAAGCAAACCGTCGCAAGGGTGACACCTCCGAAAACCTGATCGGCCTGCTCGAGTCGCGTCTGGACGCCATCGTCTACCGCGCAAAGTTCGTTCCGACCGTTTTCGCATCGCGCCAGTTCATCAACCATGGCCACGTCACGGTTAACGGCGTTCGCGTCAACATCGGTTCCTACCGCTGCAAGCCGGGCGACGTCATCGAAGTTCGCCAGAAGTCCAAGCAGCTCGTCACCGTTCTGGAAGCCGTTCAGCTCGCAGAGCGCGACGTTCCGGACTACATCGAAGTTGACCACAACAAGATGGTTGCGACCTACGCCCGCGTTCCGGCTCTCTCCGACGTTCCGTACCCGGTCGTCATGGAACCGCATCTGGTCGTCGAATTCTACTCGCGTTAATCGACGCGTTTCAGTATTCAGAAAGCCGCCCTTCGGGGCGGCTTTTTTGTTTGCCGGGGGAAGGCTTTGCATGCAGGACATTCAGGCGATCGTCGATTCCATCTATGACAGCATGGTGCCGAGGCTCGGTGAGGGGAAGGTCGCGGATTACATTCCCGAGCTCGCCAAGGTTGATCCCAATCAGTTCGGCATCGCCATCACCACCGTCGACGGCACGACCTATACGGCCGGTGACGCGCTCACGCCGTTTTCGATCCAGAGCATCTCCAAGGTCTTCATGCTGACGCTGGCGCTTGGCAAGGCGGGGGAAACGGTGTGGAACCGGGTGGGGCGCGAACCTTCAGGCTCTTCCTTCAATTCGATCGTCCAGCTGGAGCATGAACACGGAATCCCGCGCAATCCCTTCGTCAATGCCGGCGCGATCGTGGTGACCGACATCGTGCTTGCCGGCCACCAGCCGCGCGAGGCGATCGGCGAACTTCTGCGCTTCGTTCGTTATCTTGCGGACGACGACACGATCAGCATTGACGATACGGTGGCGAAATCCGAACAGGCGACGGGGTTTCGCAATTTCGCGCTTGCCAATTTCATGCGTTCCTTCGGCAATGTGCACCATCCCGTCGAATATACGCTTGGCGTCTATTTCCATCAGTGCGCGCTTTCCATGACCTGCGCGCAGCTTTCCCGCGCCGGACTGTTTCTGGCCAATCGCGGCCGCAATCCGCTGACGGGGCATACGGTTGTGTCGGACCGCCGCGCACGGCGCATCAATGCGCTGATGCTGACCTGCGGCCACTATGACGGATCGGGTGATTTCGCCTATCATGTCGGCCTGCCGGGCAAGAGCGGCGTCGGCGGCGGCATCATGGCGGTGGCGCCGGGCACTGCGTCGATTGCCGTCTGGTCGCCGGGGCTCAACAAGGTCGGCAATTCGGCGCTCGGGTCACAGGCGCTGGAATTGCTGGCGACGAAAACCGGCTGGTCGGTATTCGGGGCTTGATCTTGCCGGCGGATGGGGGCATTGCCTGCATGAAGAACGGCAGTCGTGCCGGAGCGAGCGGATGATGAACATTCTCACCAGGATCGATGATATCGCGGACAAGGTCGGGGCCGATCAGGAGCCGCCGGAAGAAAACGGCAACTCGCATCCGCTGTTCGACAATGCACCGCGCTCGGTTTCCTTCAACAAGCTGCGCAAGCGGCTGCTGCGCAATGTGCGGCAGGCCTTTGAAGATTTCGGCATGCTGAAGGGCCAGAAGCGCTGGCTTGTCGGCCTTTCCGGCGGCAAGGACAGCTACGGTCTTCTGGCGCTGCTGCTCGATCTCAGATGGCGCGGTCTGCTGCCGGTGGAGCTGGTGGCCTGCAATCTCGATCAGGGCCAGCCGAATTTTCCAAAGCACGTATTGCCGGAATATCTGGCGAAGATCGGCGTCGCCCATCGCATCGAATATCGCGACACCTATTCGGTGGTGAAGGAGAAGGTGCCTTCCGGCGGCACCTACTGTTCGCTCTGTTCGCGGCTGCGGCGCGGCAATCTCTACCGCATCGCGCGCGAAGAGGGCTGCGACGCGCTGCTGCTTGGCCATCACCGCGAGGATATTCTCGAAACCTTCTTCATGAATTTCTTCCATGGCGGCCGGCTGGCCGGCATGCCGGCGAAGCTTTTGAATGACGAGGGCGACCTGATGGTCATGCGTCCGTTGGCCTATTGCGCCGAGGAGGACATGGCGAAATTCGCGGCGGCGATGGAATTCCCGATCATTCCTTGCGACCTTTGCGGCTCGCAGGACGGGCTTCAGCGCAACGCCATGAAGGAAATGCTGGCCGATATCGAACGGCGCATGCCGGGCCGCAAGGATGTGATGCTGCGGGCGCTTGCCCATGTGAACCCGTCGCATCTGCTCGACCCCGGGCTTTTCGATTTCTCGGCGCTTTCTGTCACTGGGGCGTCACCTGAAGAGCGTAGGGAGGCCCACTCTCCCTTATGAAGAAGTGCCCCGCCCGATGAGCCTTTCCGACAAAGATATCGACTTTCTCGTTTCCACCGTTGCCGCTGCCGGCACCGATGTCATCCTGCCCCGCTTCCGCAACTTGAGCGCCGGCGCCATTTCGGAAAAGACATCCGCCGTCGATCTCGTCACCGAGGCCGATGTGCTGGCGGAAAAGGCGATCACCGCTGCTTTGCTCGCGCGGTTCCCGGCGGCCCATATCGTCGGTGAAGAGGCCTACGACGCCGATCAGTCCGTCGTTCCCGCCCTTGCCGATGCGCCGCTCGCCTTCGTCATCGATCCCATCGACGGCACTTTCAACTACGCTTCGGGTTTTCCCGCTTTCGGCACGCTGCTCGCGGTCACCGTCAAGGGTGAAACGGTGGCGGGCATCATCCACGATCCCGTCATGGGCGACAGCATCGTCGCGCTTAAAGGCGAAGGCGCCTATCTCAACCGCAAGAACGGCTCGCAGGCCAGGCTCAAGGTCGCCGATCCCGCGCCATTGTCCGACATGGTCGGCATTTTTTCCTGGGGCCACAGCCATCAGGATCGCCGGCCGGTCATTGCCGCCAATATGGCCAAGATCAAGATGGCGCTGTCGCTCAACTGCTCGGCACATGAATATTGGCTTGCCTCGGCCGGCAAGCTGCATTTCATCGGCCATGAAAAGCTGATGCCGTGGGATCATCTCGCCGGCGTGCTCGTTCATCAGGAAGCGGGCGGTTATACGGCCCGGTTCGACAATACGCCTTATCGGCCCGGACAAACGGCGGGTGGCATCCTGTCTGCCCCTGACAGGGAAAGCTGGAAAATGCTGCGGCGGGAAATCGTCGCCTTATAAGTTTGATGCTCCAATAGAAGGATATCGCCCATGGCTCTCGAACTCGACATCGCCTCTCTCGCCAATGCGCTTCAGGAGGCGGCGGCCGTGGAAATCCTGCCGCGGTTCCGCAATCTGGGCGAGGGCGATGTGCGGATGAAGACCGAGGCGATCGACCTCGTCACGGAGGCCGACGAGGCTGCCGAGCGACTGATCCGCGCCCGTGTCGAAGAAATCATGCCGCAGGCGCTGTTTATCGGCGAAGAGGCGGTGGCGGCGGATGCTTCGCTGCTCGGCAAGCTTGCCGATGCCGATCTGGCCGTGGTCGTCGATCCGATCGACGGCACCTACAACTTCGCCTCCGGCCTGCCGCTCTTCGGCGTGATGATGAGCGTCATCTCGAAAGGCGAGACCGTCGCCGGCCTGATCTTCGATCCGATGGGCAATGACTGGGCGATTGCCGAAAAAGGCTCCGGCGCATGGCTTTGCAGCGCCGATGGCGCGCAGACGCAGATGTCGGTGGTGCCGGCGCCGGAACTGTCGCAGATGGTCGGCATCGCCAATACCGGCTATTTCGATGTCGAGACCCGGCGCAAGATCTTGACGAACCTCGCCGATGTGCGGCTCTTCACCAGCTATCGCTGCGCCGCACACGAATACCGCCTGTTCTGCGGCGGCCACATGCATTTCCTGATGTATAACAAGCTGATGCCCTGGGACCATCTGGCCGGCACATTGATCTCGCAGGAATCGGGCGCCTATGCGGCGCGTCTCGACGGTTCGCCCTATCTTCCCCGCCATGTGGATGGCGGGCTGCTGCTCGCTCCCGATCAGCAGACATGGGAATTGCTGCGCGAGAAGATTTTTACGGTGTGAGGCGGCTGACTGGTCAGGCCGGCAAGGCTTTCTCCCGTCATGCCGGACTAGATCCGGCATCCAGTAGCCGCGCGTCTGCGCGGCGGAAAGACTCTTTTCAGCCCAAAGACTTGGGCTGGCTGGACCCCGGATCGGGTCCGGGGTGACGGAATACGTATGACGTGAACCGTCAAACCAAAAGGGCGCGGAACAGAATTCCGCGCCCTTTCTTTTTTCCAATGGCTGTTACCGTATCGGCTTGTTGTGCGCCTGAAACAGCATGCCCTTTTCGCCGATCAGCACGAAGACGAGGCCGATGATGGAGACGGCGAAGAAGCCGGCCACCATCGGCAGCGCCGTGCCGTCGAAGGCCTGGCCGATACCGGCGCCGATCAGCGAACCGCCGACGGTTCCCATGAAGCCGATGACGGAGGAGGCGGTGCCGGCGACATGGCCGAGCGGTTCCATGGCGAGGGAGTTGAAGTTCGAGCCGATCCAGCCGAACTGGAACATGGCGAGCGCAAAGAACACGATGAAGATGGCAAAGGGCATCGGTTCCGGCCCCAGCATCTGCACCACCAGCCAGATGAAGGTGATGCCGATGAAGCCGAGCAGCGACCCGTGCGACAGCTTGCGCATGCCGAACCGGCCGACCAGCCTTGCATTGATGAAGGACGAGAAGGCCATGAAGAGCGCCACGCCGGCAAAGGCCGCCGCAAACCATGCGCCGAGACCGTAAATGCCCTTATAGACCTGTTCGGCCGAGTTGATGAAACCGAACAGCGCCCCGAAGATGAAGGTGCTGGAGAGCGTGTAACAAAGCGCAATACGGTTGGTGAGAACGATCTTGAAGCCGCCGAGGACCGAACGGGCGGTGAAGGGGCGCACATCATCCGGATGCAGGGTTTCCGGCAGGCGGAAATACATCCACGCCGTCACCACGGCGGCAATGGCAGCCATGAAGGCGAAGATCAGATGCCAGTCGCCGAAGAAAAGCACGATCTGGCCGGTACCGGGCGCGATGACCGGAACGACCATGAAGACCATCATGATCAGCGACATGACTTCCGCCATCTGGCGGCCGCCATAGATGTCGCGCACGATCGAGATGGTGATGACGCGTGTCGCGGCCGAACCGATGCCCTGAACGAAGCGCAGGAACAGCAGCCCGGCAAAGGACGGCGTGAAGACCACGGCGATGGCGGAGATGATATAGATGGCCAGGCCGACCAGCATCGGCTTGCGGCGGCCGAAACGGTCCGAGATCGGCCCGTAGAGAAGCTGGGCGATGCCGAAGCCGAGAAGATAGGCCGAAATCACGTATTGGCGATGGTTTTCATTCTCGACGCCGAGAGAGGCGCCGATTTCCTGAAGGCCAGGCAGCATGATGTCGATAGCGAGCGCATTCAGCGCCATCAGCATCGCGGCCAGCGCGATGAATTCCGTGCGCCCCATCGAGCCTGCGCGCGAAGCGGTGGATTGTGAAAGATTTGTCACAGGATTGCCTCAAAAAGAACGGCAAAGGCGTTGCATGAAGCAACGCCTGGCATAAATTTCTGACAATCAGGGTGGGCCGGATGAACCGGCCGAAATCAGGCCGCGCCGCGGACGCTGATACCCTGTTCTTGGAAGTGGTTCTGCAACTCGCCGGACTGGAACATCTCTCTTACGATGTCACAGCCGCCGAGGAATTCGCCCTTGACGTAGAGCTGCGGAATGGTCGGCCAGTTGGAATAGTCCTTGATGCCCTGGCGGATATCGGCATCGGCAAGCACGTTGATGCCCTTGTAGTCGACGCCGAGATAATCGAGGATCTGTACCACCTGGCCGGAAAAACCGCACTGCGGAAATTGCGGGGTGCCCTTCATGAAAAGAACGATGTCGTTGCTCTTCACTTCGCTGTCGATCATGTCGTGAATGCCGCTCATAGGCCTATTCCTTTCACATGCGGTTCAAGGCCGCTGCTTTCGTTTGTTCCTAGATAACATGTCGCGGCGCGATTTCCACCCGTGGCGCGGAAAAAACTGCGTCTGTGTTGCAAAGCATGGCAGGTCAGAAAAACGGCTTGCGATGCATCATCGATATCTCTGTCTGCTGCGTGCCGCGGCGGTGCGTCTCTTGCTCACCTGCTTCTTGGCCGGCTTGGGTTTGACGGCGGCATTGATCGCGGCTTCCAGAACGGAGCCGACGATGCCGCCGGCCAGCGAACCGTTGCTTTTCGTCCGGCGGGTCCGCCGCGTCTTGCGGATGCCGGTCTTGGTGAGGATTTCAGACAGCGCGCCCTTGACGACGCCGTTGAGCAATTGATCGACGATGCCAGACAAATTTCCCTCGCCAACAAATAAATCATATTTCCGTCGCGATTTTTACTATACGTGCATCGCCCACTGTATCAAGCGATCCTTTCGGGTATCTCTAGAGTGTTTTACGCATTGTCCTGGCGCAAAAGCGATTCCGCTTTTACCGGAAATGCTCCGGCCCGAAGGTTCATGCATGCCGCGCGTCACGTCCCGACTTGTTCTTTATTTCCCCGGTTTCGATCCGCTCGACGCGGCCGCCCATCATCTGCGTTACCAGCGCGCTGCGGCGCTGGCCGGCAAGACCTGGGATGTCGATTATGCGGTGGGACCGCTGGAAAATGCGCCGGGCGGGGAGACATTCTCGGTGGAGGCTTCGGCGGGCGAGTGGCGGACGCGTTCGGCCATCTTTGTCTACGATCATAACGCCGTCATCTCCGAATTGCGGGCTGCGCCGGTCTGGCGGCAGATCTGGCTCGGCTTTCGGGCCGGGGCAGGCATTGTCAGTGAGGGCGGCGCGGCGCGTTATTTCCGCCATGCCTGGCGTTTTGGGCTGTTCTTCATCTTCCCGTTCCTGCTGATGCTTGCCGGCGGCGCGCTTGCTGCGGTGATTGCCGCGTCGCCCTTAATTTTCGCTTTGCCGCTCTGGCTCTTTGCGGTCAGCCTTCCCGCTGCCGCCCTGTTTTTCATGAAGGCGTTCCTGCCGTTTGCGGAGCGGTTTCACACCCTGCATCTTTATGCGGACTGGCGGTTCGCGCTCGCGGTCGGCCGCGATGAGCCGATTGCCCGGGACTGGATCGAAGAAAGGGCGGCACTTGTCCTGACGGCGCTGGAGCAGCCCGCGGATGAGGTGCTGGTGGTGTCGCACAGCATGGGCGCCAGTCTGGCGCTGGCGGTCATCGGCCGGGTGCTGGAAGTCAAGCCCGATGCGCTGAATGGCCGGACACTGTCTTTTGCGACGCTTGGCGGCGCTGCGCTGCAATGCGCCTTCCTGTCGAACGCCGAGCGGCTTCGCAGGAGCATCGGCGCGATTGCGCATCACCCGGAGGTGACATGGTTCGATATCCAGTGTCTGACCGATCCGATCCATCTCTACCGCTGCAACACCGTGGCGCTGACCGGCCACAACGATGCGCCGCAGCCGAAGATCGTGCCGATCCGTTTCAAGCATTCGCTTTCGTCGGAACGCTATAAAAAGAACAAGCGCAATTTCCTGCGCATGCACCGGCAATATGTTCTCGGGCCGGACCGCCGATCCGGCTATGATTTCACGCTGCTGACGGCGGGGCCTGTGCCGGCCGCATCCTTTGCCGATCTGGATTCGCAGACGCCGCCCGTTCTGTAGACGCCACCGGTTCCACCGGACGTGAAAAGGCCCGCGTGAGAGCATCACGCGGGCCTTTGATATATTGGCAGCCGTCATCCTCTGCCTCAGACGGGACAGAGAGGGGACCTCGCCGGAACCGCTTTGACGGGCGCCATCATTCGGGAGCCGAGGTCTGCAGGGCAAGGGCGTGCAGAACGCCGCCCATATTGCCCTTCAGTGCGTCATAGACCATCTGGTGCTGCTGCACGCGGGTCTTGCCCTTGAATGCTTCCGCAACGACTTCCGCCGCGTAGTGATCGCCATCACCGGCCAGATCGCGGATCGTGACCTTTGCCCCGGGAATTCCCGCCTTAATCATGTCTTCAATGTCGCCGGGTTTCATGGGCATGGTGTTTCTCCTTAATTCATTCTGCGGCGACCAGAGTTTCGCCGTCCATGAATTGAGGGAACCACGATTCATAGGCCAAGTGCAATTCTTTAATCTCGACGGCGCGTGCCGTGCCCAGCTTTACGCTTTCGCCGCCGGTGCGGCCGATCCAGGGGCAGAACAGGCCTGCAGCCTTTGCCTTGGCAAGAACGGCATCCACATCGGCTTCCCGCACCGTCAGCACATAACGGCCCTGATCCTCGCCGAAGAAGACCGGGATCGGATCATGGCCTTCGAGCGCATTGATCGTTGCGCCGATACCCGACGCAATGGCCATTTCGGCAACGGCGAGCGCCAGACCGCCCGAAGAGCAATCGTGAACGGCGGTCGCAAGACCGGTCTCGATCAGGCCGCGCACGAAATCGCCAACGCGCTTTTCATGGACGAGATCGACATGCGGGGCAGGGCCGTCGGTACGGCCGTGAATGTCGCGCAGATAGACCGACTGGCCGATATGCGTGCCCCAGCTGGCCGGCGCACCGGCAAGCAGGATCGCTTCACCCTCGGCCGCAAAGCGGATGCGGGCCATCTTCGACCAGTCCTTGATAAGGCCGACGCCGCCGATGGTGGGGGTGGGCAGGATCGCCTGGCCGTTGGTCTCGTTGTAGAGCGAGACGTTGCCGGAAACGATCGGGAATTCCAGCACGCGGCAGGCTTCGCCGATGCCCTTGATGGCATGGACGAGCTGGCTCATGATTTCCGGCTTTTCCGGATTGCCGAAATTGAGGTTGTCGGTGGCCGCCAGCGGCAAAGCGCCGGTCGCGGTGATGTTGCGCCAGCATTCGGCGACCGCCTGCTTGCCGCCTTCGAAGGGGTCGGCCTCGACATAACGCGGGGTCACGTCGGAGGAGAAGGCGAGCGCCTTCGTGTCATGGCCTTCGACACGCACCACGCCGGCGTCGCCGCCCGGCAGCTGCAGGGAATTGCCCTGGATCAGCGTGTCATATTGCTCATAGACCCAGCGGCGCGAGGAATTGTTGGCCGAACCGACGAGGGACAGCAGCGCATCGGCAATATCGGCCGAAGGAATGTCGTTTTCCGCAAGCGGCGCCTGTACCTTGGCGGGGGTCCAGGGCCGGTCATATTCGGGAGCCTGATCGCCCAGTTCCTTGATCGGCAGGTTGGCGACTTCCTCGCCATTGTGCAGCACGCGGAAACGCAGGTCGTCGGTGGTCTTGCCGACAATGGCGAAGTCCAGACCCCATTTGACGAAGATCGCCTTGGCGACTTCTTCCTTGGAGGGTTCCAGAACCATGAGCATGCGCTCCTGGCTTTCGGACAGCATCATTTCGTAAGCCGTCATGCGCTCTTCGCGCACCGGTACGGCGTTCAAGTCAAGCTCGATGCCGAGATCGCCCTTGGCGCCCATTTCGACGGCGGAGCAAGTGAGGCCGGCGGCACCCATGTCCTGAATGGCGATGACGGCGCCGGTCTTCATCAGCTCAAGGCAGGCTTCCAGCAGGCACTTTTCGGTGAAGGGGTCGCCGACCTGAACGGTCGGGCGCTTTTCCTCGATGGATTCATCGAATTCGGCAGAGGCCATGGTCGCGCCGCCGACGCCGTCGCGGCCGGTCTTTGCGCCGAGATAAACGACCGGCAGGCCGACGCCCTTGGCTTCCGAGAGGAAGATCGCATTGGACTTGGCTAGCCCGGCAGCGAAGGCGTTGACGAGGATATTGCCGTTGTAACGCGGGTCGAATTCCACTTCGCCGCCAACCGTCGGCACGCCGAAGGAATTGCCGTAACCGCCGACACCGGCGACGACGCCGGCCACGAGATGGCGGGTCTTCGGATGATCGGGCGCGCCGAAACGCAGCGCGTTCATGGCGGCGATCGGGCGGGCGCCCATGGTGAAGACGTCACGCAGAATGCCGCCGACGCCGGTCGCAGCCCCCTGATAGGGCTCGATATAGGATGGGTGGTTGTGGCTCTCCATCTTGAAGACGACGCAGTCGCCATCGTCGATATCGACCACACCGGCATTTTCACCGGGGCCTTGAATGACGCGCGGTCCCGTGGTCGGCAGGGTCTTCAGCCACTTCTTGGAAGATTTGTAGGAGCAGTGCTCGTTCCACATGGCCGAGAAGATGCCAAGCTCGGTAAAGCTCGGCTCCCGTCCGATCAGGTCGAGGATACGCTGGTATTCGTCGGGCTTCAGCCCGTGGGATGCAACGAGTTCCGGGGTGATCTTGATGGAATTAGGAATCGACATAGGTCTCACGCGGTTCGAGCCGAGGAAAGTTTCCGGTTCTTTAGCGCAAGAGGCTCAATGGCGCGACAGGAAAATGCGCCGCTTTGCCCGCTAATTGGCGGTTTATACCGATATTGGCGAGCTGCGGGCGGTGCCCGCAGGGCCGTGGCCGGGATCAGGCCACGCTTTCATAGCCGGCCGAACCGTTGTCGAGCAGATGGCGCAGAATGCCGAAGGCGTGCGTCAGTTCCTCGCGGGTGGAAGGTCCGGAAAAGCTGATGCGGACACGGTGGAAAACCTTTTCCGCCCGCCCGGCCTTGAACTCGTCCTCGTCGTCGATCAGCACGCCTTCCTTCATTGCCGCATTGCGGAAGGTGCCGGAAAGCCAGGGTTCGGGCAACCGCAGCCACATGAAGGCGATATCGGGCAGGGAGTTGAAGTCCAGCCCGGCAAAAACGCGGCGGGCAATCGCTTCGCGCCCATTCAGTTCGGTTATGCAATCGCGGCGGATATCGTGGGCATCGCCGCTGTTGACCAGGCGCGCATTCAGTTCCGCCAGCATGAAGGGCAGGCCGCCCGTCATCATCGAATGGGAAATGCGGATACGCGAGGAATATTGCGCCGGACAGGCGACCCAGCCGCCCCGGACACCGGCGGCGACGGATTTCGACAGGCCGCCGACAACGAAGGTAATGTCGGGGGCAAATTCGGCGATCAGCGGGATCGCCTCGCGGGTCATCGCCCCATAAAGATTGTCCTCGACGATCCAGACGCCGTATCGGCGGGCAATCTCGGCAATCGCACGGCGGCGTTCTTCCGGCAGGGTGGCGCAGGTGGGGTTCTGGCCGGCCGACATCAGGAAGATCATCTTCGGGTGCTGTTGGGCGCAGACGCGCTCGAAATCGTCCGGCACGATACCGTTCTCATCCGCTTCCACCAGCGTCACCCGCCGGCCGGCCAGCGTGGCGCTGCGGCTGATATGGGAGTAGGTCAGCGGCTCGAAGACGATGCGGTCGCCCGGCGCGGTCATGGCCGTGATCACGCTCATCACCGCGGCATGGGCGCCAAGGGTCGAGACGATGTTTTCCGGCTTCGGCGACCAGCCGTTCTGGGACAGCCAGCGGACGCCCGCCATGCACCAGCTGTCGGGGAAAGAGCGGGCATAATTGGTGATGTCGAAGCCATGCTCCCTGGTGACGGCCTCGATATGGCTGGCGATCAGCGCGCTCTGGCCGACATCGGGCGCTGCCGTCGTGTTCAGCCGGAATTCGGCGCTATTGTCGGCGGCGTGGCGCGTGCTGCCGAAGGCTGCCGCTGCCGGCTCCATGGGCAAGGAGGGGGCAGGCGTCTTGCGCTCATTGACATAGGTGCCGCGGCCGACTTCGCCGCTGACGAGGCCGCGTTCATGAATGAGCGCATAGGCCCGGCTGATTGTGCCGATTGTCACACCCAGATCATAGGCGAGATTGCGCTGCGGCGGCAATTTCGATCCCGATTGCAAGGTGCCGTCGGAAATCGCGCCCTCGATACTGTCTGCGAGGCGGAGATAAATCGGGCCGTCGCCCTCGGTGATGTTGGGAAGCCAATTTGTCATGGTGACAATTTATGCATTGTATCTATCGTCAAGTCAATTGTATTTATTGTCTGCATTGAGTGGAATTTAACGCACGGAGACAATAGGTGCAATATGCGCAAGATGGATCAATACCTTTCGACAGCGGATACGCTTTATCCTGACGGTTACGAACGGGAACGCGTGTTCCGCGATGCCGGCGACATGGTCGCACCGGCGCCCTTTCCGGCCAAGATCGCCCGCACGCTTATTGGTCGCCTGATTGCGGGCATCGCCCATTGGCAGCAGAAACGACGGGGACGGCTCGCCTTGCGCGAACTGTCCGACGATCTTCTGGAGGATATCGGCGTTACGCGGGATGAGGCCTTGAAGGAGGCCGGAAAATCGCGGCTTTTCTCCTGGCCGTCCCAGCCGCTTTGATTTTTTGTCGGAGAGCGGTGCCTTCTTTCCCCGGCACCAGAAAGCCATTCGGCAGCCCGCCACGCCAATCCCAACCGGCGTCGGCGGGTTTTTTATGCGTGTCGCTTGGAGGAACCTCACCGCGTACTCCCTCATTCCTGTGCTTGTCACAGGAAACCAGCCGACGCGCGTCGGCGCGACGGGAGGAGTCTTTTCAGCCCAGGACTTGGGCTGGCTGGATTTCTGTGACAAGCACAGGGATGAGGAAGGACAGGGCATCATCAAGGCCCGCATCTAACCCATGCGCCCGCCGCGAGCCCTTTACCGGTGTTCGTTAATCAGCAGCCCTTGCCGCCATTCGCCCAGCGCTTGACATCGGTTGCGATGCGGCCGGAAATGGCTTCGTTCATGACAGGTCCGAAAGCATCGAGCTTTGCCGGATTGCCTTCCGCCTGCACCACCAGCATGGGGCGCGATTCCGGGCTGTTGCGGGGCACGAGCAGGATGCGCGGCCGGCCGGAAAAGGAATTGAGTTCCGGCGCCAGACGATAGGCCTTGAAAGCCGCATCGCCCGATTTGAACCAGCAGGCATTGGCGCCAAGCGCGATGCGTTCCATCGTCGGCAGGGCGGCGCGGGAGACGGAGGCGGCCGGCTGTGGTTTCGGCTGGCAGGCGGCAAGCGCGGCGGCAGCAAGGATCAGTCCGGTGGCTTTATAGGCATCGTGTCGAAGAATGCGGGGCATCAGGTCATCCAGAAGAGAAGCCGAAACATCGCCGGAAGCCGGCATCAAAAAAGGCGGGCTTGAAGCCCGCCCGGTCCATCAGGCTGCGATGACGCCGAGTGCCGAAGCAAAGAGGCCGCGACCGTCATTGCCGCCATGGGCGGCTTCGATGAGGTTTTCCGGATGCGGCATCATGCCGAGAACATTGCCCCGGGCATTGATAACACCGGCAATGTCGTTCAGCGAGCCGTTGGGGTTGGTGCCTTCCGCATAACGGAACACCACCTGGCCATTGCCTTCGACAGCCTTCAATTCTTCCGCTTCGACGAAATAATTGCCATCGTGATGGGCGACGGGGCAGCGCAGGATCTGGCCCTTGTCGTAAGCGCGGGTGAATTCGGTGTCGTTGTTGGCGACTTCGAGCTTCACTTCCCGGCAGACGAATTTCAGCGAGGCGTTACGCATCAGCGCACCCGGCAGCATGCCTGCCTCGACCAATATCTGGAAGCCGTTGCAGACGCCGAGAACCTTGACGCCCTGTTCGGCCTTTTCGCGGATGGCCTGCATGACGGGCATGCGGGCGGCGATGGCGCCACAGCGCAGATAGTCACCGTAGGAGAAGCCGCCAGGAATGACGATCAGGTCGACATCGGGAATATCCGTTTCCGTCTGCCAGATGGTGACGGGCGCGCTTCCGGAGATTTTCGTCAGCGCCGCGATCATGTCGCGGTCGCGGTTGAGGCCGGGAAGTTGGACGACAGCGGATTTCATCGGAGCGGCTCCTGCAGCTTCAGAGGATGGCGATAGCGTAGTTTTCGATGACCGTATTGGCCAGAAGCTTTTCGCACATCGCCTTCAGGTCGGTTTCGGCCTTGGCCTTGTCGGCGCCTTCCAGCTCCAGGTCGAAGACCTTGCCCTGACGGACATGGCCGACGCCATCAAAGCCGAGGCTGCCGAGCGCGCCTTCGATTGCCTTGCCCTGCGGATCGAGAACGCCGTTCTTCAGCGTAACAGTCACCCGTGCCTTGATCACCTGATCTTCTCCTGATTTACCCTACGAGGCCAATATTATTTCACGAGGCCGATATTACTTTACCAGAACAGGGCCGGTGCCGCGGATCGGTTCGTTTTCATTGATGATGCCGAGACGGCGCGCCACTTCGGAATAGGCTTCGAGAAGCCCGCCCATGTCGCGGCGGAACAGGTCCTTGTCCATCTTTTTCTGGGTCTCGATGTCCCAGAGGCGGCAGCTGTCGGGCGAAATCTCGTCGGCGAGGATGATGCGCATCATGTCGCCTTCAAACAGCCGGCCGCATTCGATCTTGAAATCGACGAGCTGGATGCCGACGCCGAGGAAGAGGCCGGACAGGAAGTCGTTGACGCGGATGGCGAGCGCCATGATGTCGTCAAGCTCGGCCGGGTTGGCCCAGCCGAAAGCGGTGATGTGCTCTTCGGAGACCATCGGGTCTTCGAGCTCATCCGACTTGTAATAAAACTCGATGATCGAACGCGGCAGCACCACGCCTTCCTCGATACCGAGGCGCTTGGAGAGAGAGCCGGCGGCGACATTGCGCACGACGATCTCGAGCGGGATCATCTCCACTTCCTTGATCAGCTGCTCGCGCATGTTGAGGCGGCGGATGAAGTGGGTGGGAATGCCGATCTTGTTCAGATGCGTGAAGACATATTCGCAGATGCGGTTGTTCAGCACACCCTTGCCGTCGATGACTTCGTGCTTCTTCTTGTTGAAGGCGGTCGCATCGTCCTTGAAGAACTGGATAAGCGTGCCTGGCTCCGGACCTTCGTAGAGGATCTTGGCCTTGCCTTCGTAAATACGGCGGCGACGGTTCATAATAGCAGGTCTCTTGGTTGACGCCGATTCTGGTGGCGTTGCGTTTGGTCTTTGAAGCGGTCCCATAAAGGAAAAGAGCGCATTCTACAATGCGGCGCGCATATTTCCCTTCAATTCTTGTGTCAGGCCCTGCAAGGCCGCCCCGGCCGGAAATCGGCCGGTGCCGATGGCCGCGGGCGAGGCGGTTTGCGCCGGGCCGCAGCCGTCAGGGATCGATTGCCTTCAGGCGGCTCAGGAACTGGGCGAAGACCATGCCGCCTTCCGGCCATGGACCATGGCCGGACTCGGCATTGATATGGCCGGACATGCCGGCATCGATCAGCAGCGAACCCCAGGCCGCGGCAATGTCGTCGGCATGTTCATAGGAGCCGAAAGGATCGTTACGGCTGGCGATGGTGATCGTCGGAAATGGCAGCGGATCGCGCGGATAAGGCCCGAAGGTCATCAGATGTTTCGGCCTGATATCGGGGTTGGCGACATCGGGCGGCGCGACGAGAAGCGCGCCAGAGACCTTCTTGCCGATTTCCGGCAGGGCATGGATGACGGTCGGCACGCCGAGCGAATGGGCGACGAGAACCACGGGCCTGGTGGAGGCGTTGACCTCTTCCACCAGCCGGGCGACCCAATCTTCCTTCACGGGTTTCGACCACTCCGCCTGCTCGACACGGCGCGCGGTGGACAGCTTGCGCTCCCAGCGGCTCTGCCAGTGGTCGGGGCCGGAATTGGTATAACCGGGGACGATCAGGATATCTGCTTCTGAAACTTTCATGCGCCCATATCTGTGTTGTGATACCGCCGCGATCAAGGCCGCGGCGGCATTAACTTCAGGGAGTTGTCTCAGGCCTTGCCGAAGACACGGGCGAAGATCGTGTCGACATGCTTGGTGTGGTAACCGAGGTCGAATTTCTCGCGGATCACCTCTTCGGAAAGGGCGGTGCGCACTTCCTCGTCACCCAGCAGTTCCTCAAGGAAATCCGCGCCCTGTTCCCAGACCTTCATGGCGTTGCGCTGGACCAGACGGTAGGCGTCTTCACGCGAAACGCCGGCCTGCGTCAGCGCCAGCAGAACGCGCTGCGAATGCACGAGGCCGCGGAACTTGTTCATGTTCTTCAGCATGTTGTCGGGGTAGATCACCAGCTTTTCGATGACGCCGGCAAGACGGTTCAGGGCGAAATCGAGGGTAACCGTGGTGTCGGGGCCGATGGCGCGCTCCACGGAGGAGTGGCTGATATCGCGCTCGTGCCACAGCGCCACGTTTTCCATGGCCGGAACGACCGACATGCGCACCAGGCGGGCAAGACCGGTCAGGTTTTCGGTCAGAACCGGGTTGCGCTTGTGCGGCATGGCCGAGGAACCCTTCTGGCCGGGCGAGAAGAACTCTTCCGCTTCCAGAACCTCGGTGCGCTGCATGTGGCGGATTTCGATGGCGACGTTTTCGATCGACGATGCGATGACGCCGAGCGTGGCGAAGAACATGGCGTGGCGATCACGCGGGATGACCTGCGTGGAGACCGGCTCGGGGATGAGGCCGAGCTTGGCGCAGACATGCTCCTCGACGCGCGGGTCGATATTGGCGAAGGTGCCGACGGCGCCGGAGATCGCGCCCGTGGCGATTTCGGCGCGGGCATTGACGAGGCGCTCGCGGTTGCGGTGCATCTCGGCATAGAAGCGGGCAAAGGTCAGGCCCATGGTGGTCGGCTCGGCATGGATGCCGTGGCTGCGGCCGATGCGCACCGTGTTCTTGTGCTCAAAAGCGCGGGTCTTCAGCGCGGCCAGCACCCGGTCCATATCGGCGAGCAGCAGATCGGCGGCGCGCACGAGCTGGATGTTGAGCGTGGTGTCGAGCACGTCGGACGAGGTCATGCCCTGATGCACGAAACGGCTGTCGGGACCGACAAATTCGGCAAGGTGGGTAAGGAAGGCGATGACGTCGTGCTTCGTGACGGCCTCGATCTCGTCGATGCGGGCGACGTCGAAGGTGGCGCTGCCGCCCTTTTCCCAGATGGTTTGCGCCGCGGATTTGGGAATGACGCCGAGGTCCGCCAGCGCGTCACAGGCATGCGCCTCGATCTCGAACCAGATGCGGAACTTTGTTTCCGGCGACCAGATGGCGACCATTTCCGGCCGGGAGTAACGAGGGATCATGGCAATGACTTTCTTCGTAGAGAGGCTTGGCTTGGTGGAGGAATTTTGCTGCCCGTTTAGCAAAGTGTTCCGGTAATCTCAATCTATGAACTCAGAAGCGCGATGCCGCCGCCGGCAAAGGACTGCACCCGCCAGCGCGAGCGGCGCGGCGGCAAACGGAAAATAGAGGCCGAGGCCGAGAATGGCGAACTGGTAGACCGCGCCGAGCGAGGTGAAGAGCTGCTGGAAAAACCAGATGCGGGAGAACGCCGGCGCATGCCATTGCGCATAAAACATGCGGTACTGCAAAGCGAAAAACGCCGCAGCCGCCGCCAGTGTGAAGAAGGCGACGGCAAGACAGCTTGCCGCAAAACGCAGCGGCAGGGCGGTGGAGGCGGGAAGGAAGCGCAACGCGCCGGCCGCCAGCGGCCATCCGACAAGGCCAGCGAAGAAGAACAGCGCTGCGATCTCGTCGGCATGGTCGGTTTCCAGCCGGTTTCGGAGATAGAGGCCGAGTGTGGCGACGGCCGCCGAACAGAGAGCCCAGACAAACGAGGCGATGAGCGGGAACAGCGCTTTTGAGATGATCTTGCGGAAGTCCTGCGTGTCGCTGTCCATCAAGCCCTCATCCGGACGCCTTCTCGTCTTGCCTGCAGCGTATCTCCGTTTTTAAATCAGGATCTTGCCGCTTCTGCCGCCGTGCGCAGCAGCGTCACCGTCTTGCGGTAGTCTTCGACGCCGTCGCCCTTGAAGACGGCCGAACCCGCAACCAGTGCATTGGCGCCGGCGGCGACGATGGCGCCGGCGGTTTCCGCCGTCACGCCGCCATCCACTTCCAGTTCGATCGGCCGGTCGCCGATCATCGCCCTGGCGGCACGGATCTTGTTGAGCATGGCCGGAATGAATTTCTGGCCGCCGAAGCCGGGATTGACGCTCATGATCAGGATGAGATCGACGTCATCGAGCACGTTTTCAATGACGGAAAGCGGCGTGGCGGGGTTGAGCGTCACACCGGCCTTCCTGCCGAGCGTGCGGATGGTCTGCAGCGAGCGATGCAGGTGCGGTCCGGCCTCCGCATGCACGGTGATGCCGTCGCAGCCGGCCTTGGCAAAGGCTTCAAGATAGGGATCGACGGGAGCGATCATCAGGTGGCAGTCGAAAAAGGCGTTGCTGTGCGGACGAAGCGCCTTGATGACATCCGGCCCGAATGAAATATTCGGCACGAAATGGCCGTCCATGACGTCGAGATGGATCCAGTCCGCGCCGGCTTCCGTGACATCGGCGACCTCCTGTCCGAGCTTGGCGAAGTTGGAAGCCAGGATCGACGGTGCTATCCGGACGGGCAGGGACATGGGCAAACTCCTCTCGACGCGTTGGGTAAGCTGCCTTTAGCACCAAGTATCCGGGTTTGAAACGGCTTGCCGCGTGGTTGCCGGCGGTTTTCAGCCGCGCTCTGCCGAATTTCGCCCGGTGCCGGCCACGGCTATTGTCTTTCGGCTCTGTCCGCGGGTTCGAAGCGCTGGCCGTTCCAGCGCTGCAGGCGGTAGGGATTGTCCGAAAGTTCGTGCGACGGGTTGAAGCCGAGATCGCCGATCACGGTTTTGAAGACGGTTCCGCTCGCCAATATTTCCGCAGCGGGTTTGGATTGCGCCTGTGTCGCTTCCGCCAGCGCCGCGGTCAGTTCCGCAGCCGCATAGGCGGGCAGGACATAGCCGTCCGGTTCGACGCCGGCGGCGCGCAATTCGCCGGCAACGGCCTGCGCCGACGGCAAGGTGTCATAGGAGGGGCGGGTGATGGCCAGCACGTTTGCGGCAAGCGGAACCGGATTGTTGGCCGCATTCAGGGCATCGCCGCCCATGAAGGTCAGAGGAAGGTTCTCCGAAGCCGCATCTCTGGCAATGATGGCGACATCGTTGCGCTCGGCGCCGACGAAGACATGGGTGACGCCGGTGCGCGCCAGCCGGCGCACCAGAGCCACCTGCTGCTCCTGGTTGGGCCGCATCGTATCGGCGAAGGTGGGCTTCAGCCCGTTTTCCTCCAGCGCCGAGCGGATGCGGTCGATAAGCTCGCGGCTATAGATCGTGCCGTCATCCACCAGCCCGATGGAATGACCCTTCCAGTCGCGCAGGATGATTTCGGCTGCCCTGTCCGATTCGGCCCTGTCGGAGGGGGCGAGACGGAAAAGCGGCCAACCGTATTTCAGGGCGTCTTCCATGAGAATCGGCGCACGGCTGGAAAGCGTGATGGCCGGGATGGCCGCTGCCTTGAGCGGCGGCAGAACGTCCTGAAGCGTTTCCGTGCACAAAAAACCGATCGCGGCGCTGACCTTGGCCGCGACAAGGCCATCGGCAACCGCGCCGCCGCTGCCGTCTTCACAGCTTTCATGGATTTCGACGACATCGAGGCCAAGCTTGGCGGCCGCCGCTTTCGCACCCTGCCGCACCTGCTGTCCGAGAAGTTCGTAAGGACCGCTCTGCGGGGCAACGATGCCGATCGACGCCGCGCTCGCTGAACCCGCAAAGGCAAAACCGGCGATGATCGTTAGCAGGCGAAATGAAAGCATGTCGTGATCGAAATCCTGTTGTCCCGGCTTGATGTTTATCGGCAACAAACGGTTTTCCAAAGGAAAAATCGCCGATGGCCGATCATAATCGCATATGGTCCCCCGCAGGGTCGCGGTTTTGATCCGAGGCCGTCGATTGAAGAGGGCGGGCGCTGCGGCATCTTGTAGTTGTTGCCGCCCGATGCGATCGCGCATCGTCGTCCTTGCCCGGGATTGTTTCGCCATCGTGCAATCGGTTTCATAGAAAAAGGAACGGTCAAGTATCTCGGGTTGCAACCCAATGGCGCGTTACTTCATAAAACAATTACATGTGGCGCTTATAAGCACAGTTTAGAGAAAGTTTTCTGGTGATTCTGCTTTTTTAAAGTGCAGGACAAAATGATGCACATTTTATTTTCACCAATTCAATCCATTGATATTTAGACATAATATTAAAACCTTCAGACTTTCCACCTCTTTTCCGCCGTGTTTTTTTCGCATTTGCGAGAAGATTTGCTTGACGGAAAGTAAATGATTGGCTTAGATGTAACTGTTTCAGGGGACGACTGAAATTGGCCATAAAAGGCCTCGGAAAGTGTTCCGATTATAAGCACTGCCAGACTATATTGCTTTCATATTCTATTATTTTCATTACGTATAAACCGCTTCGGGAAACTGGGGCGGTTTTTTACATGAAGCTAATTCAAGCAATTTAAAATTGAATTTGAAAAGTCTTGCGCAAAGACTTTCCTTTATTCCGGTGTTTATCGAAAACATATGGCGGGCAAAGGCTGGTTCGACGCCGGCAATCGATGTGCCGTGGCGCTCGCCGGCGCCCGTCGATGAGCCCTTGTCCACTCGTCAATGAGCGTCAGCGCTCTTGTCCGAGGGCGTTCAGGGCGGCTTTCGCAAAAGCGGAAACGGGTTGGGGAAGTTTATCCGGATCGAACCAGCCGATGGCGGAAAGCTTGTCGGGTTCGGTCAATGCGGGTTCTCCCCGCGTGTCGCGCGTGACGAAGATCAGCGAGACCCAATGGTGGCGGTCCCTGGTATCGATCAATTCGCTGTGGCAGAGAAATTCGACGTCGCCGATCGTCAGCCCGGTTTCTTCCTCGGCTTCTCGTCGCGCTGCGGCGAGGGAGGTTTCAAGGAGATCGACCTTGCCGCCCGGAATGCTCCAATATCGGGCCTCCGGCGCATTGATGCGCCGGCACAAGAGGATACGGCCCTCGCGCAATATGGCAAGACCCACGCCGACGCCCGGAAAATCGAGGCCTGGCTTGATGGTCGGCGTCATGCTGCCGTTCCCGTGATCAGGCCTTGGCGTTGGCCACGATCAGCATGAATGCCGGAATGTCGTCGCCAAAGCCGACGGGGGTCGGGCCATCGTCATGGTCGCGATAATGGCGGCGGCGGTCACGGTTGTCGTCGTTGGCGTGCAGCGGATTGCGAATGTTGCGCTCGGAATTGCGCGGGGTCTTTTCCGGTCTGCGTTCTGCTTTCACCTTGTCGTCTCCGTGAGCCGCGATGTCCGTGTCCGCAGCGGATTGTGCATCCTGATTGATGTTTTCGGCCGGCGATGCGTCGCGACGGTTCCGGTCGCGACCCCTGCCGCCCCGTTCCTTGCCGCGGCGGCCGGAATTGCTTTCAAAGCTTTCCATCGGCGCGGGAAGGGTGGAGAGATCACCGTTCAGCCACTCGACCTTTTCGCCGATCAGTTTTTCGATCGCGTCGAGATATTTGGTGTCGCTCTTGGTGACGATGGTGAAGGCCTTGCCCGAGCGGCCGGCACGGCCGGTACGGCCGATGCGGTGAACATAGTCTTCCGAATGAATGGGGATGTCGAAATTGAAGACATGGCTGACATCGGGAATGTCCAGTCCGCGCGCCGCAACGTCGGAAGCGACGAGCAGCTTCAGATTGCCGTCCTTGAAGTTCTGCAGCATCGTGGTGCGCGAACGCTGGTCCATGTCGCCATGCAGCGCGCCGACGGAGAAGCCGTGACGGTCGAGCGAGCGGAAGAGATCGGCCACATCCTTCTTGCGGTTGCAGAAGATGATGGCGTTCTTCAGTTCGGCTTCTTCGGCCCGGACGAGATCGCGCAGCACGGCGCGCTTCTCATAATCCTTGTTGTGGGCGGCGACGATGCGCTGGGCAACGGTCTTGGCCGTGGAGGAAGGCTTGGCGACCTCGACACGGACGGGGTTCTGCAGGAAGCGGTCGGCCAGCTTCTGGATTTCCGGCGGCATGGTGGCCGAGAAGAACAGCGTCTGCCGGGTGAAGGGGATCATCTTGGCGATACGTTCGATATCGGGGATGAAGCCCATGTCCAGCATGCGGTCGGCTTCGTCGATGACGAGAATTTCCACGCCGGTCATCAAAAGCTTGCCGCGTTCGCAATGGTCGAGAAGGCGGCCGGGGGTGCAGATCAGCACATCGGCGCCGCGCTCGAGCTTGCGGTCCTGATCCTCGAAGGAAACGCCGCCGATCAGAAGCGCAACGTTCAGCTTGTGATTCTTGCCGTATTTCTCGAAATTCTCCGCTACCTGCGCTGCAAGCTCACGCGTCGGCTCGAGGATGAGCGTGCGCGGCATCCTGGCACGCGCGCGGCCCTTTTCGAGCAGGGTGAGCATCGGCAGAACGAAGGACGCGGTTTTGCCCGTGCCGGTCTGTGCGATACCGCAGATATCACGCTTTTCCAGTGCCGGCGGAATGGCGCCAGCCTGAATGGGTGTCGGCGTCGTGTAGCCGGCATCTGCAATAGCGGAAAGAACTTTTTGGCTCAGGCCAAGGTCAGAGAATGTTGTCAAAGGAAGAACTTTTTCCGTTCTGGTTCGGTAAGAACACCTGCGTGCCGCAACGGCACTTGCAAAGACTTGGCGCGGGGATATGCCCAAATTGCCTGAAAGTCAAGGAAACAACGGGAAAAGCGCACGAAACGTGACCGTTCGGTCGAGGCTTTTTGGCCTGTGGCGCGGTTTTCAGCGATTTATCGTCAAAAGCGCAAAAAAAGCGTTAAAATCCGCCGGTCATTTCAGATAGGTCTTGAGCTCGGCACCGGCGATCAGGAACCGCATCGGATCCACCGGCGTATCGTTGCGGCGCACCTCGTAATGCACGTGCGGGCCGGTCGAACGGCCGGTGCTGCCGGCGCGGCCGACCACGTCGCCGGCGTCAACCCTGTCGCCTACCTTAACGAGGATCGCGGAGAGATGGGCAAATCGTGTCGAGACGCCCTGGCCGTGATCGATCTCGACCATATTGCCGTAACCGCCGGAATTTTCAGCGACCGTCACCTTGCCTGCACCGGTGGATTTGACGTCGGCACCGGTTTCGGCGCGAAAATCGATGCCGGTATGCAAAGCGGGCCTTCCGAGAAACGGATCCATCCGGTTGCCGAATCGGCTGGTGATCGCCTGTCCGGGCGCCGGGTTGCCGAAGGGCAGGGCGGTCGCGGTTTCCTTGACGATGTCCAGCCGGTTCAGCGCATTGTCGAGATTGGTGAGCGACAGGTTGAACGGATCGGTTTCACCCCGCTGGGGGGCCGCATAGGGGCCGCCAATATCCTCCGTGCCGTTCTCTTCGATTTTCAATCCCGCCTGCTGTATGATGTCCTGCATCGCGCTCGCCTTGTCCTCGGCGTCGTTGGTCAGTCTGGCTATGCGCGATATCTGCTGGCGTTCGATATCTTTCAGCGACAGCGTCACCTTGGAAAACACCCGGTCCGCCCGGTCGGAAGGGGTTTCACCGGCTTCTGGGGCGTAGGAGGCCCGCCGGTCTGTCGCTGCGGGCTTGTCCGGCTGCGGCCTGCGCGGGGCCATCAGCTTTTCGATGGCGGACAGGCCGCCGGACATGTCGGCGCGTTTTTCAGGCGCCATGGCGTTGGAAAGGGAAGAGGGCGCGGCCGGGGAGGCGGCGATGCCGGAGTTTTCGGCGCGTTCCAGCAGCTCGCTCATGCGCCCGTGCCGCGAGGTCAGCGCCGCCTGCTGTTCCAGCAGCTTTTCCACTTTCTTTTCAACAACCTGCTGGTCGAGCAACTGCCGTGAGGTGACACGGTCCACCTGAGCCCTGAGGGCGGCGATACGGTCTTCATAATCGTTCTGCATGCGGGTCTGGCGCGCCATGGTCGCGCCGATCAGGTCGTCACGCAAAATGAGATAGCCGGTGGCGCCGAGATAACCGAGCGACAGCAGGCCGATCGTGCAACCGGCGAGCGCGGTCATCCACGGCCGGATCGTCATGTGCCGAACCTTCTCGCCGCTCGCCAGAATGAGGACGTGCTGCGGCCGCTTTTTGCCGAATACCCGGTTTTCCGCTGTATCAGTCACAATCTCTCTCCGGACTGGCCGATTTCTCAGCGGAAATCATAATTCGTTAAGGTTAACGAAGTTTTGCCGGGGGTGTCGGTCGGCGCCGGTATCCCGCTCTCAAGGGCGGCGTCAGCTCTGGCTGACGGCGGTCAGCGAACGGTAGAAGGAAGGTGTGAGGCCGGCCTCGGCACGGGCGAGGTCGTTGAAAGGCGGTTTCAGCGGCCCGCGGAAATTGGCGCGCACCAGCTGTTTGAAGGTCGCGGCCGGATCCTTCCTTTCGCGGGCGCACAGGAACCGGAACCATTTGGCGCCGATGGCGACATGGCCCTTTTCATCATTATAGATGACGTCGAGGACGGCGGCGCTTTCGAGGTCGCCGGTTTCCCGCATCTTGGCCTGCAGAGACGGCGTGACATCGAGACCGCGCGCCTCCAGGATCAGCGGCACGACCGCGAGCCGCGCGGTCAGGTCGTTGCGGGTGGAATGCGCCGCCTGCCACAGCCCGTCATGGGCGGGGAGATCGCCATAATCTGCCCCGAGGCTTCTGAGCCGGTCTCGCACCAGCCGGAAATGTTTCGCCTCCTCGAAGGCGACCTGCATCCAGCCATCGAAGAAGGAATGCGGCACCGGCTCGCTGGCATAACGCGCAACGATGTCGAGCGCGAGATCCACGGCATTGAGTTCGATATGGGCGATGGCGTGCAGCAGCGCGATGCGGCCCTTGAGGCTGTGAAGCGAGCGGCGCTCCACGGCGGTCGGCGGAACGAGATCAGGCTTTTCCGGCCTGCCCGGACGTTTAGGCAGCGGCGGGTCGAGCGGGGAGCGCAGCGACAGGCGGCGTTCAAACCACCGTGTCGCCGTTTCCTGCGCCAGCGCGGTCTTCCGGTCGAGATCGGCGCTCGCGATCGCATCCGTCGCGCCGCCGCGCAGCGACGTGATCTTGCAGGCGCTCATCACGACGGACCGGTCCCTCAAAGTTTCCTGGCGGCTTCAAGAACGGCCTGCGCGTGGCCCGCAACCTTCACCTTGTTCCAGATTTCGGCGATCTTGCCGTCCGGCGCGATAAGGAAGGTGGTGCGCTCGACACCCATGTATTTCTTGCCATACATGCTTTTTTCCTTCCAGACGCCATAGGCTTCAAGAGCCTGCCTTTCCTCGTCGGAAGCCAGCATGACGGAAAGGGAATGTTTTGCCGCAAATTTGTCGTGGCTTTTGACGCTGTCTGGCGAAATGCCGATGACGACGGCATTGGCAGCCTCGAATTCGCCGCCAAGCGCGCTGAAGTCGATCGCTTCGGCCGTGCAGCCCGAGGTATCGTCCTTGGGGTAGAAATAAAGAATGACGGCCTTGCCTTGCAGTTTGGACAATGTCACCGTCCCTTCACCGTTGCGGGGCAAAGTAAAGTCGGGAGCCGGGCTGCCAATCGTCAAGTCTGTCATAATCTACCTTTCTTTCGCCGGGATGTTGAGTGAAAGTCGCCACATTCGATATATAGCGAAACCGCGCGTCGTCCAGATCACGATTGAGATTTCAGATCGTTTCGACCTTAAATCTCAATCGTGATCCGAATTAAAGAATCAGAGCGGGATTCCGGACGAAAACCGCTTACATTTTTCGCCATCCCGCTCCGGTGTTGCGGCGAAACTAAAGCTATTCAGGGGCAAACACGGGCGTATGGCTGAAATACGGGGTGAAAAGGTCAGGTTCGGCAGGCGCGATATCATCGCGTTGCACGATCTTCCTTCGGCGCAGGCCGAAGATCCCATCATCGTGCATTGCCCGCCGCCGCGCTCCATGGTGCGCGCCTTCATCAAGATTTTTGCGGCGCTTTTCGTGCTGGCCTTCCTGTCCATCGGCGGGATCATCCTCTCGGTCGAGACCGGGTCGATCGACAAGACGCTTTCCAGCCAGGCGCAGCAGGCGCTGGAACGGGCGCTCGGTCCGCATTACAGCGCCCGGATCGGCTCTTCGGCGATAAGGTTTTCGACCGGACTGCGCCTTGCGCTGGTGGCCGAGGATGTGGATATCGTCGAGAAGGAGTCCGGCCAGCATCTCAGCCGGGCGCGGGCGATCGGCATGGCGCTTGATCCCATCGCGCTCTTGGCCGGCCGCGTCTCCGTACAAAGCCTCGAAGCCGACGGCATGGAGCTCGACACGGCACTTTTGCCCAAGGGCAATGGTTTCGATCTCGCCAGCGTCAAACTCGACGCCGTGCCGCAGCAATTGGAGGATGCTTTCGCGCAGCTCGACAAGCTTGCCCAGGCCTTTCTCAGCAGCGGAACCGAGGAAATCGATATTTCCAGCGTGTCGGTCCATCTGCCGCCCGGCGAAAACGGCAAGCCGCGCACCATCGAGATACGCGAACTGTCGCTGACGCCTGACCAGCAGGGCGGCTATTCACTGGATGGCGAGACGCTGTTTAACGGCGAAATTGCCAGCGTGTCGCTGCAGACATCGGGAGCGGCCGGCCGTATCGACGGTTTTCAGGCCCGTATCGACGGTTTCGATATCGGCCCGTTCCTGGAGAAATACGATCCGGACGGAAATCTCCATGAAGGGCTGAACGTCAAGACGGGCGTCAATATTGTCGCCCGGCGCGCCAGGGACGGGCAGGAGCCGGGACTGGAAGTCTCGCTTGGCATGGGCAACGGAACGCTTCTGATCGGCGGCGAGGCCCAGCCCTTTACGGCCGGCACCGTCAATGCGCGGTATGACTTTGCAAAAAGCACCCTGGTGATCGACAATTCGCGGGTGGAGCTCGGACGGACAATCATTCCCGTCACCGGTGAAATCAGCGATACGGAAGAGGGGTTCGGCCTCTCGCTCAGGGTCGACAATGCGGTTGCGTCGTCCGAAGCTTCCGGCGAAGCCCCCGTTCCCTTCAGCCTGAAGGCGGACGGGCACTTTACCGCGGCCACGAAGCAGCTGGACGTTCCCTCGCTTTATGTCAGCGGTCCGCTCGGCGACATGGCGGGATCGCTGAAAATCCGGTTTGGCGAGGGGTCGCCCGAAATCAGCTTCGGCGGACAGATCCCGAAGATGGAGGCCACGGCGGTCAAGCAGCTCTGGCCGTTCTGGATGGCGCACAAGCCGCGCGACTGGGTGGTGTCCAATCTTTACGGCGGCACGGTGACCAACGGCTCGATCGCGATCTTCATTCCGCAGGGCCGGATGTGCGGCCCCGGTTGCCCGCTGGTGCTGGGCGAAAGCGAGATGCAGATCCGTTTCGACATCGACGACACCCGCCTCAACACCACCGGCGACATTCCGCCGCTGCGCGATGTCGACGCGCATTTCGACCTTGTTGGCGGCAAGATGAATGTCGATATCAAGCGGGCGACTTCCTATTTCCCGTCCAACCGGTCGCTGGCGCTGGAAAACAGCCGCTTCCTCATTTCCTCCGTCTATGACAAGCCGCTGCTTGGAAATCTCGAGCTGAACCTGTCGGGCGCAGCCGATGCCGTGGCGGAGTTGGCGACGCTCAAACCCATCAATGCGCTGAAAGACACCCAGTTCAAGCCGGAGGATTTTACCGGCGACGTGAAGGCCAATGCGAAACTGACCGTGGGTCTGCTTTCCAGCCAGAACCCGCCTGCGCCGGTGTGGACGGCCGATCTCGACCTGAAGAACCTGTCTTTGATAAAGCCCTTCGCCGGCCATAAGGTCACCGCGCTTGACGGTTTCATGACGTTGAACGACCGGCAGCTTTTGCTTCAGGGCAAGGGCCGGGTGGATGACGTGCCGATGGATATCGAGATGACGGAGCCGGTGCGCAAGAACAGCGACGTGCCTCCGACGCTGTCTCTGAAGGCGACCCTGAACGAGACGCAGGTCGCAAAGCTCGCGCCGGAACTGTCCTCCGTTCTGGGCGGCACGACGGTGATGCAAGTCGATGGCGCGGACCCGAAACGCCAGGACGTCAAGCTTGATCTGACGCGGGCGTCGATCATTCTGCCGGGGCTTGGCTGGAGCAAGGGCATCGGCATTCCGGCAAAGGCCGCTTTCACCATGGAGGCGACGGACGGCCGCACGACGATCAGCGACTTCTCCCTCGATGGTGACGGTTTCGGCGCGGCGGGTGATATTGCCTTTAACAAGAACGGACTGATTTCAGCCGACCTCAGCCGGGTGCAGCTGTCGCCGTCCGACAATTACGCCGTGTCCGTCGCGGCTTCCAAAACCGGCTATATCGTCAATGCGTCCGGGAAATCCGCCGATGTCCGGCCTTTCATCTCGAAGCTGCGCAGTTCTTCCGGCGGCGGTGACGGGGCGTCGCGCTCGCAGCCGTCGCTTGCCATCAAGACGCAATTCGACAAGGTCTATGGTTTCAACGACGAAGTCCTGGCCAATGTCAGTTCCGATGTCAGCGTGCGCGACGGCAAGGTCCGATCGATCGATTTCCGCGGCGTCACCGCAAACGGCCAGGCCGTGGTGGCGCAGACCACCAATCGCGGGGCTACGGGGACGGTGACGCTGACCAGCAGCGATGCCGGTTCTGTCGCCCGCTTCGCCAATATCTACAGCCGCATTCGCGGCGGTCTTCTCAATCTCGCGCTGACGACCGCCAATGGCAGCGACTGGAGCGGTTCGCTCGACCTGCGCAATTTTGCCGTCGTCAACGAAGCCAAGCTGCAGGATATCGTCGCCACGCCGACCGGTGAGGATGGCAGGAGCCTCAACAACGCCGTTCGCCGCAATATCGATGTCAGCTCGGAAAAATTCCAGCGCGGTTTTGCCCGGCTCGTCTACGTCAATGGCTCTATTGCGGTGGAAAACGGTGTGGTGCGCGGCGAACAGATCGGCGCGACCTTCCAGGGTCTGCTGAAGGACCAGAGCGGCCGCATGGACATGACCGGCACCTTCATGCCCGCCTACGGCCTGAACCGGTTGTTCGGCGAATTGCCCTTTATCGGTATCTTCCTCGGTAATGGCCGCGACCGGGGATTGCTTGGCATCACCTTCAAGCTGTCCGGCCAGACGGACCAGCCGAAGCTGACGATCAACCCGCTGTCGCTGATCGCGCCCGGCGTCTTCCGGCAGATTTTCGAATTTCAGTGAATGGAGCGTCGCAAAGCTTGGCGCAAGCGGCTGTTTGGCGAGAACGGGTGCACCCGCACTCCGTCACCCCGGACCTGATCCGGGGTCCAGTGCGATCAAGTCCTTGATCGCGCGAGAACTCTTTCACGGCGCAGACGCGCCGTGGCTGGATGCCGGATCTAGTCCGGCATGACGGAATTGGGGGTATCGGTGCATCGAGGACCGCTTTCGCAGTCCTCGATGCGATGTTTTTGTAAGTCTTACGCCGGGCGAACCAGAACGTGCTTCTTCTTGCCGACCGACAGCTTGATGACGCCGTCGCCGGTTACTTCACCGGTGCCGATCATCTGGCGCTCATCGGAAACGCCCTGATCGTTGATCTTCACCGCGCCGCCCTGGACATGGCGGCGGGCCTCGCCATTCGAGCCGGCAAGCCCGGCGCGGACGATGAGGGAAAGCACGCCGACGCCGGCGTCGAGCTCGGCCGCCGGAACCTCGATGGAGGGCAGGTTTTCGGCGAGCGCGCCTTCCTCGAAGGTCTTGCGCGCCGTTTCCGCTGCTTCTTCCGCCGCGGCGCGGCCATGCAGGATCGCCGTTACTTCGGTGGCGAGGATTTTCTTCGCCTCGTTGATTTCCGATCCGCCAAGGGCGGCGATACGGGCGATCTCGTCCATCGGCAGGGTGGTGAACAGCTTGGCGAAGCGGACGACGTCCGCATCTTCCGTATTGCGCCAGTATTGCCAGAAATCATAGACCGGCAGCAGGTCCTTGTTCAGCCACACCGCGCCGGAAGCCGACTTGCCCATCTTCGCACCGGAGGAGGTAGTCAGAAGCGGCGAGGTCAGCGCGTAAAGCTGCGGTGTCCCCATGCGGTGACCGAGATCGATGCCGTTGATGATGTTGCCCCACTGGTCCGAACCGCCCATCTGCAGGCGGCAGCCGGTACGCTGGTTCAGCTCCACGAAGTCGTAGGCCTGCAGGATCATGTAGTTGAATTCGAGGAAGGACAGCGACTGCTCGCGGTCAAGCCGCGTCTTCACGCTGTCGAAGGACAGCATGCGGTTGACCGAGAAGTGGCGGCCGACATCGCGCAGGAATTCGAGGTAGTTGAGGCCGCGCAGCCAGTCGGCATTGTTGATCATCAGCGCCGGGTTGCTGGGGCGGTCGTAATCGAGGTAGTTGGCGAAGACATGCTTGAGCGAGGTGATGTTGTCCTCGATCATGTCGATCGTCATCAGCTTGCGGGCCTCTTCCTTGAAGGAGGGGTCACCCACCATGCCGGTGCCGCCGCCCATCAGCGAGATCGGCTGGTGGCCGGTCTTCTGCATCCAGTGCAGCATCATGATCTGGGTGAGGTGGCCGACATGCAGACTGGAGGCCGTCGGGTCATAGCCGATATAGGCGGTCACGGTTTCCTTGGCGAACAGTTCGTCGAGACCTGCCTCATCGGAGATCTGGTGAATGAAGCCGCGCTCGTCGAGCGTGCGGAGGAAATCGGACTTGAACCTGGACATAACCTTTTACTTTCTGGTTTGATCTTTGCGGTCATCGAGAACCGATGACCGTCGCGGCTTTATCATTGTTTTTTGAAATGTGCACCCGTTTCGGCCATGAATATCGGGATTCGGGACATCATGATTCGAGAATGCAGGGGAGCGGCAGGTGGGCGAGATCAAAACGGCAATCGGGCTGATGAGCGGCACATCGATGGACGGCATCGATATCGCCCTTTTGCGCACGGATGGCGAAAGCGTGGTGCGGCACGGGCCGAGCGGTTATTTTCCCTATGATCCGGGCCTGCGCGCCGTCTGGCAGAAGGCATTGGTCACGGCCAAGTCCATCGTCGACAGGCGTGAACGCCCCGGCGATCTGGCGGAGGCCGAGCGCAAGCTGACGCTTGCCCATGCCGCGGCAGTGAAATCCTTCCTCCATCGCCACCGGCTTCAGCCCGGCGACATCGATGTGATCGGCTTTCACGGCCAGACGGTGCTGCACCGGCCGGACGAGGCATTGACCGTGCAGATCGGCGACGGGCCTTTGCTTGCCGAAGAGACCGGCATCGACGTGGTTTACGACATGCGCGCCAACGACATGGTTTATGGCGGGCAGGGTGCGCCGCTCATTCCCGCCTATCACATGGCGCTTTCGGCAAATCTGCCAGATGGGTTCGAAACGCCGGCCGTTTTCGTTAATATCGGCGGCATCTCCAATCTCACCTATATCGGTGAGGCCGGGCGGCTTGCCGCCTTCGACAGCGGTCCCGGCAATATGCTGATCGACCAGTGGATCGAGGTGCATACGGGCAAGGCCTTCGACAAGGGCGGCCAGACGGCGGCGGGCGGCAGCGTCGTGGCCGCGCTGGTGACGCGTTATATGGAAAGCCCGTTCTTCTCGGCCAACATCCGCCGTTCGCTCGACCGCGGCGATTTCCTGCCGCCGAAAAAGGGCGAGGTCTCGCTGGCGGATGGCGCGCGGACGCTGGCGCATCTGACGGGGGTGGCGATCCTCAAATCGGCGAGCTATTTGCCGGAGGCGGCGAAGACTTACGTGGTCTGCGGCGGCGGGCGGCTCAATCCGGTGATCATGGAAGAGTTTGCGGGCCTTGCCGCGAAGGTTGGGGCGCGGGTGATCGCGGCCGAAGAGGCGGGTTTCGATGGCGGGGCGATGGAGGCGGAGGCCTGGGCCTATCTGGCCGTGCGTTCGCTCAAAGGGCTGCCGCTGACCTATCCGGGGACTACGGGGGTGAAGGAGCCTGTGACGGGTGGGGTTTTGGTGCGGGGGTAGTGGGGTCAGTGGGTGTAGCTCACCCCCCTCTGCCCTGCCGGGCATCTCCCCCTCAAGGGGGAGATCGAATCGTGGCGACCTATCGGCCACCTTGAACGTTGCAGCTGAGGCGAAGAGCAAGCCTCATGCCGATCTCCCCCCTTGAGGGGGAGATGCCCGGCAGGGCAGAGGGGGGTGAGCCCAACCGCTGGGTATCACTATAGGAATTCAAGCCTGCCCGGATCCCGGACGGCCAATCACCGAATACGCTTCGCCGCCGGTTCCGGCACCAGCTCGCCGTTGAGCCGCCGGTCGAGATAGTCCTCGCATTCGCCCATCAGGTCGTCCACCTTGCCGTTGAAGAAGTGGTTGGCGCCGGGAACGGTGCGGTGGGTGATGAGGATGCCCTTCTGGGTCTTCAGCTTTTCGACGAGGCCGTTGACGTCCTTCTCCGGCGCGACCTTGTCGGAATCGCCGTTGATGATGAGACCCGACGACGGGCAGGGGGCGAGGAAGGAGAAGTCGTAGGTGTTGGGCTGCGGCGCAATCGACATGAAACCTTCGATTTCCGGGCGGCGCATCAAAAGCTGCATGCCGATCCAGGCGCCGAAGGAATAACCCGCGACCCAGCAGCTTTTGGAGTCGGGATGCAGGCTCTGCACCCAGTCGAGCGCGGAGGCGGCATCGGAAAGTTCGCCGGCGCCGTGGTCGAATTCACCCTGGCTGCGGCCGATGGAGCGGAAGTTGAACCGGAGCGTCGTGAAACCGCGCTTCTGGAAAAGATAGAACAGCTGATAGACGATCTGGTTGTTCATCGTGCCGCCAAACTGCGGATGCGGATGAAGGATGATCGCGATCGGCGCGCTCTTTTCCTTGGAGGGTTGATAACGGCCTTCGAGGCGACCCGCAGGGCCGTTAAAGATGACTTCGGGCATTGGTACTCCGGTGCGTGTTTTTTCGTTCCCGAACCGCATTCTGCCAATGAGAAGACTTGACGAACTGTGTCAGCTTTTCTAGAACGCAGTTTAGAACAATTCGAAACTTTGCGTGTGCTTAAGCACTCGGGTGGTGTCATAAGGCAAGCGCAACTGTAATTTCAAGAAAAATGCGTTTTTGCGCATGGAAGATTGGATAAAGCCTCACCGCCATGACGGTTTTGACGCGCACATATATGGACTGGAACGCCACGGCGCCGCTTTTGCCCGCCGTGCGCGATAGTCTTGTGTCTGCGCTCGATCTCGCCGGCAACCCGTCTTCGGTTCATCGGGAAGGGCGTGCGGCCCGCGCCGCCATCGAGACCGCCCGCCGCGAGGTTGCAGTGCTTGCCGGTGCGCAGTCGGCCCATGTCACCTTCACCAGCGGGGCGACGGAAGCGGCCAATCTGGTGCTGACACCCCAATTCAAAATGGGACGCAGCCCGGTACGGGTGAGCCGTCTTTACGTTTCGGCCATCGAACATCCGGCGTTTCGCGAAGGCGGGCGGTTCGGCAAGGATGACGTAACGGAGGTTCCCGTTACGTCAGCGGGTGTGCTTGACCTTGCGGCGCTTGAGGCGCTGCTGGCGTCGCATGATGCTTCCGCCGGCCTGCCGATGGTTGCCTGCATGCTGGTGAATAATGAGACGGGCATCCTCCAGCCAGTGGCGGAAGCGGCGCGGCTGGTGCATGCGGCGGGTGGTTTGATGGTTGTCGACGCCGTGCAGGCGGCAGGTCGCATTCCGCTCGATATCAATGTTCTCGATGCCGATTTCCTCGTCATCTCGTCCCACAAGCTTGGCGGCCCCAAGGGCGCGGGCGCTGTCATCTCGCGCGGCGAGGTGATGATGCCGAAGCCGCTGATCCATGGCGGCGGGCAGGAAAAGGGGCATCGCTCGGGTACGGAAAACACCCTGTCCGTCATCGGTTTCGGTGTTGCGGCTGGTGTCGCGACGCGGAATGCGGATGTTGAAGCGGCGCGTCTTGCCGCCCTGCGGGCGCGGCTGGAAGACGGCATGCGGTCGGCTGCACCTGACGTGATCATTCACGGCGAGGATGTCGCCCGTGTCGGCAATACCACGTTTTTCACCCTGCCGGGCCTGAAGGCGGAGACTGGGCAGATTGCCTTCGACATAGAAGGCATCGCGCTTTCGGCCGGTTCGGCCTGCTCCTCCGGCAAGGTGGGCGAAAGCCATGTGCTGAGCGCGATGGGGCGTGATCCCAAGCTCGGTGCGCTCAGGATTTCCCTCGGTCATGCGACCGAAGAGGCGGATATAGACAGGACGCTTGCGGCGTTCACGAAAATTGCCGGGCGGCGCAAGCTTTCCGGTCAGGCCGCTTGAAAAAGCGGCAAAGAATTGCGGAAACGCAAATTTCCGCTTGCCGGGATGTGTGAAAAGCGCCATCCCGCACCTACATGGGTATAAGCTCCGCCCCGGCTGACGGCTCGGAACGATTTGCCCGAAGATGAATAAGGCGGCTTTCCGCCTTGATACGTTGACAAGCCACCGGACCTTGGCTCCGGCGAGATTGGAGAACGACATGGCAGCGGTTCAGGAAACGATCGATCAGGTCCGCCAGATCGATGTGGACCAGTATAAATACGGCTTCGAAACCAATATCGAAGTCGACAAGGCCCCCAAGGGCCTTTCGGAAGAGGTGATCCGTTTCATCTCGGCCAAGAAGCAGGAGCCGGAATGGATGCTGGAATGGCGTCTTGAGGCTTACAAGCGCTGGCTGACGATGGAAGAGCCGACCTGGGCGCGCGTCAGCTACCCCAAGATCGATTTCAACGACCTCTATTATTATGCCGCGCCGAAGACTGCACCCGGCCCGAAGTCGCTTGATGAAGTCGACCCGGAGCTTTTGAAGGTCTATGAGAAGCTCGGCATTCCGCTGAAGGAACAGGAAATCCTGGCCGGCGTCGAAAAGCGCCCGGTGGCCGTGGATGCCGTGTTCGACAGCGTCTCGGTCGTCACCACCTTCAAGGCGGAACTGGCGAAAGCCGGCGTCATCTTCATGTCGATTTCGGAAGCCGTGCGCGAGCATCCGGAACTGGTGAAGAAATATCTCGGCTCTGTGGTTCCGACCACGGACAATTTTTACGCGACGCTGAACTCGGCCGTCTTCACCGACGGTTCCTTCGTGTTCGTGCCGAAGGGCGTTCGGTGCCCGATGGAGCTTTCCACCTATTTCCGCATCAACGAAAAGAACACCGGCCAGTTCGAGCGCACGCTGATCATCGCCGAAGAGGGCGCCTACGTCTCCTATCTGGAAGGCTGCACCGCTCCCCAGCGCGACGAGAACCAGCTTCACGCCGCCGTTGTCGAACTGGTGGCGCTCGATGACGCCGAAATCAAATATTCCACCGTCCAGAACTGGTATCCGGGCGACAAGGAAGGCAAGGGCGGCATCTACAACTTCGTGACCAAGCGCGGCGATTGCCGTGGCAACCGTTCGAAGATTTCGTGGACGCAGGTGGAAACCGGCTCGGCGATTACCTGGAAATACCCGTCCTGCATTCTGCGCGGCGATGACAGCCGTGGCGAATTTTATTCGATCGCGGTTTCCAACGGCCATCAGCAGATCGACTCTGGCACCAAGATGATCCATCTCGGCAAAAACACGTCGAGCCGCATCATCGCCAAGGGCATTGCCGCCGGTTTCTCGGAAAACGTCTATCGCGGCCAGGTTTCGGCTCACCGCAAGGCGACCAACACCCGCAACTTCACGCAGTGTGACTCGCTGCTGATCGGCGACAAGTGCGGCGCGCATACCGTGCCTTACATCGAGGCGAAGAACTCGTCCGCGCATTTCGAGCACGAGGCGACGACGTCGAAGATTTCCGAAGACCAGCTGTTCTATTGCCTGCAGCGCGGCATTCCGGAAGAAGCGGCCATCGCGCTGATCGTCAACGGCTTCGTCAAGGAAGTCATTCAGGAGCTGCCGATGGAATTTGCCGTGGAAGCGCAGAAGCTGATCGGCATTTCGCTGGAAGGAAGCGTGGGCTGACCCTCGCTCGGCGTCATCCTCGGGCTTGACCCGAGGATCCATCGCCTGAGCAGAGATAGCCGACCTCCTGGATCCTCGGGTCAAGCCCGAGGATGACGGATGAGAGAATTGAGACAAGTCCCTGATGGGGCGCACGAGGCGGTCCTTGAAACCGCACCACGAACAGGAACCATACCATGCTTGAAATCATCGACCTGCACGCAAAGATCGCCGATACCGAAACCGAGATCATCAAGGGTCTCAACCTGAAGGTTGCCGCCGGTGAGGTTGCCGCCATCATGGGGCCGAACGGTTCCGGCAAGTCGACGCTGTCCTACATCCTGTCGGGCCGCGAAGATTATGAAGTCACCTCCGGTGACATTCTTTACAACGGCGAAAGCATTCTGGAACTGGATGCCGCCGAGCGTGCGGCCAAGGGCATCTTCCTTGCCTTCCAGTATCCGGTCGAAATTCCCGGTGTCGCCACCATGCAGTTCCTCAAGGTTGCGATGAACGAGCAGCGCAAGGCGCGCGGCGAGTCCGAACTGACGACGCCGGACTTCATCCGCCGCGTCAAGGAAGCGGCCGGCGATCTGAAGATCGACATGGAGATGCTCAAGCGTCCGCTGAACGTCGGTTTTTCCGGCGGTGAGAAGAAGCGCGCCGAAATCCTGCAGATGGCGCTGTTGGAGCCGAAGCTTTGCGTTCTCGACGAAACCGATAGCGGTCTCGACATCGACGCGCTGAAGATCGTGGCTGACGGCGTCAACGCGCTGAAGTCGCCGGATCGCGCCACCGTCGTCATCACCCACTATCAGCGCCTGCTCGACTACATCGTGCCTGACAGCGTTCACGTTCTCTACAAGGGCAAGATCATCCGCTCGGGTGACAAGGCGCTGGCGCTGGAGCTGGAAAACAATGGTTACGCCGACATCATCGGTGAAGCGGCCTAAGCCAGAGGCCAGGAGGTGATGTCCATGAACATTCAAGCTACCAACCGGCTGACGCCAGCGGAAACCGCGCTGGTCGACGCCTATACCGCCAAGTTCAGCGAGCTGCCCGGTGACGGTGCCGTGGTTGCCGCACGCGACGTGCTGTTCGACGATCTGAAGACCGGCGGTCTTCCGACCCGCCGCATCGAGGCGTGGCACTATACCGATCTGAAAAGCCTGCTGCGGACCGTTCCGGAAGACCGGCCCGTACCCGTTATCGAGAAGGCCGCGTCGGTCATTGCCGGTTCGCCTGTCGCTTACGTGCTGCACGGCACGGCCGATATCGGCAAGATCGATGATATCCGCGTATCGCGCTTTGCCGACAGCCTGCTCGATGGCTCCGCTGCCGCGGGTCTTGCCGAAGCCAGCAAGGACGACACGATTGGCCGCATCAATGGCAGCTTCGTGCGTGACGGTCTGGTGATCGAGATTCCGGCCGATGCACAGCTTGAAAAGCCGATCGAGTTGCAGGCGGTCCATGGCGCAGGCCAGGTGCACAGCCGCTTCCCGGTGCGTTTCGGCAAGGGTTCCAAGGCGACCGTCATCGAGCGTCACCTTTCGGTGACGCCTGATGCGGCCTTGGTATCCTCCGTCAGCGACATTGTCGTCGACGACGGCGCGGATGTGACCTGGATCATCCTGCAGCAGCAGGGCGCCGCCGATATCCATCTTGGCCAGCTGCGCCTGAAAATCGGTGCGGACGCCAAGATCCGCCTGTTCGTGATCAATGCCGGCGGCAAGCTGGTGCGTCAGGAACTGCGCATCGACGTGGAAGGCGAGGGCACGGACCTCATCGTTCGTGGCGTCAACCTGTTGGGCGGCGAAACCCATACCGACGTGACGATGGTTCTTGGCCACAACGTGCCGAACACGACCTCGACGGAAGTGTTCCGCAACGTGGTGTTCGACCGTGCCAAGGGCATTTTCCAGGGCATGATCCGGGTGGCGCCCGACGCCCAGAAGACCGATGCGAAAATGGCGTGCAATACGCTTTTGATGTCCGACGATGGCGAGTTTTCGGCAAAGCCGGAACTCGAAATCTTCGCCGATGACGTCCAGTGCGGTCATGGTGCGACGGTTGCCGATATCGACGACAACCACCTCTATTACCTGATGGCGCGCGGCGTGCCGAAGGCCAAGGCGCGGGCGATGCTCGTCAATGCCTTCGTTGCGGAGATCGTCGAGGAGCTGGAAGAGGAAGAAGAACTGGTAGAGGCGCTGGAGACGATCATCTCCGGCTGGCTGGAAAAACACGCTTAGCAACTTCTCCGTCGTCATCCTCGGGACAAGCCCGAGGATGACGTGGAGCGGCGATAAGGCTGGGCGAAACCCGGAACTCTTTTGACGAGCGCCAAGAAAGGGCCTGAGAAATGGACCAGACCGCAAAGGCGGCCCCCTATGACATCGAAGCCGTGCGGAAGGATTTTCCGATCCTGTCGCGCGAGGTCTATGGCAAGCCGCTGGTCTATCTCGACAACGGCGCGTCCGCTCAAAAACCGCAGGTGGTGATTGACGCCGTTTCGCATGCTTATGCGAACGAATATGCCAATGTGCATCGCGGCCTGCATTTCCTCTCCAATGCCGCAACCGACGCCTATGAGGCGGCACGCGAAAAGGTGCGCCGGTTCCTGAACGCCGGTTCGGTGGACGAGATCGTCTTTACCAAATCTTCCACCGAGGCGATCAATACGGTCGCATACGGTTATGGCATGCCGAAGATCGGCGAGGGCGACGAGATCGTCATTTCGATCATGGAGCACCACTCCAATATCGTGCCGTGGCATTTCATCCGCGAGCGGCAGGGCGCGAAACTCGTCTGGGTGCCTGTGGACGATGACGGCGCGTTCCACATCGAGGCTTTCGAAAAGAGCCTGACGGAGCGTACCAAGCTCGTTGCCATCACCCATATGTCGAATGCGCTCGGCACCATCGTGCCGGTCAAGGAAATCTGCCGCATTGCCCATGAGCGCGGTATTCCGGTATTGATCGATGGTTCGCAGGGCGCTGTTCACATGCCGGTCGATGTGCGCGATATCGATTGCGACTGGTATGTCATGACCGGCCACAAGCTTTACGGTCCCTCGGGAATCGGCGTGCTCTATGGCAAGGCGGATCGCCTGCGCGAGATGCGGCCGTTCCAGGGCGGCGGCGAGATGATCCTCGACGTTTCCGAAGACAATGTCACCTATAACGAGCCGCCGCACCGTTTCGAAGCCGGTACGCCGCCGATCGTTCAGGCGATCGGCCTCGGTTACGCGCTTGACTACATGGACAATCTCGGCCGTGCCGCGATTGCTGCACATGAGGCCGATCTTGCCGCTTATGCCGCGGAGCGCCTGCGCGAAATCAATTCGCTGCGCATCATCGGCAATGCGCCGGACAAGGGCGGCATCTTCTCCTTCGAGCTTGCGGGCATCCATGCCCATGATGTCTCGATGGTGATTGACCGGCGCGGCGTTGCCGTGCGGGCCGGCACCCATTGCGCCATGCCGCTCTTGAAACGGTTCGGCGTCACCTCCACATGCCGGGCATCGTTCGGCCTTTACAATACCCGCGCCGAAGTAGACTCTCTTGTTGAGGCGCTGGACTATGCGCGCAAATTTTTCGCCTGATATCGGGATTAAAGAGATCAGGATTGAGGTTTAAGACCATGACTGCCGAAGCCACTGCAAAGACACAGGATGCGACCGAAGCTCAGGAAAAGGTGTCGACCATTCCGCCGGATGAGCTGGCGCGCCTCAGCGACGACGTGATTGCGGCGCTGAAGACCGTCTATGACCCGGAAATTCCGGCCGATATCTTCGAACTCGGTCTCGTCTACAAGATCGATATCGAAGACGACCGGATGGTCAAGATCGTCATGACGCTGACCGCTCCCGGCTGCCCGGTGGCCGGTGAAATGCCGGGCTGGGTGGAAAATGCCGTCGGTGCTGTCGAGGGCGTCTCGGGTGTGGAAGTGGAAATGACCTTCGATCCGCCGTGGACGCCGGACCGCATGTCGGAAGAAGCGCAGGTCGCCGTCGGTTGGTACTGACGTGATTTTGACGGGTGTCATCCCTTGATGAGACTCTCGGACGCGATTAAATTGAATTCCATAAACATCGAGCCTTGAACTCGATTGGATTTATGAGCATCGCCTGTCCGAAAACCGGGTTCCACTTTTCGGGCCGATGCATGAGGAGAATAAGCCCATGGGCTTTGCGATCATGACCATGACCGGGGCTGCTGCCTCGCGCGTTAAAGCAATCGTCGAAAATTCCGGACCGGATGCCAGGGGCGTGCGCGTCGGCATCAAGAAGGGCGGCTGCGCGGGCATGGAATATACCATCGACCTCGTGACCGAGCCGGATGCGAAGGACGATCTCGTCGAATTCGAAGGGGCGAAGGTGTGGGTTCAGCCTTCCGCCGTGCTTTATCTGCTCGGCACCCAGATGGATTTCGAAGTTACCAAGATGCGCTCCGGTTTCACCTTCAACAATCCGAACCAGACGTCGGCCTGCGGCTGCGGTGAGTCGGTGGAGCTGAAACCCGCCGATCTGGCGGCGCTGGCAAAGCAGCGCGAGGCTGAAGCCAGCGTTTGATCGCTTGCGTGGGCCTTCGATAGCGCGGGGGTCCTTTCCTTGTGCACGCAGCATTCCCGCAAACGCGACGTCATCCTCGGGCTTGACCCGAGGATCCATTCCCCTCACATCGCTTGAAATGTTCGCAGATCCTCGGGTCAAGCCCGAGGATGACGGAGGACAGGTCTGGGATTGCGTTTCCCGGAACTGATTGTCACCGGAAATCAGTTCTCGAAGGACGATGGCTGCTGTTTCAGGGTGTTGATAAAATCCGCCAGGGGATGAATCGGTGGCGTCGTCGTCAATAACGGTTCGAGAGCGGCGGCGATCGTCTGGCAATCGTCTGCCGAGAGCGGTCGAAGGCTCGAGACGATTTTGTTGTAGGCGGGTGTCCCGCGCGATGCGAGGGAGCGATTGATGACAAACTGCTCCGTCTGGCCGTCAATGCGCTCCACGAAGAGGGCGAGCGAACCGCCGTCTGCGGCAGCGGCGCTGTCCAATACCGATTTGAACATCCAAACTCCATCCGATAAACTTCAGGGTGAGCCTATCCGATTGACGCCCTGACGCAAGATCAGCAAGGATATCGGATATTCTGCGAAGTTTGGCGGGGGGTGCGGAACCGCATGCCTTCCATGCTCCGGGAAGGCGTTTCGGGCCGCCGGCGGGATTGATCGTGGGGAGTGAACCGAAATGGACATCAGTAGCGCCTCGATTGATATCTGGACGATAGCTGTGATCGTCGCCAGCGTCGTGGCTGGCCTGACGCTGATCGTTGGTATTGTTTGCCTTGCGTTTTACTGGGAGGAGACAAAGGGATCTGCGGCATCCAAGGGTGACGCGTTGAACAGCCCCCCGCTCGAACGGACTGAGGGTGGAGACTGGCCGACAGTGCACGGCGACGCGAGTGGCGGAACGCACCATTGAACAGGCAGGCTATTTGATGAGGCCGGAACCCGATATGATTGCCAATGCCAAAGCCGCTGTGCGAGCGGCATTCGCGGGTGTCACTTTGGGTGGCGGCGTCGGTCTTTCCGAGGCGCAGGCACTTGACGATTATGCGAATGATGAGGTTCGCGCGACATATCGCGCCGGCGATGAGAAGCATGATTGGGCGGCGATCCCGCCGAGGGAGCTCAACAGACATTCCGGCAGCCCCACCTTCCTTGATGCTGAAGGAATGCGATTTCATCTGCCTGCCTATATGATCGCTGATCTCGATGGCGACTATAGGCATGAATTCGCACCCTATTTATGCGGGTGCGAGGAGAAGTTTTCCTTGCTGACCCCTTTGCAACGGACTGCCGTGGAGGTGTATCTCCGCGCCATCAGTGAGAGGGAAAATGTGCCGTCCTATCAGGATGACATAAATCGCGCACTTGAAGAGTGGGTTGGTCTGCGCGCGCCTTAGCGAGCGATTAAAGCGGTTCGGCTAATCCCCCGGAAGAACCGGAGGTTTCCGTTTATTGTCCCAAAAGCCGGTTGCGGTTTGAAATCCAGCTTTCATTCATGCCTGAGCGCCTCGATCGGGCTCAGGCTTGCCGCCCGCCGCGCCGGGAAATAGCCGAAAATCACCCCGATGGCCGCCGAAAAGGCGAAGGCGAGGAAGATGATCGACGGGCTGGTGACGAAAGGCACGTTGAGATAACCGACGACGGCATAAGCAAGGCCAAGGCCGGTGAGGATGCCGACGAGGCCGCCGAAGGCCGACAGCATGACGGCTTCCACCAGAAACTGCGTCAGCACCTGTTTTTCCAGAGCGCCGATGGCGAGGCGAATGCCGATTTCGCGGGTACGTTCCGTCACCGACACCAGCATGATGTTCATGATGCCGATGCCGCCGACCAGCAGGCTGACGGCGGCGACCGCGCCCAGAAGCCCGGTCAGCAGCGTCGTGGTGCCGGTCATGGCCGAGGCGATCTGCGTCATGTCGTTGACAGTGAAGTCGTCTTCGCGGCCGATGCCGATGCGGCGGCGTTCGCGCAGCAGGTTCTGCAGGTCGCTTTGCACCTTGGCGGTGGAAACGCCGTCCTGTGCCGAAACCATGATGGATGAAATGGTGGTGGTGCCGCCGATGCGCCGCTGGTGGATTTTAAGCGGCATGATGATGGTGTCGTCCTGGTCGTCACCGAGGCCGGATTGGCCTTTTCTGGCCAATACGCCGATGACGGGGCAGGAGATGTTGCTGACGCGGATCGTCTGCCCGACCGGGTTTTCCGCGCCAAAAAGTTCCTGGCGGACGGTTTCGCCGATGATGCAGCCGATCTGGCCGCCGCGATCTTCGGCGGGCTGGAACTCGCGGCCGAGCGCGATGGTCCAGTCCTGCGCGATCAGATAGTCGTTGCTGGTGCCGACAACGCTCGTCTGGTGGTTCTTGCCGCCGAAAATGACGGTGGCGGCGGAACTGCGGTTCTGTGGCGCGACGGCGCGGATGCCGGTGATCTGGTTGCGAATGGCCTCGACATCGCGGTCGTCGAAGCGCTTGGCCTCCGTGCTCGCCCGTCCGGGGCCGAACTGGCCGGGGCGCAGGAACAGCATGTTGGTGCCGAGCCGTGACAATTCCGATTTCACCTGCTCGGTCGTGCCGTTGCCGATGGTGACCATGGCGATGACGGCGGCCACGCCGATGACGACGCCGAGCACCGTGAGGAAGGAGCGCAGGAGGTTGCGGCTGATGGCGCGCAACGCAAGACGCGACGTTTCAAAGAACATCCGATGTCTCCTTTTCGTCCACGGCGCTGTCGGAGGCGAGGTGGCCGTCGACAAAGCGCAGCAGGCGGCCGGCGTGGGCGGCGATATCCTCTTCATGGGTGACCATGACGACCGTGATGCCCCTGTCGCGGTTAAGCGCGGTGATCAGTTCCATGATCTCGATGCTGGTCTTCGTGTCGAGATTGCCGGTCGGCTCGTCGGCCAGAAGCAGGGCAGGGCGGGTGACGATGGCGCGGGCAATGGCCACGCGCTGTTGCTGGCCGCCGGAAAGCTCCTGTGTCGTGTGGTCCTCGCGGCCTTTGAGGCCGACCTGCGCCAGCGCCTCCATGGCGCGCTCGCGCCGCTCCGAGGCCTTCATGCCGCGATAGATCAGCGGCAGCTCGACATTCTCCACCGCCGAGGTGCGTGACAGAAGGTTGAAGCCCTGAAACACGAAACCCAGCATATGCCGGCGCAGCAGCGTCAGATGTTCGTTGTCGAAGCCGCTGGTGGGCACGCCCTGGAACAGATATTCGCCGGCGGTCGGCACATCCAGACAGCCGATGATGTTCATCGAGGTGGATTTGCCGGAGCCGGACGGCCCCATGATGGCGACGAATTCCTGCGCGCGGATCGACAGGCTGACGCCGTCGAGCGCGCGGATCGTGGCTTCGCCGCGGCCATATTGCTTGACGACATCGCGGAATTCGATGAGCGGCGGCTGTTGCATGGGTTTTCCTCCGTCAGCCGGCGTTGCGGGCCGTTGCGTCGGTTATCACCTGGTCATCGGCCTTCAGCTCGCCGGATTTCACCACGGTATGCTGGCCGTCGGTGGAGCCGGTTTCGATGGCGACGGAGACGGGCGTATTGTTGCGCAGCACCCAGACGGTTCTTTTGCCTTGCGTGGCCTGGCCGGCTTCGCGGTTTTGCGGACGGCCCATGCGCGGCGGGCGGAACAGGCTCATCAGCCCGCCGCCCCGGGAGGCGGATTCGCGCGGCGGCGTATAACGCAGCGCCGAATTGGGCACCAGCAGCGCATCCTTGATGTCCTCGACGACGATATTGGCGGTTGCCGTCATGCCGGGGCGCAGCAGCAGCTCCTCATTGTCGACCGTCAATATGCCCTTGTAGGTCACCACGTTGGACACGGTTTCCGAGGCGAAACGCACGGTCTCGATCTCGGCCGGGAAACTGCGGTCGGGATAGGCGTCGACGTTAAAATTGGCCTTCTGGCCGGTTTCGACCTTGCCGACATCGGCTTCATCCACCGAGACCTGCAATTCCATGTGGCGCAGATCGCCGGCGATGGTGAACAGCACCGGGGCGTTGAGCGAAGAGGCGACGGTGGCGCCGGGATCGACGCTGCGGGTGAGGATGACGCCGTCTATGGGCGAAACGATCTTGGCCTTGCCGAGATTGACCTCGGCGAGCCTGAGATCCGCTTCCGCCGAAAGTACGGTCGCCTCGTTGACGTCAAGCGTGGCGGCGGCGGCATCGTGGCTGAACTGGGCGGCATCCAGATCCTGCTGGCTGGACACCCGGTTCTGCACCAGCGATCTCAGGCGTTCCATCGAGGTTTTCGCCGAACCGAGGTCGGCGCGCGCCTTCAGCACATTGGCCTTGGCGGAGGCAAGCTTGGCGCGGGCGCTCTGCACGTCGGCCTCCAGCTTGTTGGTATCCAGCTCGGCCAGGACGTCTCCGGCCTTGACCGGGCTGTTATAGGTGACGTTGACCTTGCGCACCGTGCCGGACAGTTCGCTCGATATATCGACCTGATCCGTCGGCTGGACCGAGCCGGTGGAGGTGACGATGACCGAAAGATCGCCCTGGCGGGTCGCTTCGGTCGTGTAGCTATAGGCGACGCCCGCCGCGCGCGACTGGTAATAATAACCGAGGCCGCCGCCAATCAGCACGATGGCTGCTGCGGCATAGAGATAGCGGCGCGACTTTTTCTTGCGGCCGTTTCTGTTCGTTCCCAGAATCTCGCGCAGATCGGGCTGGCTGTTTTTTGAGTCGCTGCCATTCGTATTGGCGTCATTCATTCTCGTCACCCGCAAAATTCAAAATACCACAGAGGGTTGTTTCCGCTCTCCGGTTTGTCCGTCCATCTGTCGTTCCGTATTCCTCTGATTGTGGGAAGTGACATAGCTTGCCCCCGGGGTGAAGTGAAAACTTGGTAATATTTATGATAGTTCTGCTCTGTTAGAGATAAGCATTAACAAGGCCGATGCCACCGATCCGGCAGAGGTTTCAGCAGCGACAGCCAGGACGATGATGAAATGAACGACAACGTGGTGAAGTTCCGCAAACCGGTGCCGCCGAAAAAACCGCGCGAACCGCTGGGGCCGAAAGCGAAAAAGGTTTTGACGATTGTGGCTGTCATCGCGTTTTTTGTGGCGGTGTGGGGGTATTTTACGCTGGTGGGGTAGGGGTAGATAAAAAATGCCTGCTGGGGCAGGCGGCGTTGCCGCTCTTTTTTGGTTCAGGACGGGCTCGCGAATGTGTAAGCCTGCCAAGCGGGTTTCTTTGATAATCCTTTAGAACCGGGGAAGCCACCGCTGATCCTGATGACGGCTATTGGCTCCAAATAGTCCTTGTTGGTGAACGCAGGGTACCAGGTATGGTATGCCTCATATATGAGAGTGCTGAACGCTATGAAGCTTGCTCACATCAATCTGGTTGCGCGGGATGTGGAAGCGCTCGCCGCTTTCTATGTGAATGTGATGAAATGCGATGTCCTTCGTGAACTGACAACTTTATCCGGTGACAAAATCTCGCGCGGGAACGGGATTCCAGCTTCTGAGATACGTAGTATCTGGCTCAGATTCCCCGGGCTGCAACAGCCGTTTCTGGAGATTCACGAGCACGGTGTCACCCACCCCCGAGAGCTGCCAAGGGTGAATGAACCCGGCTTCGGGCACTTGGCTTTCCAGATGAAGGACATCGGCAGAACCCTCTCCAAAGTCATTGAAGCGGGAGGGACGCAGATCGGGCAGATCACGGACTTGGGAACGCCAGAGATGCCCTATCTGATTGCTTACGCGCGCGATCCTGAAGGAAATGTGCTTGAACTTGAACAAAGCGTCAGTGGTGGCTAGTGGCAGCAGAGATGCCTGGGCGATCATGTGCGATCACTGTTTAAAATGCCATTTGCCAACAGGCTCATAGCCAATATCTTTATCCACGGCCAAGGGAGGTGGTTATATGAAAGGCTTTCGTGACAGCGTGTTTTTTCCCCTCACGCTCCTGACCGGCGGCGTGGTCGCGTTTTTTCTCTTCCTTTACGTGACAGGCCGCGACCCGGACGAGCGACCCTTGACCCTGTTGGAATGGGTTATCGGCGGGATGCTGATCGGACCGGGTTTCGGTTATCTCTTCAGATGGAGAAAGATGAAGAATAACGGGCGTGCAAACACGGAGTGACACCGTGCCGGCGATCAGGCCCTAAAGACGCAATTTATCAGTAGTTTGAGAAGCGGTGGCGACCCCTGCAGGACTCGAACCTGCGACCTACTGCTTAGAAGGCAGTTGCTCTATCCAGTTGAGCTAAGGGGCCGTCTGGCCGGGCAGCGATGCTGCCGGCGAAAACTGTCGTGTTTCAATGCGTCCAGGGCTGGGTGCGGTTGAAACGGAAATTGTCGGTGTAGGAAACCACCTTGCGGGTCGCTTCCTTCGGCTGGATGACGCGATATTCGATGCCCTTGCGCTGCGCATAGGCTTCGGCCTGTTCCTGCGTCTCGAATGTCAGCTTGACCTGCTGCTTCATGTCGGAGCTGGAGGTGTATCCCATGATCGGATCGATCTTGCGCGGAACCTCGGCGTCGAATTCCAGAACCCAGACATTGGTCTTCGCCTTGCCGGATTGCATGGCGGTTTTTGCAGGGCGGTAGATCTTCGCAGACATGTCGAAACTGCTCCGGTTGGGCGGCGGGGCATGGCGCCCCTGAATTATTCTTCACGTACCTGAATAGAATAACCAAATCGTGTCAGGAACGCTGAATTTGAAATGGACCGACTTCCGGTGAGAGTCAAGACGATTATCCCGCGCTTTCCTTTGCCGCCGCCGCCGCGCCGGCCCGGATTTCGCCGATGAGGGGTACGGCTGAACAAAGATGAATTTCCTGTTGCGGACTTCAGGTGAACCGTGTATTCCCCAGCCATCGCCTCGGCGGAGTGTAGCGCAGTCTGGTAGCGCATCTGGTTTGGGACCAGAGGGTCGGGAGTTCGAATCTCTCCACTCCGACCATTTTAAGGCAAAGCATCGGCTTTCCGGCGTAACCTCTTCAAAAAGCTTCCGTTCAATCTGTGGATGGCCCGGCCAGAGTGCTCTCCGCCGTGCCGATCGTCATGACATTGCCGCGCCAGGCCACGGCGCTGCCGATCCAGCTGCGCGTCCAGACGACGGGCATGATCATATCCCGGGCGATCATGGCCGGCAGCGTATGGAGCGACAGCGGCCAGCGGTTGAGGGCGGTGAGCGCCAGTTCGGGAACATACATGATGGCGAGCACGGCAAAGGCGGTCGCGGCAAGGTCCATATCCATCATGGCGGCGGCGGCGAGGGCGAGGAGAAGCGGGGGCAGCGCGCCGGTCAGGATTTCCGGTGCGAAATAGTGCGGGAAGGTCACGCGTCTCAGCCGTGCCCAGCGGGTCTGGCGCGACCAGATTTCGCCGGCATGGCGGCGGCCCAGCGGCTGCTCGAAGGGAGCGGATACCAGATGCACCCTGCGACCGGCATTTCTGATCAGTTTCGTCGAAGCGGCGTCCTCGGCAATTTCTGCTGCGAGCGCGCGGATACCGCCATGATCTTCGAGGAACGGCCTGTTCCACAACATCGACTTGCCCTGTGCGAAACCCATGCCGATCGCTTCCGCCGCATATTGCCAGCGGCCCTGCGAGCCGTTGAGGAAGGCGCATTCCACATGCGCCCAGAACCCTGCCGGCTGCGAACCGAGCGGCGGCGAGCAGACCAGCCCGCTGTCTTTCCGCCAGGCCGACATCATCGTCGCTATATAGGATTGCGGCATCAGTACGTTCGAATCGGCGAGAATGACCCAGTCGTGCCGGGCGGCGCGCCAGCCCTTGACGCAATTGTTCAGCTTTGGATTGGCGCTGATCCGGTCGTCGCCGATGAGAATCTGCGCTGCGATTGCCGGGAAGGCGGCGCTTGCGCGGCTGACCTCCTCAATCACCGGATCGAATTCGTCGGCGACGCAGAACAGCAATTCGTAATCCGGCCAGTCGAGTTCAAAGGCGCGTGACAGCGTCAACGGGGTAAAGCTTTCCACCCCACGCAGGGGCACGACGATGGAGACCGGCGGTTTTTGCCGCACGAGCAGGTTTTCCGCGTCGCGCCGCGTCAGCCGCCAGCCGGCCAGCAGGATGCCGAGAAGATTGAAGGCAAGGAGCAGGATTGCGCAAAAAGCAAAGACAGTTTCCATGCTGGCCAGTTCCACTCCCTAGCTGCTGGCGGTCTGTCCGCCTCCCGATTCCATGGAATTCGTTCCTGCCGATTATAACGTTTAGGTGACAGTTACATGTCATCATCCACCGGTGAGCAGGGTGCATGCTGCCGGACATGGTGCCGGGGATGCGGTTTGCCGCAAAAGAAAAAGCCCTTCGCAGCGAAGGGCCAGTCGTCACCACGGGCAATGAACTTTAGTGGATGTTCAGAATATGCGCGTGACTGCTTGCGATGAGAAACGATTCCCTGGCTTTTTCGATGTCGCATTTTCCGGCGATGGCATCGAGGCAGTTTCTGCGCGCTTCTTCATATTCCGGTCCGTGTTCTTCCGGCCAGCGGTACATCAGCATGTCCAGCGCCACCAGCGGGCTGTAGATTTCCACGGCCGCGGACAAGGGCAGGTGGATCGCCACCGGCTTCATCCACGAAGCGTGGTGACACGGCTCCGTTCTGTTGATCAGCATGTCATTTTCCTCCCTGTTTCACGCGCCTTCATGGCGGTCTTCACTCCCATGCGCGAAATGCCCGTCTCACGAAATGGTTCCCGATCACCTAAAATGTGATCGGTCGGGGGGTTCCAATTTTGCAAGATGAATGGAAGATGAACGAAATGATGAACCGGAGATGAACAAAACCGCTATTGGCGCGTTGTAATGTCCATAAGAAGGAGAACGCAGATGTTCAATTTGTCAGGCATTCAGGAAAGCTTTTTCGGCGACCGCATGGCCGGTGTCTGCCAGGCGATCACCTCGGCTCTGGCCTTCGAATCGGGCCTTGAAAAGTCGCGTATTTCCGCAACTGTCGAAAATGATGTGATCTATCTGGAAGGGACGGCCGATTCGGTCGAGGCGATCGATATCGCCATCAATCTCGCCGCTTCCATTTCCAACTGCCGGATTCTGAGCCATATCGAGCCGGTTTACTGACGATTGCGACAGCCGGACGGGTTTGTCCGGCTCGTTCAGATACAATAACGCGGCAATATCATTTCCGGTTGCCGATCTGCGCGCTGCGGACCATATCGCCCGGCTTGATGCCATAACGTCTGGCAGCGCCGCCATTCAGTTCAAGCACGAATTTCACCGGACCACGGGAGCTGATGATCGCTTCCGAATGCGGCACCGCGTTTTCGTGAATATGGGTGATGCGCCCGTCGCGGGCGATGAACAGCATGTCGAGGGGGATGAGGGTGTTGCGCATCCACATGGCCACATCCCGCGCCTCACCGAAATCGAACAGCATGCCGTTTTCCGGCGGCATGGACTTGCGGAACATCAGGCCCTGCTCGCGCTGGGCATTGTCGAGCGCCAGTTCGGCAACGAAATCGTGGGTTTTACCGGAAGCGGTTTCGACCGTCAGCGGCTCTGACGTGAATGTCTGCCGTTCCTGAGACTGGGCGGCGCTGGCGAGTGTGAAAAAAACAAGCGCCAGGACGGCGCTTTTCACCATGGCGCGCAGGGCGGCCATCAATGCGACATTCCGATGGAAGCGGGATTGTCGGGATGGATTTCCGCGGCCATCAGGCCCTTGTCGCCATCGCCGTAACGCACCAGCACCACCTGGCCGGGGCGAAGCTCCGTCAGGCCGAAACGGCGCAGCGTTTCCATATGCACGAAAATGTCTTCAGTTCCTTCGCCGCGCGTCAGAAAACCGAAACCCTTGGTGCGGTTGAACCACTTGACGATGGCGCGTTCCAGCCCGCTGGACGGCGTCACCTGAACATGGGTGCGCACCGGCGGCAGCTGCGAGGGATGAACGGCGGTCGACTGATCCATGGACAGGATGCGGAAAGCCTGGAAACCGCGGTCACGCCGCTGGATGAGCGCGACGATACGGGTGCCTTCGAGGATGGTCTGGTATCCGTCACGGCGCAGGCAGGAGACGTGCAGCAGCACATCCTGCATGCCGTTGTCCGGCACGATGAAACCGAAACCCTTGGCGACATCGAACCATTTCACGACGCCGGTGATTTCGGTCAGGTCCACGGCATCGCCCGAAAGGTCCTCGAGATCGACTATCGTCTTCGATGACATCCTATCAGCCATATCCTGCCAACCCCTCGATTACGCGCCATACACCGGTCAACTGATTCCTGTGCGCCAGATTAACATCTTGGTAACGGTTCGACGCAAGCCCTAGTTTTTGATTTGCGCAGCTGCTTTTATGTCGCCGTCCTTGTCCGGGGCTTGCCATCTGGCGTTTAACGACCCCGGACCCGTGTATTGGAGAGGAAGACAATGCGGTATCTGCACACGATGGTGCGCGTCAAAGACCTTGGCGAATCACTGAAATTCTATGGCGACCTCCTGGGTCTTACGGAAGTACGCCGAATCGAAAACGAAAAAGGCCGTTTCACTCTGGTGTTTCTTGCGGCGCGCGACGACATTGCTGCGGCAAAGGAAAACAAGGCGCCGTGCCTTGAGCTTACCTATAACTGGGATACCGAGGATTACACCGGCGGCCGCAATTTCGGCCATCTGGCTTACGAGGTCGACAATATCTACGACTTCTGTGCCCGCCTGCAGCAGAACGGTATCGTCATCAACCGCCCGCCGCGCGACGGCCACATGGCTTTCATCCGCTCCCCCGACGGTATTTCCTTCGAAATCCTGCAGAAGGGCGAAAGCCTCGCACCAGCCGAACCATGGATATCTATGCAGAATACCGGTTCCTGGTAAGGATTTTCCGGCCAGTAGCGGCATTTTCGGGTGCTCTTGCCTTGTCCGGACGGGATGAGGCATAGTCCGCGAATCGAAACGGCCTGTCCCGTTTGGGGAAAGCGCACGATTCCGTTGCCGTGCTGCTGTTGGAAATGCAAGATACGGAGGCCATCCATGAAAACTGTCGAGGGCGCGAAAGGACGCGTTTCCTGTCAGCGTCTCGTCATTGCGGTTTCGCTGCTCGGACTTTCCGGCTGCGTCTCGGCGGTGACGGATGACGAGATGGCCGCCAGCGCCAAGAAGCCGGAAATTACGGCGCAACAGAAACCGCAGTCGGCCGCAGCGGCCGTCGCTGCGGCTTCGACCGGCGCGCAGGCCGGGCATTATGTCGATCCCGCCGTGGCGTCCGCCTCCGGCGGGGCGATGCCGGTCCCGCCGCAGACACCGGGCGGCCCGGCGCAGGTCTACGGCGCCGCCGCCGATATTGGCGGCCTGACCACACAGCCGACGGCGATTTCCGCCGGCACCTCCAGCATCTATTCCACCGCCCGGACGGTCGCGCCTTCCGCAGCGGCGGATGCAGCCGCTGCCGGCGTCACGCCATCGCAGAAGATCGTTCCCGCCGTCAGCAGCGTTTATTCGGCGCCGGCGCAGCTTCAGCCCGCCGCCGCACCGGTTGCGGTGCCGGTGGCGGAACAGCACAGCGAAAACCGCCAGCCTGTTCCCGTGCCCGCGCCGCCGCAGCTCGCGGCCGTTGCTGCCGCGCCGCCCGCCGCCAATGCGGCGCCCGGAGGTGAAAGACGGCAGGGCGAGGGCACCGGCGTTACGCTTGCGGCATTTTTCGCCGGAGCCGCCAAGAAGCGGCTGCCAAAAATGATCGAGAACGGCGGCGCCGCAAATACCGAGGTGGCGGCGCTGCCCGGCGCGGCGGACAGGACGATGGGCATTGCGCTTGCCGGCCGCTCGATGATGTCCGATGAATTCGACGACGCCCATCTCGAAGACGAAGAGGATCAGCCGACAGGCCTGATGAAGCTTGCCTCGCTTTCCGGCCTGACCCGTGTTGCCCCGAACGGGCTTTTCCTGCAGACGGACCATGTCGAAGTCGGCTGCTTCAAGCCGGAGCTGGTGCGGATGATCAAGGATGTCGAGCACCATTACAACAGCCCGGCGATCGTCACCTCGGGTTATCGTCCGCCAAAGGGCATAAGGCAGGGCTCCAAGCACTATACCTGCGATGCCGCCGATATCCAGATCAAGGGTGTCTCCAAATGGGAGCTTGCCACCTATCTGCGCTCCCTGCCTGATCGTGGTGGCGTCGGCACCTATTGCCATACCGAATCGGTTCATATGGATACGGGCGAACCGAGAGACTGGAACTGGCGCTGCCGCCGCACTGCTCCCCGCAAATAATCTCGCGCCGCGTTTCGGGTGGCGATCAGACCGGCATGTTGCGGCCTCCAAACCGCCGGGCCGAAAGTCCCTTCAGGCGTGCCTGACGACGCTGCGCTTTTCGGTCTGCGAATGGACGGGCGGCGCGCCTTGCTGTAGGAGACGGTCTCCCGTCTCATGCGCATGGTGTGTTCCGAATGCTGCCGATCTCCACGTTTCCCATCTACATCATTTCCATTGCCCGGGCGCGGGCAAGGCTTGAGAAGATGCTGGAGGGCGCCGCCGGTCTCGGGCTGGATCTGCGCCCGGTGGAGGGTGTCGACGGCAAGACCGTTCCTCCGGCCGAATGGACGGATTTCGACCGGCGCGGTTTCGAATTGCGCAACGGCCGCCATGCGCTCGCCGGTGAATATGGCTGCTACGCCAGCCATATAAGGGCGCTGGAGATATTTCTTGCCACCGATGCGCCGGTGGCGGTGATCGTTGAGGACGACGTTGCCTTCACGCCGGAATTTTCCGAGCGGGTCAGGGCAATGGTCGCGGTGATGCCGGAAAATGCGATCGTGAAACTGACCAACCATCGCCGCAGCGGATTCAAGAGCCGGAAAACCAGTGCGCTCGGCGATACGCTCGGCCGCTGCATCTACGGTCCGCAAGGATCGTCGGCCTGCTATATTATCTCGCGGGGCGGGGCGGAGCGGTTTGTGAAAGCGGCACGGGTGATGACGTTGCCTTTCGACCGCGCCCTGGAGTGCGGCTGGGGCTATGGCACGGACGTCTATGTCACCGACAGGGATTTCCTGCCATTCGGTGATCCGGATACGCTGGTCGGCACGCGCGCCGAATATCGCGGCAGCAAATTCGCCCGTTTCAAGCGGATACCAGCCTATCTTGCGAGCTTCTACGACAATATTGCGCGGTATGTTTACGCTTATCGCTAGGAAGCCGGTCATGTCCGTTCGCGGACAGGCTGCATGATCGGATTTCGCCATGGGGGCTGAACCGGAGTCAGGGTAATCTATCTATAAGTTATTGTATTTTCTATTTTATTCACAGTGGATTCGAGAGTATGCGTAAAAATGTGTGTGTGAGTGGCGGCGATTTGAAGGCGTTTCAGTCGATGTTCACGGAGATGTTACTCGGCCAATTCGGGTTTTAATTCGGTACTGGTTCGTTGATATGCCGTCTGGCGTGCCCAATCGTATAGTCGTCGTAATAGCTCTCGCTTGCATTCGTTATTTTTAGAAAGAGCCTATTCAAAATTATCTTGAGCAATTTGTTTTCGCGGATTGTGGGGATGGCCGAATCTTCGTCCACAGGCGTGCCGTGTGCGGCCAGATTCCTTCGTTTCCGAGCGGTTCTTTCAGGTTGGCCCAGCGATATCCCAATAACCGCTGCCGTATGGTGATAACGGACTGCCCGAGCCGTGCCGCAATGTTCTCCGGTGCCATGCCGTCCGCGGCAAGCTGACGATAGGAGAGGATTTCGTCAACGATGTGCATCGCCTCCCGCTGCACGTTTTCAGCCAGCGAAAGCTCTGTGTCGCTCTCTGCATTGCGGATGCTGCAAGGAATTCCCGCGTCAGGGGTCAAACGGCCTTCCTTCGCGAGAAGACGCAACGCGGCCAGACGACGCGAACCTGCCACGACCTCGTATTTGCCTTTCTTAGCCTTTCGCACGGTCAGGTTATGGATGAGGCCATGGGCCTCGATGCTGTCAGCCAGCTCCGATATGCCCGCGGCGGCATTAGTGCGCCGGACGTTTGCCGGACTTGGCACCAGCCGGTTGAGGGCGATGGCTTCAACTGCATAATGCATGGCTACGGTGGGCTCTGCCACGGTCATGGCGATGACGGCCTCGTGTGAGCTCCTAATGATGTTCATGATGGCGTCCTTTGTCTTGGTTGCTTGGATAGGACAGGGAAATAGGACCCCGTCCTGTTTCCCTGGGCCGCGTGAGCGGTGGGGCTGGAAGGGGACAACAGGGATTCGCGGGGAACCGGCTGCACGGAACGCAGTGGAGGAAGCTGGGCGGAAGACCTGTTTGGGGGAGAGAAGGGGCAACGCCCCTCGGTCCCCACACAACTAAAATGACGTGGGCACCGCGACTCTTGGCATGTCTCGGACCGGGGCGGGTCTCTCGGATTGGTTCTGCCCAATTGGCATAATGTGGTTCTATCGTGGGCTTATTTGTGCATTAGGTACGTTGATTTTTCTAATGTATAGGCATCTTGTTTTCAGATGTTGACATTCTTCAAATACGCCAATAATCCTTCATAAATAAGTATACTTTGTTGGGTTTTAAAATATACGCATGAGTTGGCGTAGCTTGTCATGGTTTTTTATCGTTATTTTACATTTAATACCGTAGGCGAATTTAATAATGTCGCAAAAAGAAAATAAGTCAATAATATTAATATATGTTAATATTATTATGTCTTTGTTTTTAGTCCTTTTTTTGTCTTTTTTTGGGGGGATTCCTTACGGGCCGCACTATATCGATACTTATAAATCTCGTCCGAGAAATTGTATCCCTTTGAGTAAATCATCCGCCTTTGCATGGCCGCCGGTTGTGATTTACGGCATCTCGCCAAACTTCAGGAACCTCGTACTGGCCGCTTTCCCAATCGGCTCCTGCGAAAGCAATCTCGTGGAGTGGATGAACTACATGGGGTTCGGGGAAGCTAGAAAAAGCGATTACGAATCTCATTTTCCTGAAGATGCCCAGTCGCTTCGACGAAGCGCCATCCGACGTTCGACAAACTCCTCTTTAACTTTACGTGGGCTGTCCCGAAACGCTCCGGTTGGGCGCTCTATTTTCTCGATTGCCTGGCGAACGGATGATGCGGGCCGACTTTCAGAAATTTATGCCGATACAGAACATTTTCATTTTGAATTGCCTTGAGAAATAGAGATGAGTCAGACGTCATGAATATAATTCGCCAGTCTGCTTTAATAAACGAAAAAATACGAATATAAATATTTTAACGGTCCTGGTTATTATGGGTAATCGAAATATAATTTCAATAATACCAGTATTTTTTGTATTGTTAGTATTAATTATTGCGGCGGGGCCCTTATTTATTCCTCTCCTTATACCTTACTTTCCGCCAAAAAGCTGCGACGTAGAGCTGTCGGAGTTTGAAATACGAAACATCGTCATAGATGAAATTAAGACCTCAGGATTGAGATCTTTTTTTCCAAAAAATGCCACCGATTTGAGAGCAGAGGACGGTTCCTGGGAAATAAAGAAACACAAAATTCCTGCCAATCCTGAATCCGAGTATGACACAAATAAATATGAAGCAAATTTTACACATCCACGTCAATTCGTGAGCGCTTTTATTGGGAGCTGCGGGAAAATAAACATGATTTTCAATAAACCATTTGCGGGATATAGGTATGGGAAGCTTTAAGCTTATCGATGAAGAAAATAATATTTGGATTGGGAGTCTAGCGGATTTCAATGCCAATGTTGCAAACAATTTCTACAGCTATGGGGTGCCCGACGGTTACACTGCTCTTACTCAAGGTGGGGGTGGAAAGGCTGCAACCGTAATTTTTCCTGCTGATGAATTTTTTAAGAAGGTTGTAGATGCAGATAAGGGCATCGACTTCGATAAACTTTCTCCCGACAAGTTTTCTTTTGTCCAAACTTTTTTTGCCGGAAAGTCTGGTTTGGCATACGGAACGTATAGCGCTGCTCAATTGCGCGATGCCAAAGTTGGGGGACTGTCGATTAACGGCACGCTGTATGATTGGGGATCGAATTTCGGTAGCAAGAAGCTGCCGAGTGAGGTGGGATTTACCATCGGGTCTTACAGTGTAAGAATTGCAGATGATACTAAGTTCCATCTTTCTCCGGCCGGCGTCAGTATATCTAATTTCGGATACTACGTTGCTGAAGATAATTATGATTTTCGATCCAGCAACGTGAGCGGTGTGGTGAACGGTACCGCATCTGTCATAAATGCAATCACAAAACCGTTCGGCATATACGAACCCGTTAAAATGGTCTTTGAAGGTGCGAGGTATCAAGGTCTAGTTAATCAGGGCAATTATCAAACAGCTTATGGTGATTGGTGCTTTCCTTCTTTCACATCCATCATGATGGACTCTGGAGAATGCAAGCCAATTAGTGATATATCAGAGGGCGACACGGTTCTCGCTTTCGATCCTTCCGCGGATCTAGGACGTGGCGGGCTTGTACCGTGTAAGGTAACTAGGCTTTATCGCAATACGACGACAGAGTGGATAAAACTGACGTGGCAGGAGAACGGTCAAGCACAGGTACTTGTGGCGACACCAGGCCATCATTTCCTTAACGTTTTCGGTGAATTTCCCCCGATTGAAGATATGATCGAGAATGGAAAGGCGACCGTTGTCCTTGCATCGGGAGCCACAGTTGAAGTAGCGGCGGAACGTATCGTCTACTCTCTGGATACCGCGCATATGTTCGAGCGCGCGAAAACACAACTTATTTCGGTAGATAACGCAGCTCTCGCTCCAACAATGGAGGATTGCTGGCAAACCTATAACTTCGAGGTGGAAGAACTCCATACTTATGTGGCAAGCGGCGTGCGTGTTCACAACAAGAGCACAGAGTCAGACCACACTGTGTCGCGTCAGGACGCAGACATTTTGCGGGATATGTTTACGGCAGATCAGGTCACCCTTATCGAAAAAGATGACGGCAAGTTTCTGTATTTCTTGGATAAAAATATCGAGATCGTACAGCTCGACGGAACGCGCGTAAAACTCGGCGACTACGTACCCATGACGCTTGAAGGCGCCGCTGCGGTGAGGGAGGCCTTAAGTGACGCGCTTGAGAGTATTCCGGGTTACTTGATGAATTATGCGCCCCAGATCATCTCTGATCTTGTGAGGGGGGGTGACCTAGAAAAAGTTGCTGAGAGCTACGCAATTCAATTGGCAATAAATCTTGGGGTCGATTTCCTCGCAGACACGTTCGGTCTCACTGGCGATAAAATCGGCTTTACTAAGGTGGGTGACCTCCCTGTTATAAACAGCGCGAAGTTCTTCGATACGTCGGCTGGCCAAGCTGTTAAGGGTGCCGTTATACAGTTTGCGGTAGTCGCTGCCCTTCGCGGTAGTGAAATGAATGGAAGCGACTGGGCGAAGTTGGCGGCTAACACGTCTATTCGTTATGCGGTCACGGAAGTCGTGAAGCAGTTCGAATGGGTCGCATCCAGTGTGCCCGTGGCAATGATTGCCGACAAGGGCACAATCCTGCTAACGCCAAAGTTGACGCCAGCGGGGGGCGCCGCGGTTGCGGCTGCGGTCACGTTCTTTTCCAACCTCGTTGATCACGGCTTCAAGGATTTCGATAAAACCCTAGTCCAGACGGCTGTCGCCGCGGCCACCACCTATATTGGCCAGACGCTTGGCGCAGCTCTTCTGCCGGTTCTCGGGCCGCTGGGCCCGATCTTGGGAGGCATACTGGGAGGTTTGTTCGGCAGCCTCTTTGGCGGACGCAAGCTGCCGCCGCCACCGCCTCTGGTTAAAATCGAATACCATGCCGATGGCACGCTGACCCAATACGTTACTGCACAATCAAGCGGCTATGGCGTTTCGGCCCGTGATGGACAGAATGACAAGCTTATCGGAAATCATGGGCCGGATACTCTGGTTGGTTCCAATGGAGACAACGAACTCTATGGGAATGGTGGAAACGACATTCTCCATGGCAAGGATGGTAATGATGTCCTGATCGGAGGTGATGGAAACGACTACGTTTTGGGCGGCAATGGAGACGATCGCATTTCCGGCGGGGAAGGTGACGACACGCTCTACGGCGACCAGGAATGGGATGGAAAGACCGCTTACGCCAGCAACGGCCCCGGTGGCAAGGATACGGTCACGGGTGGCGCTGGCAACGACTATATCCACGCTGGTGGCAATACTGACTTTGTCGACGGCGGCGAAGGAGATGACAAGCTTAACGGCGGTGATGGCGCAGATGTGGTGATTGGCGGATCGGGCAATGATGTTGTGTCGGGCGACACGGGCGACGACACCCTCTTTGGCGATATGGTCGTCATCGACCCTGCGGGAAACATGACGTTCTCCGGCGCAGGCGATGATCGCATCTACGCAGGTCTTGGTAATGACACCGTCTACGCAGGGGGCGGAAACGATATTGTCACCGGCAATGACGGTAACGATGTCATCAGCGGTATGGACGGGAACGACACCGTATGGGGCGAGAACGGCGATGACTCGCTTTTCGGAGGGGCTGGAGACGACATTCTTTACGGGCAAACCGGCAACGACACACTCGAAGGCGGGGAAGGCAACGATATCCTTGAAGGAGGGGACGGGCGTGACAGCCTTGATGGCGGGATGGGCAACGACACCGTTAATGGCGGCAATGGCAATGACATCCTCAATGGAAATTTAGGCAACGACAAGATTTCCGGTGGCACTGGCGATGATCTTCTTTTGGGAGGCGTCGGTGATGATGTACTCGCTGGCGGAGAACACAACGACCGCTTGCTTGGAGAGATCGGCAACGACATTTTGAAAGGCGATGCGGGTGACGACACGCTTTCCGGTGGTGCTGGTGACGATGTGCTGCATGGTGGCGAAGGGAACGATATTCTTGAAGGCGGTACAGAGAACGATGCTCTGAACGGCGATGCGGGCAACGACGTCCTTAATGGTGGTAATGGTGAAGACGTCCTGGTAGGTGGATTTGGTGATGACACACTGAGCGGTGGTGCTGGCAATGACGAACTTCTGGCAGGCGGTGGTAATGACACGCTAAACGGGGGAGATGGCGCCGACACACTGGACGGAGAAGAAGGAAACGACGTTCTCAGCGGTGGATTGGGTGATGACAGGCTCATTGGTGGCGTTGGAACCGACAGCCTTTCGGGCGGTACTGGCAATGACATCTACGAAGTCGATTTGTTTGGCGGGTCAGTAACTATATCAGAGACTGAGGGAACAGATGTTCTCAAGCTGACAGGCGGCGTGGAACCGAAGCATGTGTCGCTAACTCGGGACGGCGATGATCTCGTTATATATTCCGTTCGGGACAACGCAAATGCGGTTCGTATCCAGGGACAGTTTGCTGATGGCGCGCGTAAGGTGGAGGCGGTTCAATTTTCAAACGCCTACACCATAAATCTGACCAATCTCATCATTGGCGATGATGGTGACAACAATCTTGTCGGCACAGAGGGGAATGACGGAATTCTCGGCCTCGGCGGTAACGACAGCATCCTTGGCCTTGGCGGTGATGATTTTCTGGATGGCGGCGCCGGTAAAGATGGGATTTTCGGCGGCGGTGGAAATGATACGATCCACGGTTCAGGCGAAAACGATCTTCTTGTCGGTGATGACGGAAATGATGTGATCATTGGTGGCACTGGCGATGACGTGCTCGTCGGAGGCCAAGGCAAGGATCTTTTTGTCATTAACATTGAAGCAGGCAAGGAAACGATTTCCGATTTCGAAAAAGGCGACGATCGCATTGATCTCACTGGATTTGAAAACAGGTTCGTCTCGCTGAAGCAGATGAAGTATTTTGGTTCGGGTATTGAGCAGGCCGGTACCGACTCTGTGATGAAACTGGGGTCTGGACAACTTGTGTTGATCGAAGACGTCGATGCGTCGACTCTCGCGGAAAATGACTTCCTGTTTAACATAAAGAAAGTAGAAGGATTTTCTGGGACTGGCGGGAACGATATTATTGATGGCACCGCCGGCAACGACGTCATTGTCGATGGCAGTGGCTTCGACATCATGACGGGTGGTGCCGGTAGTGATGTTTTCAAGGTCACTGCACGCAGTGGTGATATTGACACCATTACGGATTTTAATTCAGCCGAGGATCGTATCGATCTCTCCGCATTTGGGGATCGAATTTCGGTAGCGCAATTGAGTTTCACTCAAAAGGGCGATGATACGATTGTCGAGTTAGGCAACAATCAGCATCTACTCCTGGAAAGAGTTCAGGCCAATTCCCTCAAAGACGAGAATTTCTATTTTGACGTCTTCGTTGATCGGACGATGGAGGCGCAACGTTTCAGTGGACATGTCGATCACGATTTCAGCAGGGACGACAATCCTGAAGGTGAGGCTGACAGTTCCGTGTTTGCGCAAGTGCATAGAAACGCCGATATTCCCAAGGGGTCGTCCGGTGCCGGTATTTGGCACCACGATCCATCTTTTGACAGCTTCGATAATATCTTCAAAACAGGTCCCAATGCAGTTTTCCACAATAACGAGGAATGGGTACGGACGGGGGGGAAGAAAAAGCAAAACGTGCTCGTCAAAGATTACGATTTCCGAGTTGAGGAGTTTCTCCTTTATTCGGGCTTTTATGATCTTCCAAGCGATGAATTGAGCCTCTCGAATGACGAGATGCATGGCAACTGGTGGTCGGAGCGTATATGGTCATTCGGCGGTAATGACGCGGTTTACGCGGGTGCAGGTGACGATCAGATCTGGGCAGGAACAGGAAATGATTATGTCAACGGCATGGATGGCAACGATGCCATCTATGGTGAAGATGGATTCGATCATCTCGTTGGCGGATCCCAGGATGACTGGATTCACGGCGGTGGTCATAGTGACAGACTCTATGGCGAAGATGGCAATGATTTCTTGAATGGCGGGTGGGGTGAAGATCTCATTGACGGCGGAAACGGGGATGACCAGCTCCATGGCGAAGAAGGGTTCGATATACTGAGGGGTGGTAGCGGTCACGATGCTCTGCATGGCGGTGGGCATAGTGACAGTCTTTATGGTGACGACGACAATGACCAACTTAATGGCGGGTGGGGCGAGGACTTCCTCGACGGTGGAAATGGTCATGATGTGCTAAACGGGGAAGATGGGTATGACATTCTTCGCGGTGGAGCTCATAATGACTGGATGAATGGCGGTGGTCACAATGATACGTTGTACGGAGATGACGGCGACGACACCTTGATTGGCGACTGGGGTGAGGACCGTCTGATTGGCGGCACCGGGCATGATGCCCTACATGGTGGGGCCGGGTCCGATGATCTCGAAGGCAATGAAGGAAACGATCGGCTCTATGGCGGTACCGGCACGGACGTTCTCAGAGGAGGCTCCGGCTGGGACTATATTGTCGGAGAAGATGATAGCGATCTCATTTACGGGATAGCCGGCAATCACTGGATTCACGGGGGTGTTGGCGCGGATGTCATCTATGGCGGCACTGGCGATGAGATAATATACGGTGGGTCCGGATCCGACCTGATTGAAGGTGGGGATGGAAGTGATCTCATCTTCGGTGGTGTCAATAATGACGTTGTGAAGGGTGGAATTGGGAACGACCGGCTTTTCGGAGGGGCTGGAAATGATCGTGTGAGCGGAGACTCCGGTGAAGACTACATTGATGGCGGAACAGGCGACGACACACTTCATGGTAACGAAGGCAAAGACCGGCTGATAGGCGATTTAGGTAACGACACCTTGGATGGTGGGGACCAAAATGACCAGTTGCTTGGGGGGCAGGGCCGGGACCATCTTATCGGTGGACATGGTTCCGATCTGCTGGAAGGCGGCGCGGATGACGATGTTCTTATCGGGGGAGCCGGCGCCGACGTGCTTGTAGGCGGACAAGGGGCGGACCTGTTCCGCTTCTCTTTCCGAACAGATAGTCAGCGTGCGATGATCGATGTCATTACCGACTTCGAACGAAATATCGACAAACTTGATTTCAGAGAACTTGAAATATCCTTTGAAAACCTTGTGATCGTTGAAAGTGCCAACCACACCGACATTTCGTTGGATCGGGAAGGTGATTTCTCGATCCGGCTTTTGGGTGCCGGGCACAAGCTCGATCAATCCCACTTTCTGCTCTAAGCGATTTGTGTTGCTCATTCCGGCTTCTGCAGGAGTCGGAATGAGTTCTTGAATGATTGAGTTACAAACTGTGAAATCGAACAATGACGAGCGATAACAATTCTACATCGTCTGATGCGGCTCAGTTGGGTATTTTGGCTCAGGCGAGCGGAAAACGAATAATCAAGCTTCTCGGTGAATTGGTTTACCTGATGTTATCGTCTGATCTTCATCGGAAATATTTCATCAATGATATTGGATCTGTGTTTTTTCCACCGATCGATCTCAATCAATTTCGCATATATTATAAAAACGGTGGTCCTGTGGGGTTTGTAACATGGGCATCGCTCAGTAAAGAGATTGAGGAGCGGTATCTCTCCACAGACTACATCCTGCGTCCGCAAGATTGGAATAGCGGCGATCGAATATTGTTCATGGATTTCATGGCTCCGTTTGGCGACGGAAAGAACATCGTTCGCGATCTTCGAAAAAATATCTTCCCAGATATTGCTGCACGTTCTGTTCGAGTTAGGGGAGACGCGAAGCTTCGGGTCCGTCATTTACATGGTGTAAATTACATGCGCGCAAGGCATACGGTGTGAGGCGGGGTAGTTTGCAACATTGACGAGGGTCAAATTCGCCTTAGTCATCGGGTGTGAAAAGATAGATATATTAGACAATTATATTTGAAGGTAACGGCGGCCCCCGCAGCATTTGCGCGGGCTAATTCGCCCAGGAATTGACCATTGCCCAGACAATTGAACCATGACAGGCGACGACCATTGGTCGACGCCACCTTGGGCGCGACCCGAGGTGCTTTTCTCTCGGTCGCTTTGCTCAGCGCTTTCACCAACATCCTGATGCTGACCAGTCCGCTGTACATGATGCAGATTTATGACCGGGTTCTTTCGAGCCGCAGCGTTCCGACTCTTGTTGCTTTGTCAGTGCTCGCCATCACCCTATATGCGTTCCTCGGTATTCTCGAACTGATACGCGCAAGAATCCTCGCGCGTATCGGCCAGAGGATCGACGAGCAGCTGGGTGGTCCGACTTTTGACGCCGTAATGCTTTTGCCGCTCAAAATGTCGAAAAGAGAGGTTGCTTCGCAGCCGGTCAGGGACCTCGAGCAGATGCGGCAATTCATGAGCGGTCCGGGTCCGGTTGCCATTTGCGACATGCCCTGGCTGCCGCTTTATGTTGGTGTGTTATTTCTGTTTCATTCCTATCTCGGGTGGTTGGCAATAATCGGTGCGGCCGTTTTGATCGTGATAACGCTTTCCAGCGAAGCCTTTTTCCGGGCACCTAGCAAGCGCATGTCCAGTCTGTCGTCAGTTCGCGCTAATTTCGTCGAAGCGGGACGGAGGAATGCGGAGGCATTGCATGCCATGGGCATGAAGAGCGCATATGCGCAGAGATGGTCAAAAACTAACGTCGCATACCTGAACGAGCAGCGACGAGTAAGCGATGCGACCGCCAGCTTTTCCACCTTCTCGAAAATTTTTCGTCTGGCGCTGCAGTCAGCCGTCCTCGCACTAGGTGCATGGCTTGCGATCAAACAACTGGCTTCGCCGGGTGCGATGATCGCAGCCTCAATTATCACCTCTAAAGCGCTTGCACCAATTGAGCTGGCGATCGGTCAATGGCGAAGCTTCGTCAATTTTCGGCAGGCTAAAGCACGTCTTAGCGAGCTTTTCGACAAGGCGGGAGCACACCAGGAGAAGATGTCGCTACCGGCGCCGGAAAAATCCGTGTTGGTTTCCAATCTTGCCGTCGCAGCCCCGGGCAATCAGTCCCTGATTGTCCGTGATGTCACCTTTTCCCTCAAGGCAGGGCAAGGTCTGGGCATCATCGGTCCAAGCGGTTCTGGTAAATCCACACTCGTGCGCGCGCTTGTCGGCATCTGGCCAGCGGCAAGGGGAACGATCCGGCTGGACGGGGCGGAACTCGACCAATGGCATCCCGAAGCGCTTGGCCCGTCGATCGGCTATCTGCCGCAGGGCGTTGAGCTGTTCGACGGCACGATTGCGGAAAACATCAGCCGTTTTTCCAACTCAGCTGAACCGTCGAACATTATCGAGGCGGCGAGGCTGGCGGATGTGCATGACCTCGTCCTGTCGATGCCGGAAGGATACGATACGAGGATCGGCACGAGCGGCGCGATACTTTCCGCAGGTCAGCGGCAACGGATCGGCCTTGCCAGGGCGTTGTTCGGAAAACCTTTCCTGATCGTTCTGGATGAGCCGAATGCCAGCCTCGACGCGGAAGGCGAACTGGCGTTGACGAATGCGATCACCATCGCCCGGCAGGGCGGCGCCATCGTGGTGATCGTCGCGCATCGCCCCAATGCGCTCTCGGCTATCGACAATGTTCTCGTCCTTGCCCAAGGCGCGATGGTGGCCTTCGGGCCACGCGACGAGGTGCTCCGCAAGACGACAATGCGTGCAGTATCGGAAAAAGCGTGAACACAACAAAACCAAGTCCGGCAAGCCGTTCCATTCGGCGTTATACAATGACGGGGCTATTCACCCTCGCTCTCATGGTTTTTGGCGTCGGCGGCTGGGCCGCCACCGCCAATTTGTCCGGTGCGGTGATCGGTACTGGCACCGTCGTCGTTGATGGCAACGTCAAACGTATCCAGCACAGGGAAGGCGGTATTGTCGGCGAGATCACCGTGCGCAACGGCGCGATCGTCAAGTCGGGCGATCTGCTCATTCGCCTTGATGCTACGGTGACGCGAGCCAATCTTGCTATCGTTGCAAAACAGATGGCTCAACTGGGTGCCAGAAGAATGCGGCTTGTGGCAGAGCGGGATAATGCCGGCATGCGCGCGGTCGCGATGCGGCGAGCTGATGAGGCCGATGAAGCGGACGTTGCCGAATATATCGCGGCGGAAACGTCGCTTTTTGCCGCCAGGCGGCGCACCCTTGATGGCCAGAAGGCCCAGCTCGGACAGCGGATCGACCAGATACGGCAGGAGAACGAAGGGTTGGTCGTTCGCAAGAGTGCCAAGGCGGAAGAATTGTCGTGGATCGGGCAGGAGCTTGTTCGCGTCCGAAGCCTCAACGAGCAGCAACTGATCCAGTTCAACCGTCTGGCGGAGCTGGAGCGGCTACGGGCGCAGCTCGATGGCGAGCGCGGCCAGCTGATCGCCGAGATCGCCAGGGCTGCGACACGCATCACTGAAACCGAACTGCAGATCCTTCAGCTCGATCAGGATCGGTTGGCGGAGGTTCTGACGGAACTTCGCGACGTCGACAACAAGCTCGCCGAACTTTCAGAGCAGAAGGTCACGGCCGAAGACCAGTTGAAGCGGATCGATATCCGCTCACCGCAGGATGGGATCGTGCACGAACTTGCCGTCCACACCATTGGCGGTGTCATCACCGCCGGCGAGACCGTGATGCAGATCGTGCCGATCAACGACCGGCTGGTGGTCGAGACAAAAATCCAGCCGGCCGATATCGACCAGTTGCATGTCGGCCAGCAGGCGACCCTGCGTTTTTCCGCTTTCAACCAACGCACGACGCCGGAAGTCGCCGGGTACGTGAAGACGGTTGCCGCCGATCTCGTCAGCAATCCACAAACGGGTGAAAGCTGGTATACAGCGCGCATTGAGATCGAGCCGGATGAACTGGCGAAACTCGGCAATCTGAGCTTGTTGGCGGGTATGCCGGTGGAGGCCTACATCAAGACCGGCGAAAGAACCGCGCTATCCTATCTCGTCAAGCCGCTCACGGACCAGATCGCGAAGGCTATGCGAGAGGATTAGCATGATCGGTTGTTTGGCGGACAGGTTAACTTAAACGTCCCACGGACAGGCGATGCGCGCAACGCAGTGAGCGCGGGCTTGTTTACGGACCTTTCGATTTCGAGATATTCGATCCGGAGGACGTTCTTGTCTGTGCCCAGGCTGTCGACGAGCTGAGGTTCGCGGAGACGGCCGGCGTCACCGTCACCAAGGTGAACGGAAACAGCGTTCTGAACCCGCTTGATTTTTTCACCATCACATTCCCTTCCAATGTGCCCGCCACCACTCGATACATCGTGCTTTCTTTGCGCGATGCCGGTCTTCAGGATGGCGACGCGCTGATGAAGCAGGGCAATCGGGTTGTGAAAGGCCCGAATGCAGCGCAAATTGCGTCCGCCGAAGGCTTCGCCGAAGAGGAGCGCCGCTGTTCTCTGAAACCAACGGCGGCATTGTCACGGGTTTGAGCCGCTGTGGAATTGCTACCATTCCGAACGGAGCGTCCGGCATTGCTGTCACGCATGGGCTGGGCGTCATTCCCCGGAGCGTCACGTCCGACGCCTACGGCGCTGGCGCTCAGAACCTTGGCTCGTTCATCCCTCGCGTTTCTGCGAAAACCCAGACGACTTTTACGATTGATCTGGGTGTTGCTGTGACAGCCGACCGCCAGGTGTCCTGGCAGGCGAGTATTTGAACCGAATGAAGCGCTGGCCCATCGAGGGCCAGCGTCACAGATCAGACGGGCGCAAAGGTTCCTAGCAAATCGTCGACGCAACCATGGTGCACCAGGTTGTTATGAATGAACCCAAGGGCGTCGCCGTCGGTCTTTAGCTCGACGGGCTGCCCGCCTTCCCATTTGTACAGATGGGGGAACAAGCCGCGTAGATAGTCCAGGAGCTCGCGCGGGTTTACGTTTCGGAAGCCGATCATCGTAAATGAGTTGAATTCTACCAAAACGCTCGGCTTGAGCGTTTTGATCGTGTTTTCTCCGCCTCGCAGCGCGTCGATCTCGAAACCCTCGATATCGATCTTCATGAAATCTAGGCGATTGATTTTCTTTTCATCGGTGTAGGCGTCGATCGTCGTGACTGGAACGACGACTTCCGAGATCCGGCCGAGCGTGTCGCCGGTGATGACGTGGCTTGCTGAGGTCGAATTGTAGTCATCGAAAAACCGGAGCTCGCCTTTCTCGGCCGCGACTGCCACCTTGTTGACGGTGACGTTGGACGCGCCGTTGGCAGCCAGTGTTTGCATGAGGAATGGCTGCGTTGTCGGGCTGGGCTCGAAGGAGTGCACCTCCTTGCATGCTCCTGACAGGGTGGATGCGATGAGCCCGATATTGGAGCCGACGTCAAAGGCGACAGCACTGTTGCGATCGAGCCTCGATGCGGCGAACGCCAGAAAGTTGTTGGTGTGTGCCTCATCCAGATTGTCGAAATAACTGTCTCCGTGCCGGCCGAAGATCTTCATCTGCCGCCCCATAAGCGAAACGGTCTTGAATGGCTTTGGCGGGTTCCTGAGTTGCTCGATCTCTTTCTGCAGTGCGGCGGTGGTGTGTCGCTCTTCTTCCAGTTCGCGGGAAAGTTGGTCGGTTCTTGCCTTGGCGTCGTTGCGCTTTCTCCAAATAGCGCGACCGCCCAGAAGTTTCCGGGCTATACTTTTCGATAGTGACATTTCCTGATTGCCCCCCGGCAAATATGAATGATCCGCCACCCTAATTAGGCCGTGTATTTCGGTCAACTTCAATTTATGGTTGATTTATTAACTTGTTGGTTTGTGAGCTACATTTGACCCTGCGGGCGGCGCTTATCATGGCTTCAATCGTAAAATTGGAGCCATTTTCACGTCTGCTAAACTGCCTGATACCGTGCCGCTGCATGCGCAAAACCTGCTGGATTTCATCGGGGATATCGAAGCGCCGCAAGGCTACGACACGATTCTTGGTAACCGTCAGGCGAACCTGCCGGTTCGGCTTACGCAAATGACCTACGGCGAGATTGTTGACGCCCAGGGAAACTGGGGAAACAAGACCTGGGTGCGCGCAAACTGGGGCCACAAGACCGCCTCGAGCGCTGCTGGTCGATATCAGTTCATGCGCAAGACCTTGCAGGATATCGCCAAGGCAGCCGGCTCCATCGATGGCAGGACAATCTTTTCTTCGAGCCTGCAGGGTCGCCTGGGCTCTTTTCTGCTCTTGCGTTGCGGCTGCGGATTTCATCGCGGGCCGGATCAGCCTCGTGCAGTTCGGGCTCAACCTTGCAAGAGAGTGGGCAAGTTTTCCGGTGTTGTCCGCTACCAAAGGTGAGCATCGGGACGTCGCGCGCGGGCAGAGCTATTACGCTGGCGACAGGCTTAATAAATCTCTCGTCAAGCCGGAGCAGGTCGAGCAGCGCTTACGTCACGTTCGTGAGCTCGCTGCGCTCATGACTGAGGCGGATAAGACGGCAACGATCGCTCCGAAGCCGTCAACGGCTGGGCGGGGCGGCGGTGGCGCATCTGTCGCCCCGGTCAAAAATGTTGATCCGGAGAAGCTGGACAGGCCGAAGGCTAAGCCTGTGCGCAAGTCCGGCCGCTTTTGGGCCTGGCTTCTTGCTGGTGGCATCTCAAGCACAACCATCACCGAGAAACTTGGCGCTTTCCAGCTTGATTGGCGCGTCCAGATCGCGCTCTTGGCCGTCATCGTTGGTTCTGCGGTCGACGCGATCGCCACTATGCCGGCGGTGCGTCGTGCCCTTGGTATCGGCGTGCTTAACACGGTCAAAACCGCGCTGGTGGCAATAGGCGGGGCGGTAGCCGGTATTGCCGCCACATATGCCACGATGCTGGCGGCCGCATTTCAGGTTGGTACGAGCGCGATGTGGATTTCCGACTTGGTCTTTCTTGCTCTCGGCAGATGGATCGAAAACAAAAGGACGCCGGGGTAATGCGGAAAAGTCAGCCGCAAAACCGGCATGCGACATGTGCGACATTTATCAGTCGCAAATTGTCGCAAGCAAGTCGCATGAAAGCGAAAATTACCGGTAAGTATTTGATTTTATTGTTGTTTTTGGTGAGAGCGCAGGGATTCGAACCCTGGACCTACTGATTAAAAGTCAGTTGCTCTACCGGCTGAGCTACGCTCTCCCGTGGCGGGGCTGATTTGCCCTTCGGAAGTGCGCGGAACATAGGTAGAGCGATCCGTTCGGTCAACCCAAAAAAAGCGCTTTCTACAATCAATCCGGTTTTTTTTGTCGCACCCCCGAAAAGGTGATTGGAGAGAGGGGCCGGCTGGGGATAAAACCGGCTTCACGCGTGTCGGATAAGCGGGTGAAATCGTTTTGCAGCAATGACATGCACGAAAATGAAGCGCGAGGTGCCGGCGGATTTTCAAAATCGCGGCCGCTTTGCGGGATGCGGAGTCCTTGTTGTCGATTGCGGATATTTCCCTGTTCAGCGCGCTTCTGGCCGGCGCTCTTTCGTTTCTGTCACCCTGCGTCCTGCCGCTGGTGCCGCCTTATCTCTGTTACATGGCGGGTGTCTCGGTCGAGCAGTTCAGGACGGAGGAGACCGCGCCGCGGCCGGAGATCCGCAGGGCCGTGCTGTTTTCGGCTTTCTTCTTCACGCTCGGTTTCGCCACGGTTTTCGTGGCGCTGGGGGCCGGCGCTTCGACGATCGGCACGCTTTTGCGGCAGAATCTCGATATTCTCGCCAAGATCGGCGGTTTCATCATTATCCTCATGGGTCTGAATTTTCTCGGCGTGTTCCGCATCGGCCTGTTTTCGCGCGAGGCGCGGTTTCAGGGCGCGGGCAAGCCGGCCACACTTTCCGGGGCCTATGTCATGGGTCTCGCCTTCGCCTTCGGCTGGACGCCCTGCATCGGCCCGGTTCTGGGGGCGATCCTCGGCGTTGCCGCATCACGCGACACGGTTGGTGACGGTGCGGCGCTGCTTGCGGTCTATTCGCTCGGTCTTGCCGTGCCGTTCTGGATTGCGGCGGCGTTTTCCGGTTCCTTCATGCGGTTCCTCGTGCGCTTCCGCCGCCATCTCGGCCTCGTGGAAAAGCTCCTCGGCGTGCTGCTGGTGCTGACCGGCCTCGCTTTCATGTCCGGTTTCATCACCAATGTGGCGATCTGGTTCCAGGAGACCTTTCCGATCCTGATGAAAATCGGTTAAGCCTCCCCGGACATTATAGGCGAGGGGAATGATCGTGGCCGATATCGTGGGATTGCTGTTGCCGTTTTTCGGCCTGATCTTCATCGGTTACGGCGCGGCGCGCATCACGAGGCAGCCGGTCGAGGCGATGGGCTGGCTGAATACCTTCATCATCTATGCCGCACTTCCGGCGCTGTTTTTCAAGCTTGTCTCGAAAACGCCGGTGGAAGAGCTGGCGCGGATGGATTTTGTCGCCGCCAGCCTTGCCTGCACCTATGGGATCTTCCTGCTGGTGTTCCTGATCGGCCGGTTCGTGCGGAAAAACAGTCTCGCCGAAACCACGATCCAGAGCTTTGCGGCGAGTTACGGCAATATCGGCTACATGGGTCCGGGGCTTGCGCTTCTCGCACTTGGCGAAAAGGCGGCGGTGCCGGTGGCGCTGATCGTCTGCCTTGAAAACGCCGCCCATTTCATCGTCGCGCCGGCGATGATGGCGGTTGCGGGCGGTGACAAGCGTTCTGCCTCAAGGCTTGCGCTGGATGTGGCGCGCAAGGTCATCACCCATCCTTTCATCGTGTCGGTAATCGCCGGTTTTCTCGCCGCCTCGCTGTCATGGCAGCCGCCGGAGGCTGTGCAGCGGCTGGTGGATTATCTGGCGCAGTCGGCAGCGCCCTGCGCGCTGTTTGCCATGGGCGTGACGCTGGCGCTCAGGCCGATGAAACGGGTGCCGGCGGAAATCATCTATATCGTGCCGGCGAAGCTGATCCTGCATCCGCTCGCCGCCTATCTCGTGCTCTCATCATTACAGCGGTTCGAACCGGTGTGGATCTATTCCGCCGTGCTGCTGGCCGCCTTGCCGACCGCGACGAATGTCTTTGTCATCGGCCAGCAATATCACGTCTGGCAGGAGCGGGCGTCGGCGACGATCCTGATCTCGACGGTGCTGTCGGTCTTCACGCTGACGGGCGTGGTTTATGTCATCCAGCCTTTTTGAAGCTGCCGAACAACAGTGAGGGCAGGGCCTTCAACCCGCGGCCGGGCTCGATGCCCTCGCGCATGACCATGCTTCTGAGCGTGCCGATGCCGGAGAGGACATGCAGGCCGGCCGCGCGCGCCATCTGCACCGGCAGGAGGTCGGAAAGCAGCGAGCGATTGAGGAGATCGACGCTGAGGGTACGGCTATAGACATCTGCCCGCCGCCTGCGGTCGAAGCGCTCGCCGGCGTCGGCCGCAATCGGCCGGTCGGAGACGGCGCCCAGCAGTTCGGTCAGGGCAATGATGTCGCGCAGGCTGAGATTGAGCCCCTGTGCGCCAATGGGCGGGAAACCATGGGCGGCCTCGCCGATCAGGGCCACGCGGCCCTTGCCGAAGCGATGTGCCGTCATGGAGGAAAGCGGCCAGGCCTGAACGCTGTCCTCGACGGTTACCGCGCCGAGCATGGATTGCATGCGCTCCTCGATCCGGAGGCTCAGCGCCTCCAGCGGCAGTGCCGTCAGTTCTTCTGCCTGCTCCGGCGTGACGACCCAGACGAGGCTGGAACGGTTGCCGGGCAGGGGAACCTGGGTGAAAGGGCCGGTGGGAGTGTGGAATTCCGTCGAGACATTGCCGTGCGGCCGGCTGTGGCCGAAGTTCAGGACGATAGCGGTCTGCGGATAGGACCAGGATTTGACGCCGATGCCGGCCGCATCCCGCACCATCGATTTGCGGCCATCCGCACCGATGAGGAAATCGGCCGAGAGCGTTTCGCCGTCCGCAAGCGTCACCGTCACTCGGTCGTTGCCGATGTCGATCGTCTCGGCTGTCGTGTCGAGGCGGGTAATATTGTGTTCCTGCTCCACTGCTTGCCCGAGAACGCCGAGCAGCGCTTCGTTCGGGATATTCCAGCCGAAGGCGTCGAGCCCGATTTCGGAAGAGCGGAACTGCACTGTCGGCGCGCGCAGCAGCCGGTCGGTGCCGTCGATGATCTGCATGGTGGAAAGCCGCGCGGCCGACGGCGCGATACGCGACCAGAGGCCAAGGCGGTCCATGAAACGGATCGACTGGTCCATCAGCGCGGTCGTGCGCTGGTCCTTCTTTTCGCTGGACGGCGCGACAAGCGCCACATGGCGGCCGGCCCGCGCCAGCGCGATGGCCGCGATCTGGCCCGCAAGTCCCGCACCGGTGATGGCGATATCGAAGTGTCTCATGGTCCTGATCCGTTGTTATTTCCAGAGCATCATAAAGGCTTTGTGCGGGTAAATCCACTTGGGCGCCGGAACATCCGGGCGCAAACATTCGTTGGTTGCGTCACTATATTAGTCCTAGGATAAGCGGATTGAGCCGGTTGCAAAGCGTGGTGAATGGCCGCATACCGGAATGAACAAGGCGGATGAAAAGCGGGGCGCAGACGCTGACCATGAAAATTTTCAACTACAAGCGTGTTCCCTACGCGGAAATCCGCGCCTTTTCCGTTCATATTCTGACCGCCTCTGGCTCGTTCTTGGCGTTTCTCGGTGTCGTCGCCGCTTCCGAACATCGCTTCGTCGACATGTTCTGGTGGCTGGGGCTGGCACTTCTGGTGGATGGCATTGACGGTCCCATCGCCCGCAAGGTCAGGGTGAAGGACGTTCTGCCCAACTGGTCCGGCGATACGCTCGACAATATCATCGATTACGTCACCTATGTGCTTTTGCCAGCCTTTGCGCTCTACCAGAGCGGCATGATCGGCGAACCCTGGTCCTTTGTGGCGGCCGGCATGATCGTGGTGTCCAGCGCCATTTATTATGCCGATATGGGCATGAAGACGGACGAATATTTCTTCTCCGGCTTCCCTGTCGTTTGGAACATGGTGATCTTCACCCTGTTCGTCATGGATGCCAGCGCGACCACGGCCATGACGGTGGTGACGGTGTCGGTGTTCCTGACTTTCCTGCCGATCAATTTTCTGCATCCGGTGCGGGTGAAGCGGCTGCGGCCGCTCAATCTCCTTGTCGTGGCCATCTGGTGCGCACTTGGCGGTTATGCGCTGCTGATGCATTTCCAGACGCCGACATGGGCGGTGATTGGCTTTGTGGCGAGCGGAATCTACCTTTATTGCATCGGTGGAATCTTGCAGTTTTTCCCGTCGCTCGGTGCGAAATGAGAAAAAGGTAAAGCCGTTTATTGCTTGTGCAAATTGCATTTAAGCAACGTCTTTTTCAGTTGTGCGCAGCAGCAAAACAGTTATCAATAAGTTCTGATCGCGTGTCATTGCATACTTTTTGGTGCGGGATTGGGAACAATGACCGCGACCGTTCGAAACGCCTCGAAGAAGGCATGGGCGGTCGGTGAGAGAGGGAACTCGTGACTGGAACTTTGGCGCCGGAGGCCGTGCCTCTCCTGTCCGTTCGCAAGCTGACCAAGCTGTTCGGCAATTTCGCCGCCTGCAACGGCATCGATCTCGATATTGCGCCCGGCGAAATCCACGCGCTTCTTGGGGAAAACGGCGCGGGAAAATCCACGCTCGTCAAGATGCTGTTCGGTGTGCTTTCGCCGACGGAGGGTGAGATCATCTGGCAGGGCCAGCCGGTTTCCGTGGGCTCGCCAAGCGAGGCCCGCCGTCTGGGCATCGGTATGGTCTTCCAGCATTTTTCGCTGTTCGAAGCGCTGACGGTCGCTGAAAACATCGCCCTGTCGCTCGACCCGAAAATTTCATTGAAGGAAATCGCCGGGCAAGCGGAAACGCTGTCGCGGGCCTATGGCCTGCCGCTCGACCCCAATGCGCATGTGGCCGATCTCTCGGTCGGCGAGCGCCAGCGCATCGAGATCGTCCGCGCTTTGTTGCAGAACCCGCGCCTCATCATTCTCGACGAGCCGACCTCGGTTCTGACGCCGCAGGAGGCTGACAAGCTGTTCGAGACGCTGGCAAAACTGAAGGCCGAAGGCCGTTCGGTGCTTTATATCAGCCATCGCCTCGAAGAGGTGCAGCGCATCTGCGACCGCGCCACCGTCCTGCGTCACGGCAAGGTGACGGGCGCCTGCGACCCACGCAGGGAAACGCCGGCATCCTTGGCGCGCATGATGGTCGGCAGCGATGTCGCAAGCGTTTCGCGGGCAGCGGGCGAAGCGCTCGGCGCGCCGCAGATCGAGGTCATGGGGCTTTCGGTTGCGCCGCGCACGCCTTTTGCCGTGGCGCTGAAATCGGTTTCGATGACTGTGCGCGCCGGCGAGGTGCTGGCGATTGCCGGTGTGGCGGGCAACGGGCAGGGCGAGCTGTTCGATGCGCTTTCGGGTGAATATCCCGTTTATAATAATGATGCCATCCATCTGCGCGGCAAGCCGGTCGGCCGTATCGGCATCAACGGCCGGCGGCTGATGGGCGCGGGTTTCGTGCCAGAGGAGCGCCATGGCCATGCCGCGGTTCCCGGCATGAGCCTTTCCGACAATCTGCTCTTGGCGCGGGCGCGCTCCGACCGCAAGGCGTTTCTGACCGGCGGTTTCCTGCGCGTCATCCGCGGGTCGGTCATCAAGGCGGCGGCGCGGCGCATTTCGGAAACCATGGATGTGCGCAAGAGCGGGGCCGATCCGCTGGCGGGTTCGCTTTCGGGCGGCAACCTGCAGAAATTCATCGTCGGGCGCGAGCTTGACCGCCAGCCTTCCGTGCTGGTGGTCAACCAGCCGACCTGGGGTGTGGATGCGGGTGCCGCAAGCCGCATCCGCCAGGCGCTGGTCGATCTTGCCAGGGCCGGCTCGGCCGTCATCGTCATCAGCCAGGATCTCGATGAAATCTTCGAGGTCGCCACCAATATCGCCGTCATTTCCGATGGCAAGCTTTCCGAAGCCCATCCGGTGGAGGAGATGACGCTCGAAAAGATCGGCCTGTTGATGGGCGGCATTCACACGTCACATTCGGGAGCCGCCCAGCATGCGCATTGAGCTTGAAAAACGCGCAGGGGTCTCGAAGCTTTTCACCCTGCTGTCACCGCTTCTGGCGCTGGTGCTGACGCTGCTGGTCGGCGCCGTCATGTTCGCCATGCTCGGCAAAAATCCGGCCCATGCGCTTTATGCCTTTTTTGTCGAGCCGCTGCTGGAGGTCTGGTCGCTGCATGAGCTGGCGATCAAGGCCGCGCCGCTGATCCTGATCGGCGTCGGCCTGTCGATCTGTTATCGCTCCAATAACTGGAATATCGGCGCGGAGGGGCAATTCACCATCGGCGCGATTACCGGTTCCATCCTGCCGGTGCTTTATCCCGACTGGCATTCGCCGCTCATCCTGCCGCTGATGATGGTGATGGGCGCTATCGGCGGCGCGCTTTATGCGGGTATTCCGGCGCTGTTGAAAACGAAATTCAACACCAATGAAATCCTCGTCAGCCTGATGCTGGTCTATGTCGCGCAGCTTTTCCTCGACTGGTTGACACGCGGCATCTGGCGCGATCCCGGCGGTTATAACTTCCCGCAGACCAAGCCGTTCAACGACAGCGCCGTGTTGCCGGAAATGCTGGCCTCTGGCCGGGCGCATTGGGGTTTCGTGTTCGCCATCGTCGCGGCCATCGCGCTGTGGTTCATGATGCGCTACATGCTGAAGGGCTTCGAAGTCACCGTGCTTGGCCAATCGGCAAGGGCAGGGCGCTTTGCCGGTTTCTCGTCGAGCCGCATGGTGTGGTTCTCGCTGCTGTTATCGGGGGCGCTGGCCGGGCTTGCGGGCATTTCGGAAGCTTCCGGTTCCATCGGCCATCTCCAGCCCAGCATTTCGCCGGGTTACGGCTTTACCGCCATCATCGTCGCCTTTCTCGGCCGTCTCAATCCGCTCGGCATCATCCTTTCCGGGCTGGTGCTGGCGCTGACCTATCTCGGCGGCGAGGCGGCGCAGCTCTCCATTGGTGTTTCCGACAAGGTGACGCGGGTCTTCCAGGGGCTGATGCTGTTCTTCGTCCTGTCCTGCGACACGCTGATCTTCTATCGCATCCGGGTCGTGTTCACCGGCAAGACACATCGCAAAGAAGGAGCGGCATGATGGATATGCTCCAGGCCATTCTCCTCACCGTCATCACCGCTGCAACCCCGCTCGTCATCGCTGCGTCGGGCGAACTGGTGACGGAACGCGCAGGCGTGCTCAATCTCGGCGTCGAGGGCATGATGATCATGGGTGCGGTCTGCGCCTTCGCCACCGCGCATATGACGGGGTCGCCCTATCTCGGCATTCTGGCCGGTATCGCTTCCGGTGCGGTGTTTTCGCTGCTGTTCGGTTTCCTGACGCTGACGCTTGTCACCAACCAGGTGGCGACGGGTCTGGCGCTCACCATTCTCGGGCTTGGCGTTTCCGGCATGCTGGGCGAAAGTTTCGTCGGCCTGCCGGGCATCAAGCTGCAGCCGATTGTCTTCCCCGTGCTGTCGGAAATCCCCTTCATCGGGCCATTGCTGTTCCGCCAGGATCTGATCTTCTACATGTCCATCGCGCTGGTCTTCGGCATCAGCTGGTTCCTGTTCAAAAGCCGCACGGGCCTGAAAATCCGGGCGATCGGCGACAATCACGCCTCGGCCCACGCGCTTGGCATCAATGTCATCCGCACGCGCTATCTGGCGGTCATGTTCGGCGGCGCCTGCGCCGGTCTTGCGGGAGCGCAGCTGTCGCTGGTCTATACGCCGCAATGGGTGGAAAACATGTCGGCCGGGCGTGGCTGGATTGCGCTGGCGCTCGTTGTTTTCGCTTCCTGGCGTCCCTGGCGCCTGCTGGCCGGCGGTTATCTGTTCGGCGCCGTCACCATCGGCCAATTGCATGCGCAGGCCTTCGGCATCGGCGTGCCGTCGCAATTGCTTTCGGCGATGCCTTATCTCGCAACTATTGTCGTGCTGGTCATCATCTCGCATAATCGCCGCACGACCTTGATCAACACGCCGGCATCTTTGGGCAAATCCTTCGTGCCGGACAGGTGAAGAAGAATCCTCACGTCTCCAAACCAACAGGGGTAAAAATGAAAAAACTGGTCATCGCACTTGCCGCTTCCGTCGCGGCGCTCGGCGGCGTCGTTTCCTCGGCTGAGGCCGCCGACGCCAAGAAGGTCTGCTTCATCTATGTCGGTTCAAAGACCGATGGCGGCTGGACGCAGGCGCATGATATCGGCCGCCAGGAACTGCAGGCGCATTTCGGCGACAAGATCGAGACGCCGTTCCTCGAAAGCGTTCCCGAAGGCCCGGATGCCGAACGCGCCATCGAGCGCATGGCCCGCTCCGGCTGCGAACTGGTGTTCACCACCTCCTTCGGCTTCATGGATGCGACCGTGAAGGTTGCCCAGAAGTTCCCCAAGGTGAAGTTCGAGCACGCCACCGGCTTCAAGACGGCTGAAAACGTCGCCACCTACAATTCGCGCTTCTATGAAGGCCGTTACATTCAGGGCCAGATCGCCGCGAAGATGTCGAAGAAGGGTCTCGCCGGTTACATCGCCTCCTTCCCGATCCCGGAAGTGGTGATGGGCATCGACGCCTTCGTTCTCGGCGCGCAGTCCGTCAATCCCGACTTCAAGGTGAAGGTCGTCTGGGCCAATACCTGGTTCGACCCCGGCAAGGAAGCCGATGCCGCCAAGGCGCTGATCGATCAGGGCGTCGATATCCTGACGCAGCACACCGACACGACGGCACCGATGCAGGTTGCGGCCGAACGCGGCATCAAGGCCTTCGGCCAGGCGTCCGACATGATCGCGGCCGGCCCGCAGACGCAGCTCACCGCCATCAAGGACACCTGGGGCGCCTATTACATCAAGCGCACGCAGGCTCTTCTCGATGGCACCTGGAAGTCCGAATCCGTCTGGGACGGCCTGAAGGACGGCATCCTGACCATGGCGCCCTACACCAACATGCCGGATGACGTGAAGAAGATGGCCGAGGACACCGAAGCCAAGATCAAGTCGGGCGAGTTGCACCCCTTCACCGGCCCGGTGAAGAAGCAGGACGGTTCCGAGTGGCTGAAGGCGGGCGAGAAGGCCGAGGACGGCGTTCTGCTCGGCCTCAACTTCTATGTTGCCGGCGTGGATGACAAGCTGCCGCAATAATGCGGATTTTCTCTGCGTATTGAATGACAGGCCGCGCATGAAATTCATGCGCGGCCTTTGTTATTTTAATCCGTTTTACGCTGTCGATGCAGTTTGCCTTTGCTTTTCATGCGACATGATGTTTTTCACTATAGTCTGACGTGCGATACACACGTCTGGCGCGATTTTTGAAGTCGCCAACCGAACGGAAGGACATGACACTTGCAGCGCGGAATGCTCGATGCGGCGATCGGTTTTCGAAAGCTGCGGACAAATCATGCACAGGTCGTTCACAAGCTCGGTCTCGATATCGTCTCCGGCACCTTCAGGACGGGTGACATCCTGCCGGGCGATGCCGAGTTGATGGAGCGGCTGAAAGTGTCGCGCACGGTGCTGCGCGAAGCGATGAAGACGCTGACCGCCAAGGGCATGATTTCCCCCAAGGCGCGCATCGGCACCCGGGTGACGGAGCGCGAAAGCTGGAACATGTTCGACAGCGAAGTGCTGCTCTGGCATTTCGAGGCGGGCGTCAGCGACGAGTTCCTGCTGCATCTCTACGACATCCGCAAAGCCTTCGAACCCTATGGCGCGGGGCTTGCCGCCACCCGCGCCAAGGATGCCGATATCGCAAGGCTGGCCGCTTATGCCAACGAGATGGGCAATACGGCCTATTCCAAGGAAAAACGGGCGCTTGCGGACATGAATTTCCATGTGCTCATCACCGAAATGTCCGGCAACCCCTTCATGCGCACCGTCGGTTCGCTGATAAAGGCGGCTCTGGCAGGCATTTTCCGGATGAGCAATCCCGACACCGATCCCAATGAGATTTCCGACGTATCGGCGTCTCACCTACGGCTTGTCGAAGCCTTTCGTCTGCATGACGAGGCTGCGGCCCGGCGTGAAATGGAACGGCTGATTGAAAATGGCCGTCAGCAGATATTGGAATTCACCGCCCGCAATCCCCGCCGCTAGATCACGCCGTCCGGCCGCTGATCACTTTTGATGAAAATCGGTGCGGAAATTTTGGTTCGGATTTGCATGGTTTCTTAAGCGGGCCGCCGTTATAGCAATGCCGGAACGCAATTACCGACGCGTCCGTCCGTTTCTTCGGCCGGCGCAAAGTCAAGCATATGCCGCTGTACCGGCTGCAAGGCAGCCGCAAACGGGGTGTTGGAGGTCTTATGGAGCGCAGCTCTCTAGCCGTTATTCTCGCTGCGGGCGACAGCACGCGCATGAAGTCGTCGAAGTCCAAGGTGCTGCACGCGGTCGCGGGGCGGCCGATGATTGCGCATGTGGTGCAGGCGGTGGCTGGATCGGGCGTCGGCACGGCGGCGCTCGTTGTCGGGCGCGATGCCGACAATGTCGCCGCTGCCGCCAGCCTTCCGGGCCTTCAGGTCGAGGCTTTCCTGCAGACGGAACGCAAGGGCACCGGCCATGCCGTTCTTGCCGCGCGCGCAGCCATCGAACGCGGTTTCGACGATCTCATCGTCGCCTATGGCGACGTGCCGCTCATCACCTCCGCAACGCTCGACCGGGCGCGTGAGGCGATTGCCGCCGGCGCCGATGTCGCTGTCATCGGTTTCCATACCGATCGCCCGACCGGTTACGGCCGGCTTCTGGTCAAGGATGGCGAACTTGTCGCCATCCGCGAGGAGAAGGACGCGACCGATGCGGAGCGCAAGGTCACCTGGTGCAATAGCGGATTGATGGCCATCAACGGCCGCAATGCGCTGGACCTGCTCGACCGGATCGGCAACAGCAATGTGAAGGGTGAATATTATCTGACCGACGTGGTCGAGATCGCCCGTTCCCTTGGCCGCCGCGCCGTCGCCATCGATGCGCCGGAAACGGAGCTGGTCGGCTGCAACAACCGCGCCGAACTGGCGTTTATCGAGAAGCTCTGGCAGGAGCGCCGCCGCCACGAATTGATGGTGGACGGCGTTTCGATGATCGCGCCCGAAACCGTGTTCCTCTCCTTCGATACGAAAATCGGCCAGGACGTTTTGATCGAGCCGCATGTCGTCATCGGTCCCGGTGTCACGATCGAGTCTGGGGCCGTCATTCACGCCTTTTCGCATCTGGAAGGCGCGCATGTCGCGCAGGGTGCCACGGTGGGTCCCTATGCGCGGCTGCGCCCGGGCGCGAACCTGCATGCCAATGCCAAGGTCGGCAATTTCTGCGAGGTCAAGAAGGCCGAAATCGGCGAGGGCGCCAAGGTCAACCACCTGACCTATATCGGCGATGCCTTCGTCGGCGCGGGCAGCAATATTGGCGCTGGCACCATCACCTGCAATTACGACGGTTACAACAAGGCCGAAACCCGGATCGGGGCCAATAGCTTCGTTGGCTCCAACTCCTCACTGGTCGCGCCCGTCACGATCGGGGAGGGAGCCTATATCGCTTCCGGCAGCGTGATTACCGAGGACGTGCCCGCCGATGCGCTGGCCTTCGGGCGTGCGCGCCAGGAGGTAAAGCCGGGCCGGGCGACCGTCGTGCGCGAGCGGGCGAAGGCGCTGAAGGAAGCCAGTAAAAAATCGTCCTGAGGGACGTTACCAAGCGATACCGAAAGTGACCGGCGGCACAATTGCCGATTTCAGGGAAACGGGTAAAGCATTTCCCGTAAAACTGCTTGGCGGTCTTACGTCCGGAAATGCCTCAGAACAAAAATGTAGAGTATTTTCGTATTTCAGGGAAAGGCGGAAATACTCTGGTAGTTTCGGCGAAGAGATCGCCGTCTGGAGAAACATATGTGCGGAATTGTCGGAATTGTCGGAACTGAGCCCGTTGCTGAAAGGCTTGTCGATGCGTTGAAGCGTCTCGAATATCGCGGTTACGATTCGGCGGGTGTCGCCACCATCGACAATGGCGCGATGGATCGCCGCCGGGCGGAAGGCAAGCTGTTCAATCTGGAAAAGCGGCTCTCCGAAGAGCCTCTGCCCGGTATCGTCGGCATCGCCCACACCCGCTGGGCGACCCACGGCGTGCCGAACGAAACCAATGCCCATCCGCATTTCGTCGAGGGCGTCGCCGTCGTTCACAACGGCATCATCGAAAATTTCGCGGAACTGCGCGACGAGCTGACCGCCGAGGGCGCGACCTTCACCACCCAGACTGATACCGAGGTGGTGGCGCAGCTTCTGGCGAAATATACCCGCGAAGGTCTTGGCCACCGCGAAGCGATGCTGAAGATGCTGAACCGCGTTACCGGCGCCTATGCGCTGGTCGTGATGTTCCAGGACGATCCGGGCACGCTCCTCTCGGCGCGCTCCGGCCCGCCGCTTGCGGTCGGTTATGGCCGCGGTGAAATGTTCCTGGGATCGGACGCCATCGCGCTGTCGCCCTTCACCAACGAGATCACCTATCTGGTGGATGGCGACTGCGCCATCGTGACCCGGCAGGGTGCGGAAATCATCGATTTCTCCGGCAAGCCGGTGAAGCGCGAGCGGCAGATTTCCCAGGCGACCGCCTTTGTGGTCGACAAGGGCAACCATCGCCACTTCATGGAAAAGGAAATCTACGAGCAGCCGGAGGTGATTTCCCACGCGCTCAGCCATTACGTGGATTTCGCCAGCAAGACCGTCAAGGACGCCGATAAGGCAATCGATTTCGCCAAGCTTTCCGGCCTTGCCATTTCCGCCTGCGGCACGGCCTATCTGTCCGGCCTGATCGGCAAATACTGGTTCGAGCGTTATGCGCGCCTGCCGGTGGAAATCGATGTCGCCTCGGAATTCCGTTACCGCGAAATCCCGCTGGTTCCGACGCAGGCGGCGTTGTTCATTTCGCAATCGGGCGAAACCGCCGATACGCTGGCGGCGCTGCGTTATTGCCAGCAGGAGGGGCTGAAGATCGGCGCGGTGGTCAATACGCGTGAATCGACCATGGCCCGCGAATCCGATGCGATCTTTCCGATCCTCGCCGGTCCGGAAATCGGCGTCGCCTCCACCAAGGCCTTCACCTGCCAGCTTGCGGTGCTCGCATCGCTTGCCGTCGCCGCCGGTAAGGCGCGCGGCACGCTGAAGCCGGGTGAGGAAAAGGAATTGGTGCAGCATCTGATCGAGATGCCGCGCATCATGAGCAAGGTGCTGAACATCATCCAGCCGCAGATAGAGGCGCTGTCGCGTGATCTGTCGCGCTTCAAGGATGTGCTTTATCTCGGCCGCGGCACCAGTTTCCCGCTGGCGCTGGAAGGTGCGCTGAAGCTCAAGGAAATCTCCTATATCCATGCCGAAGGTTATGCCGCCGGCGAGCTGAAGCATGGGCCGATCGCGCTGATCGACGAGAACATGCCGGTCATCGTCATCGCCCCGCATGACCGTTTCTTCGAAAAGACCGTGTCGAACATGCAGGAGGTCGCCGCGCGGGGCGGCAGGATCATCTTCATCACCGACGAGAAGGGGGCCGCCGCCTCCAAGCTCGATACGATGGCGACGATCACCTTGCCCAATGTCGATGAGCTGATCGCGCCGATGGTGTTCTCGCTGCCGATCCAGCTGCTGGCCTACCACACCGCCGTCTTCATGGGCACGGATGTGGACCAGCCGCGCAATCTGGCAAAATCGGTGACGGTGGAATGATCGTCCGCCCGGAACGGCAGGGCGATGAAGAGGCGATTGCGCGCGTTACGGAAGAGGCCTTCCGTAACGTCGATTACAGCGACAAGACCGAACATCTGATCCTCGAGCGGCTGCGGAATGCCGGCGCGCTGACGGTTTCGCTGGTGGCGGAAGACAGCGAGGGCGTCATCGGCCATGTCGGTTTTTCGCCGGTGACGCTGGGCAGCGGCGAAAGCGGCTGGTTCTGCCTTGCGCCGCTTTCCGTGACACCGGAAAGACAGGGTGAGGGCGTCGGTTCGTGGCTGGTGCGTGAAGGGCTTGCCGCGCTGGATCGGCTGAGCGCTTCAGGCTGCGTGGTCGCCGGCGATCCGGACTATTATGGCCGCTTCGGTTTTCGCCCCGTCGAGGGCTTGAGCGGCGCGGGGATTCCTGACGAATATTTCACAGTTCTTCGCTTGCATGGTGGAACTCCATCCGGCATTGTCGGTTTTCATCCGGGTTTCGATAGCGACAACGCTTAATGCCGAACGGTAAATGACCGATATTCCAGTAAAAATCTCCTTCGCAGCCCGTCTGCGCAACAGCTTCCTCACGGGTGTCCTCATCCTTGCGCCCGTCACCATCACCATGTGGCTGGTATGGAGCTTCCTGCAATGGGCGGATAGCTGGGTGAAACCCTATATTCCCGCCCGTTACGATCCCGAGCAATATTTCGATGTGGCGATCCCCGGCTTCGGCCTGCTGATTGCCGTCATCGGCATCACGCTCATCGGTTTTCTCGGCAATAACCTCATCGGCAAGTGGATCGTCGGCGTCGGCGAATCCATCCTCAACCGCATGCCGCTGGTGCGGCCGATCTACAAGAGCATCAAGCAGCTGTTCGAATCGGTTCTGAAGGAGCATTCGAACTCCTTCAAGAAGGTTGGCCTGATCGAGTTTCCCTCATCCGGCACCTGGGCGATGGTGTTCGTCGCCTCCGAGGCCAAGGGCGAGCTTGCCCATCGTTTCAACGAGATGGGCCAGCAGATGGTCGCCGTCTTCCTGCCGCCGACACCGGTGCCGACGGCGGGCTTCCTGCTGTTCGTGCCGAAAGACAAGATCGTGATGCTGGACATGACGCCGGAAGATGCGGCGAAACTGTTGATATCAGGCGGTCTGGTGGCGCCCGACTTCACGCCGCCAAAGATGATCGCGCCGGTTTGACGGCTAAAGAACGCTGGCGACGTCCGTTTGCGCAAAGTCATTTCCGACATAAAGCAAAGGGCAGCCTTCGGTTTTTGCGAGATCGTAGGCAAAACAGTCGCCGAAATTCAACCCGGCGGGATGAATGCCTTTGCCCCAGATACGATAGGCTTCTGAAATTCCATGCGCGGATTTGGGCGTAACGTGTCTGACGTCGATGCTCAGTCCTTCGACTAGCATTTGGAGTTCGCGGCCGCGGTTGCGCCGTTCTGCCACGATCATAGCTTCTGCAAGTGTTCCCGCGGAAATAAGCAAAAGCTCATCTGTTTCGAGAGCTAAGGCGCAGGCATCCGCTTTGGGTTCATCAAACAGGATTGCCATCAGAGCCGACGTATCGATAACGATCATTTTGGAAGGCCGTCCTCGTCGTATAGAAAATCCTGACTCTGCGCGGCATCCGGGCCATCATGTGTTTTGTTGGCGACAGTCGCGCGCACTTTTGCGAGCGCGGCTCTACGGGATGATTTATCCGCCACGGCAGTGATCGGAACCAGCCTTACAGCTGCGTGGCCATGACGCGTGAGAATAACCTCGTCACCAGCTTCAGCGCGGCGCACCAGTTCGGTAAGCTGACTTTTTGCATCGGTCACGGATATCTGCATGGTTAATCTCCAGCGTTGAAAGCCAGTATCAGATTAGTCCATTCAATGGACCATATCAATCCTCGTCATCCAGATCATCCACCTCCGTCCCCGTGGTCGTGGCGTGGAATACCGGAACGAAAAGCCGCATATAGACCAGCCGCACGCTCCAGCCCTGTTCCAGTGCCTCCGACCACGCCTTCTTGCGGCCGGGCTTCTTGAAGGCCTTGCCGATCGCCTTTTTCTCGCTTTTCGCAAATGTCTCGGGCTGCAGGATGTTCTGCGGCGAGCAGAGCGCGTAACCCTTGCGGAAAGCGGGCGGCGGGCGGCGGGGGTCGATCATGTTCATGGACGTTCACTTTCAGCCGGCATGCAGGAAGCGGATCGCTTCGTCGCGGCGGTGCAGATAGAGCAGGGTGCGCAGCGCATTGCCACGCGGGCCTGTGAGTTCAGGATCACGCTCGATGACGTAGGCCGCGTCCTTGCGGGCGATTTCCAGAAGGTCGGCATGGGCCTCGAGGCTGGCGATGCGGAAGCCCGGCGTGCCGGACTGGCGGGTACCGAGCAATTCGCCTTCACCCCGCAGCTTCAGATCCTCTTCCGCGATCAGGAAGCCGTCTTCGCTGTCGCGCAGGATGGAAAGCCGGGCGCGGCCGTTCTCGCTGAGCGGTCCCTTGTAGAGCAGGATGCAGGTGGAGGCCTCGTCGCCACGGCCGACGCGGCCACGCAGCTGGTGAAGCTGGGCAAGGCCGAAACGTTCGGCATGTTCGATGACCATGATTGTCGCATCCGGCACATCGACGCCGACTTCCACCACCGTCGTCGCCACCAGCAGCCGGGTTTCGCCACTCTTGAAGGCGAGCATGGCGGCATCCTTTTCCGGGCCGCTCATGCGGCCATGAATGAGACCGATATTGGTGCCGAGCATCTGCGAAAGCACCGCATGCCGCTCCTCCGCCGACATCAGATCGGATTCTTCCGTTTCCTCGACGAGCGGGCAGATCCAATAGGCCTTCTTACCGTCTTTCAGCGCCGCGCGCAGCCGCTCGACAATATCGCCGATCCGTTCGGTGGGGATCGTGACCGTCTGGATGGGTTTGCGGCCGGCCGGTTTTTCCGTGAGCTTGGAGACGTCCATGTCGCCGAAGGCGGCCAGAACCAGCGTGCGCGGAATGGGCGTGGCGGTCATGACCAGCATGTGCGGCGTGATGCCCTTGGCGGTCAGGCGCAGGCGCTGGTGCACGCCGAAACGGTGCTGTTCGTCCACCACGGCCAGCACGAGGTTTTTATAGGTCACGCTGTCCTGAAACAGTGCATGGGTGCCGATGACGATCTGCGCTTCGCCGGATGCGACGCGCTCCTCGATCTCGCGGCGCTCCTTGCCCTTGGTGCGGCCGGTCAGGACCTCGACGGTGATGCCCACTGCCTGAGCGAGTTTGGAGATGGTGGCGTAGTGCTGGCGGGCGAGGATTTCGGTGGGCGCCATCAGCACCGCCTGTCCGCCGGCCTCCACAGCCGTTGCCATGGCCATCAGCGCCACCAGCGTCTTGCCGGCGCCGACATCGCCCTGCAGCAGCCGCAACATGCGGTCTTCGCCGGCCATGTCGGTCAGGATATCCTTCACGGCAGCGCTCTGGCTTGCCGTCAGCGAGAAGGGCAGCTGCGAGAGAATCTTGGCGGCGATATCGCCTTTGGCGCGGATCGGCTGGCCCGCCACCTTGCGCAGCCGCTGGCGCACCAGCGCCAGTGACAGCTGCCCGGCAAGGAATTCGTCATAGGCCAGCCGCCTGCGCGCCGGGGCCTGCGGTTCGATATCGGCGCTGTCACGTGGGTCGTGCAACTCGCGGAAGCTCGAGGCGACATCGCCGAAACCCTGGCGGGTCTTCAGCGTCTCGTCGATCCATTCCGGAAAGACCGGCAGCTTCGCCAGCCCTCCTTCGATGGCGCGACGCAGCACCTTGGGCGACAGACCGGCGGTCATCGGGTAAACCGCTTCCACCAGCGGCAGGTTCTCCGCCTCGGAAAGCTTCACCATGAAATCCGGATGCACCATGGAGGCGCGGCCGTTGAACCAGTCCACCTTGCCGCTGACGAGAACCTCTTCGTCCACAGGCAGGGCCTTGGACAGCCAGTCGCCCTTGGTGCGGAAGAAGGTCAGCGCCAGTTCGCCGGTCTCGTCATGCAGGAAGACGCGATAGGGCGCGGAGCGGTTTCCAGCCGGCGGCGGCTGGTGCCGGTCAACGCGTCCCTGGATGGTGACAATGGCGCCGGGGCTGGCCAGCGCAATGCCGGGGCGGTTGCGGCGGTCGATAACGTTGGATGGCGCGTGGAAGAGGAGATCGATGACGCGGGTGTCGTCGGCGCTTTCCCGGCTCAGCAGCTTGGCCAGAAGATCGGCGAGCTTCGGCCCCACGCCGGCAAGGGTGGAGACGGAGGCAAACAACGGATCGAGAATGGCCGGGCGCATGGTCAGGAAAATCGGGGAAGGGAGCGGCTTATGCAAGACTTGGTGGGTCACAAAGGCGGGTTATCACCGGCAGATTTTCGTGGCCGTGGCATTATTTCGATAAAAAACGGTTCCCAAGCGTTCGCCTCCTGTTCTATAGGAGGTCACGATAGACGAGGCAAAGATTGAAGGGCGCGCTGCGAGTTCGGAGCCTGCTGTTTTTCACGATGCTCTCCTCTTCCTCATCCCTGTGACGGGCACAGGAATGAGGGTGGTGGGGACGGACCGGCAGATGAAACCATTGAATCATGCGCTGCGATCCATACGGGAAGGAAAATGCGATGACTGGACTGGTACGCACGAGTGCCGACCTCGATCCGAGACGCCGGCGGATTCTTTACCGCTGCTGGCACCGGGGCATTCGCGAGATGGATCTGGTGCTCGGGCAATTCGCGGAAGATAATATTGCCGGGCTTTCCGATGAGCAGCTCGACGAGCTGGAAGTCATCATGGCGGAAGAGGATAACGACCTCGTCAAGATGGTGACCGGCGCCCTTGCCATCCCGGAAAAATTCCAGACACCGCTGTTTGAAAAGATCGCCTCCTACCGTCCCGATTTCGATCTCGTCACCACTGACACCCTGAAAGCCTGAAACATGATAGCCGGATTCGATGCAAAGCTGGTGTCGTCGGCCGATACGCCGCTGACCATCGGAAACGTGCCTTCCGGCATGGAAGCCCTTTTGCTTGCCGACATGGCGCGGGCGGGCACGTCGGTGGCTTACGTGATGTCGGATGGACAGCGGGTCGCCGATCTCGAACAGATCCTCGGTTTCGTCGCGCCTGATATTCCGGTGATGACGCTGCCGGCCTGGGACTGCCTTCCCTATGACCGTGTGTCACCGAGCGCCGACACCTCGGCGCGCCGGCTGGCGGCGCTTTCCGGCCTCATCGCCCATGCGAAGAAACCGCATCCGGCCATCGTGCTCGTCACCGTCAACGCCATGCTGCAGAAGATGGCGCCGCGCGACATTATCGAGAGCCTCGGCTTTTCTGCCAAACCCGGCAACCAGATCCGCATGGAGGAGATTGCCGCGCGGCTGGAGCGCAACGGTTTCGACCGGGTGGCGACGGTGCGTGAAGTGGGCGAATTCGCCGTGCGCGGCGGCATTCTCGACGTTTTCGTGCCGGGCACGGAAGAGCCGGTGCGGCTCGATTTCTTCGGCGATACGCTGGAGAGCATCCGCACCTTCGATCCGGCCAGCCAGCGCACCATCGGCCAGGCGCGTTCGCTCGATCTGAACCCGATGAGCGAAGTGACGCTGACGCCGGATACGATCAGCCGGTTCCGCAAGAATTACCTGTCGCTGTTCGGTGCTGCGACGCGTGACGATGCGCTTTATCAGGCCGTCTCCGAGGGCCGCCGTTATGCCGGCATGGAGCACTGGCTGCCGCTGTTTTACGAACAGCTGGAAACCGCCTTCGATTATCTGAAGGGTTTCCGCATTGTCACCGATCACACGGCACGGGAAGCAGCCAAGGAACGCTCCAAGCTGGTGCTCGACTATTACGACGCTCGGCGGGCTTCCGGCGAGACCAAGGGGTCGACGCAGGGCGCGCCTTACAAACCGGTTTCGCCCGGCCAGCTTTATCTCGACGGCAAGAGTTTTGATGCGGAGCTTGCCGCCGTCAACGCGGTTCGGCTGACACCTTTCAACGAACAGGACAGCGAAGGCCGCCCGGTCGCGACGCTGGACGCCCATGTCGGGCCGCGCTGGGCGCGTCCGCCAACCGAGGGCGAAAGCGAAGAACGGGTCAATGTTTTCGATCTGGCGGTGAAGCACATCGCCGAGCGCCGCGCCAAGGGCTGGAAGGTGCTGATAACAGGCTGGTCGGAAGGTTCGCTCGACCGGCTGCTGCAGGTGCTGAACGAACACGGGCTTGAGAAGATCAAACCCGTCATCGCGCTGAAAGAGGTGGAGACGCTCGGCAAGGGCGAGGCGGCCTCGGCGGTGCTGAGCCTCGAAGCGGGTTTCGAGACCGGCAATCTTGCCGTCATCGGCGAGCAGGACATTCTCGGCGACCGCATGGTGCGGCGCTCCAAGCGCCGCAAGCGCGGTGCGGATTTCATCTCGGAAGTGGCGGGGCTGGATGAGGGCTCGCTGGTCGTCCATGCCGAGCATGGTATCGGCCGCTTCGTCGGCCTGCGCACCATCGAGGCGGCGGGTGCGCCGCGTGCGTGTCTCGAACTGCATTATGCCGACGATGCCAAGCTGTTCCTGCCGGTTGAAAACATCGATCTTCTGTCCCGTTACGGCTCGGATGCGGCGGAAGCGCAGCTGGACAAGCTTGGCGGCGGCGCATGGCAGATGCGCAAGGCCAAGCTCAAGAAGCGCCTGCTCGATATGGCCGACGAGCTTATCCGCATCGCAGCCGCGCGTCTGGTGCGCCATGCGCCGGTGCTGACGGCCCCGGACGGGCTTTATGACGAATTCGCCGCCCGTTTCCCCTATGATGAGACGGAAGACCAGCTGAACGCCATCGAGGCCATTCGCGAAGATCTTGGTGCCGGCCGGCCGATGGATCGCCTCATCTGCGGCGATGTCGGTTTCGGCAAGACCGAAGTGGCGCTGCGCGCCGCCTTCCTTGCCGCCATGAACGGCGTGCAGGTGGCGGTGGTGGTGCCGACCACTCTGCTTTCCCGCCAGCATTTCCGTACCTTCTCGGAACGTTTCCGCGGCCTGCCCATCCGGGTGCAGCAGGCTTCGCGCCTTGTCGGCTCCAAGGAACTGACGCTGACGAAAAAGGAAGTGGCGGATGGCAAGACCGATATCGTTGTCGGCACCCATGCGCTGCTCGGCGCGGGCATCAGCTTCGCCAATCTCGGCCTCTTGATCATCGACGAAGAGCAGCATTTCGGCGTGAAGCACAAAGAGCGGCTGAAGGAGCTGAAGAGCGACGTGCATGTGCTGACGCTATCCGCGACGCCCATTCCCCGCACGCTGCAGCTGGCGATGACGGGCGTCCGTGAGTTGTCGCTCATCACCACGCCGCCGGTGGACCGCATGGCGGTCCGTACCTTCATTTCGCCGTTCGACCCGCTCGTCATCCGCGAGACGCTGATGCGCGAGCATTATCGCGGCGGCCAGAGTTTTTATGTCTGCCCGCGGCTTGCCGATCTCGCCGATATCCATGCCTTCCTGCAATCGGACGTGCCGGAACTGAAGGTCGCGGTGGCGCATGGCCAGATGCCGGCCGGCGAACTCGAAGACATCATGAACGCCTTCTACGACGGCAAATATGACGTGCTGCTGTCGACCACCATCGTCGAATCCGGCCTCGACGTGCCGACTGCCAATACGCTGATCGTGCACCGGGCCGATATGTTCGGTCTCGCCCAGCTTTACCAGCTGCGCGGCCGTGTCGGCCGCTCAAAGGTGCGCGCCTTCGCGCTCTTCACCCTGCCGGTCAACAAGGTGCTGACGACGACTGCCGAGCGCCGGCTGAAGGTGTTGCAATCGCTCGATACACTCGGCGCCGGCTTCCAGCTGGCGAGCCACGATCTTGATATTCGCGGCGCGGGCAATCTGCTCGGCGAAGAACAGTCCGGTCATATCAAGGAGGTCGGTTTCGAGCTTTACCAGCAGATGCTGGAAGAGGCGGTGGCCGAGGTGAAGGGTGACGAGCAGGTGCAGGATAGCGGCTGGTCGCCGCAAATCTCGGTCGGCACCTCCGTCATGATCCCGGAAGATTACGTTCCCGATCTGCACCTGCGCATGGGTCTTTACCGCCGTCTCGGCGAGCTTGCCGATATCAGCGAGATCGACGGTTTCGGTGCGGAAATGATCGACCGTTTCGGCCCCTTGCCGAAAGAGGTGCAGCATCTCCTCAAGATCGTCTACATCAAGTCGCTCTGCCGCACGGCCAATGTCGAGAAGGTGGATGCCGGGCCGAAGGGCGTGGTTGTGCAGTTCCGCAACAAGGAATTCCCCAACCCCGCAGCGCTGGTCGCCTATATCGGCAAACAGGGCACGATGGCGAAGATCCGTCCCGACCACAGCCTGTTTTTGACCCGCGATCTGCCGACGCCGGAAAAGCGGCTGGCGGGTGCGGCGATGATCATGACGCAGCTTGCGGAGCTGGCGCGGTCGTAGATTTGAGCTTGTCCATTTATAGCGGATCGAGGGTGCGTGGGGCTTTACCCCCCTCTGCCCTGCCGGGCATCTCCCCCACAAGGGGGGAGATCGGCAGGAGGCTCTCTCGTCGCTTCGTCCTCAGATGTTGAGATGGGCGAAACCTCGCCGCAGATCGATCTCCCCCCTTGAGGGGGAGATGCCCGGCAGGGCAGAGGGGGGTAAAGCCCCACCCACCCTCGATCCACTGTCAACAAACAACGTCCCTAAAGCCAAAACCTAAAACACTCCCGGACAAACGAAAACGGAAGGATCCGCCATCCGTCTGCTCTCCCGCTCCCGAGGTTCTGCAAACATTACCGGGATGTAATGAAACGGACATGCGCCGGTAGCTTCGGTGGGCGTAGTCTTGTTTTCATCTCCTCTGCTGCGCCCAATGTGACGCGCGAGTGGGAAGACGAAGGAGCAAGACGATGTGGACCAACATGAACAGGTTCGTCACCGCAGGTCTGGTTGCTTTGACAATTGCGGGCACCACAATTGCCACCACCGGTCAGGCGGAAGCACGCAACCATTTCGGACACGGGCATGGCGGCGGCGGCATTGCCGCGGGTATTGCCGGCGCAATTATCGGCGGCGCTATCGTCGCCGGGGCGCGGCATTCCTATGGCGGCCCCTATTACGGCGACCCCTTTTATGGTCCGCCGGTTTATGGCCCTCCGGTGATCTATCAGCCGGTATATCCGCGTTGCCATGTCGTCTGGCGGCAGAATGCCTGGGGCGACATGTATCGCGCACGGGTTTGCGACTGAGCCTTGCCGCCCAAGCGGCGATGCGGGAACGCGCCGTTGACTAGAGGGTCCGCGGCGCGTCTTCCGGCGTGATTGCGACGGCGACGTTCTGGTCGGTCGCAGCGATCGAGGCGGGCAGCGGCACTTTCCTCTGCTTCTCGCGGATGAGTGTCAGCAGGCCGGAGCCGACGATGAGGGCGATGCCGATCAGCATCCACCCGTCGATGCGGTCACCGAAAATCAGATAACCGAACAGGATGGCCCAGAGCATCTGGCTATATTGCGTCGGGCCGATCATCGCGGCCGGCGCATACTGGGCGGCATACATCACCAATACGTTGCCGAGTGCGCCGAGCAGGCCATAGCCCGCCAGCAGCAGCCACTGCTCGCCGCCTGGCATGACAAAGGTCGGCACCATGGCGATGCCGCTGATGATGAGACAGCCCAGCACGCCAGCGCCATAAAGCGAGACGTTCTTTTCCGAAGGACCCATGGCGCGGAAAATGACGATGCTGAGCGCGCCGCTGAAGCCGCCGATGATGGCGCCGAGATGACCGACGCCCAGTTCGCGAAAGCCCGGACGCAGGATGACCAGCACCCCGAGAAAACCGATGATGACCGCCGACCAGCGGCGGATGCCCACCTGTTCCTTCAAAAACACCACCGACATGATGGTGACAAAGGAAGGCAGCAGGAAGATGAGCGCAAAGGCTTCTGCCATGGAAAGGTGGGTGAATGCGGTGACGCTGCCGACGGCACCCGTGCCGGCGGCAAAAAAACGGATGATCCACAAAGGGCGGTTCGTCGTCTTCACCACATCCAGCCAGCGATCATTGCGCTTGCGGATGAAGGGCAGGGCGATGAGGCCGAACAGGGCGCCGAAGAAGACCGATTCGATCGGCGAAATCTGGCCTTCTATGAGTTTAACGCTGGCATCGCTCCAGGCGTAGGCAGCGAAGGCGGCAAAGGCGAGCAGAATGCCTTTCAGGGTCTTGTCGGACACGGAAACACCGGCGAAAAATCGAGTTGCTGAAAACCGCCGGTGCTTGACCGTCAGTTCATCGATCTATGCTCGTCCGTCTTGATTTTTGCAATATCCCGCAGTGCAGCAATCAAGACGTCGGGCGTTTGTGCACCGCTTATGGCGTATTTCTGGTCGATGATGAAAAACGGCACGCCGGCGACGCCCATTTGCTGCGCCGCGTCAATTTCGGCGATCACCGTATCCTTGTCGGCATCCGAGGCGAGAAGCCGCGCCACGACCTTGGCGTCCATGCCGGATTTTTCGGCCACATCGGTCAGCACGGCGTGATCGCCGATGTTGCGCCCTTCCTCGAAATTGGCCTTGAACAGGGCGGTGACGACCTTCTCCTGCACGTCGCGGCCTTCCGAATGCGCCCAGAGGGACAGCCGATGGGCGTCGAGCGTGTTCGGGCCGATCTTGATCGCGTCGAAATCGTAATGGATGCCGACTTCCCTGCCGAGCTGCACCAGCGTGGCATGGGCCTGTTCGAGACGCTCCTTGCCGAGCTTCTCCTCAAGAGCGGCTTTCTGGTCGACGCCTTCAGGCGGATAGTCCGGGTTGAGGCGGTAGGGACGCCAGTTCACGTCGACGCTGATTTCGTCCTGCACCTCGGCAATGGCGAGATCGAGCCTTGCCTTGCCGAGATAACACCACGGGCAGACCATATCCGATACGACGTCGATAACGATGCGTTCCATGGTTTTATCTTCCCTTTTTCTGCCGGTGATGGGTGCGGTGCGGTTATTGCGCCCGCGCATCCCACCAGGTCTGTTTCTGATTGCCGGATATTGGCGTCATATCCGGGCGGTCGATATATTTCCAGCGGGCCACCCATTGCGCGCCGATATAATAGAGCGGAATGACGTAGTGGCCGGCCACGAGAAGGCGGTCGTAACCGCGCACGGCGGCTTGAAAATCCTCCGTCGAACGCGCCTGCAGCAGCGCCTCGATCATGCGGTCTATATCGGGATTGGCGGCACCCGCATAGTTGAAGCTGCCCTGCGCATCGCGCGAGAGCGAATTCCAGCGGTTGAGCTGCTCCATGCCCGGTGAAAGAGAGGATGGCAGGGAGCGGATGATCATGTCGTAATCGAAACTGTTCGAGCGGGCCTGATATTGCCCGTCATCGACCGAGCGGATGCCCATGGCGACGCCGATCAGGTTGAGGGAGCGCTGATAGGCCAGTGCGATGCGTTCCTGCGCCGGGTTCTGCGTCATGATTTCGAAGGCGAGCTGACGGCCGCCGGCATCGGACATCTTGCCGTTCTTGATGCTGTATCCGGCTTCTTTCAGCTTATCGACGGCCATTTTCAGAACCTTGCGGTCCGCGCCGCTGCCGTCGGTGGTCGGCATGGCATAGGTTCCCGCCAAAAGGTCGGGCGGCATGGTTTTCGCCGCGTCGCCAAGCAGCGCAAGCTCGCGCGCATCGGCAGCATTGCCATAGGCGCCAAGCGGCGAATTCTGCCAGTAGCTCTGCGTGCGCTTGAATGAGCCGCCGAGGATATTCCGGTTCATCCACTCGAAATCGAGCGCGTAAGACAGCCCCTCGCGCACCTTCTCGTCGGCGAAGACCGCGCGGCGGGTGTTGAAAACGAGGCCGAACATGCCGGACGGCAGGCGCGGCTGGAAGACGTCCTTGACGATATCGCCACGATGGACCGCCGGGAAATTATAGGCCTGCCCCCAGTGGGAGGTATCGGAAGTGCCGTTGATGGCGTCGCCTTCGGGGTAGATGTCGATATCGCCTTTCTTGAAGGCCTCGAACATGGTGGTGACCTGAAGGAAATAGGTGACGCTGATCTCGTCGTAATTGTCGAAGCCGACCTTGCCGGGAATATCCTTGCCCCAATAATCCGGGTTCCGCTCCCAGATGATTCGTTCGCCCGGCCGCAGGGTCTTGATTCGGTATGGACCCGAGCCGACAACTGGCCCCAGACCGGCTTGCTCGAATTTTTCCGGATCGATGGCATGTTTCGGCAAAATCGGGGTGGCGGAAGCGAGAATGAGCGGCGTTTCTCGGTTTGCCTTGTCGTTGAAGGTGAAACGGACACCGCGATCGCCGATTTTTTCCAGCTTCGCCACGCCGTCCATGCGGCTGTTGAAAGGCGGGCGGCCCTTCTCCTTCAGGAGGTTGAAGGTGAAGATCACGTCCTCCGGCGTCACCGGCTGGCCGTCCGACCATTTTGCTTTCGGGTTGATGTTGAACTGGACGAAGCTGCGCTCCTCGTCCCATTCCGCGGTTTCGGCCAGAAGACCGTAGAGGCTGAAGGGTTCGTCGCCGGAGCGCTGCATCAGCGGTTCGTAGAGCAGGTTGCCGAATTCCGGGTCCCAGACGCCGCGCGCGGTGGTGCGCATTCCCTTGAGAACGAAGGGGTTGAGGCTGTCGAAGGTGCCGACGACGCCATAGGAGATGCGGCCGCCCTTCTTCACGTCCGGATTGACGTAAGGGAAATGCCGGAAGTCTGCCGGCAGCGCCGGCGTGCCGTGCATGGAAATGGCGTGAAGCGGTTGCGCCTGCGATATTCCGGGCAGGAGCGCGGCTGCAAAAACTATTGTCAGACCGAATGTGCGGAGCAAAGCGCGTGACCGGCGCAGCAGCTGTCTTCCCTCATTCCTGTGCCTGTCACAGGAATCCAGCCAGCCCAGGTCCGTGGGCTGAAAAGACTCGTCTCGCCGCGCAGACGCGCGTCGGCTGAATTCCTGTGAAAAGCCCAGGAATGAAGAAATAACGGATGCGCCGGCATTTGAAGCCGCTTTGACGTGTTTTGTCGTCATAAGGTTGCGCATGTCACTATCCTGTCCAATTGTCCGTCCGATGTGCGTCAGACCGGTTTATCGTCATGATTCTGGCAGATATGTAGCATACGGACATTGCATGACCCATGCGAGGGCGGGAAATCTTGGGTCCGCTCAAGAAAAAGTTAAAGAAGTGCTGGATATCGCCGCGATCGGCATGTAACAGGGGGACCGGAAGAGACGGGTCACGCATTTGCCTCATTTAAACGACAGTTGAACGGGCAGAAGGATACCGCCATCGGCGAACGGGACCTTGCGGTCCGGTTCTGGCAGACATTCAGGAGACGGAACTCTTATGATGCACAAGGCAAACACATTCACCCGGACGGCTCTGTCCGCTCTGGTCCTTTCTCTCGGCGCAATGTCCGCTCCGGCCATCTCGCAGGCGCAGGATGCTGCTCCCGCCGCTCAGGGCGCCGGCGCGCCGCCGCTCGGCTGGTTCAAGACCTGCTCCAAGCAGGAAGACAACGATGTCTGCGTCGTGCAGAACGTGGTTCTTGCCCAGAACGGCCAGATGATCACCGCCGTCGGCCTCATCACCGTCGAAGGCAAGGTCAACCGCAAGCTGCTGCAGGTTTCCGTTCCGACCGCGCGTCTCATCCCTCCGGGCGTTGTGATGCAGATCGACGGCGGCAAGGGCCAGAAGCTCGACTACGCCGTTTGCCTTCCCGACAAGTGCACGGCCGAAGTGCCGCTGACGGACGCCATGATCGCTTCGCTGAAGAAGGGCAACGAGGTGGTCTTCACCTCCATCAACTTCCGCCGCGCGCCGAACCCGATCAAGATCGCGCTCAACGGGTTCACCGGCGCTTTCGACGGCCCGGCCATCTCGCAGTCGCAGCTTGCAGAAAGCCAGCGCAGCCTGCAGGAAGGCATGCAGAAGAAGGCTGAAGAAGCCCGCAAGAAGCTGGAAGCCGCTCAGGACGCCGCCAAGGGCGCGCCCAAGCCCTGATTGCTGCGAAAGCATCAAGAATGACAAAACCGGTCTGGCGACAGACCGGTTTTTTTATGCGCTTTTGTCCCTGGGAGGTGGGAAGTGTTTGCGGGCGTCAATGCGCCGTCGACATTTTCGGACGCCATTCGCCGTTCGGCGCCTTGTCGAAGATGCGGCCGATATTGGGGTTTCTCAGCGGCGTTTCGTTTTCGTCGTGCACGAGGTTCTGTTCGGAAACATAGGCGACATATTCCGTCTCCTCGTTTTCCGCCAGAAGATGATAAAAGGGCTGGTCGCGATCCGGCCTGATTTCCACCGGAATGGCGTTCCACCATTCCTCGGTATTGGCATATTCCGGATCCACGTCGATCACCACACCGCGGAACGGAAACACCTTGTGGCGGACGATCTCGCCAAGCGTGAATTTTGCGTTTCTTTGTTTCATGGCATGAACTTCCTTTCCCAATACTAGTTGGGGTCGGAATGCGAAATATCAAGACCTAGCGGTTTCGCACCGGACTACCGTCAGGATCGGCGCTTTCTGCCGATCGGCGCGGTGGCGAGAATGACGCCGCCGGTGACAAGCACGATGCCGACGGCATGATAGGTCTCGAAGGTTTCTCCCAGGAACAGCGTCGCCATGAGGATCGAGACCGGCGGCATCATGTAAAGGGTGATGCCGGCCGTGGCGGGACCGAAGACACGCACCGTATGGGTGAAGCAATAAAAGGCGAGAAGCGATGCGAAGAGGATGATGCCGCCGATCTTTGCCCAGGCGACGGGCGTGGTGGGCAACATGCCGCCCTGCGCCAGTTCGAGGGCCGCCGGCGGCAGAAGCACGAGCGCGCCGGAGAGCGCGATCAGGCCGAAAAGGCTGAAAGAGGCCATCTGCCGCGCCGCCGGATCGCGCAAAAGCAGCGAATAGACGGCGAAGGCGATGGCCGCCGTCAGTATGGCGAAATCGCCTATGTTGAAATTCATGTGCCGCAGCGCGGACAAATCGCCCTTGAGCACGATGGCCGCCACGCCGGCAAAGGCGATGACCATGCCAACCACTTCGAGCTTTCGAATGGGGCGGCCCTGGAATATGCGCTGGAACAGGATGATGAACAGCGACGAGGTGGTGTAGATCAGCGTACCGTTGGCGGCCGTCGTCATGGTGAGGCCCCAATAGACCACACCGCCGCAGATGCCCATGCCGAGAATGCCGAGAACCAGCCAGAGCAGCGTTTTGTCACGCAGGAAGGCAAGGCAGTTACGCCAGTCGGCGATCATGAAGGGCGCGATGATGAGGGTCGACCCCATCCAACGGATGAAGGCGGCGATGAAAGGCGAGACTTCACCGACCACGCCGCGGCCGAAAATGACATTGCTGGAGAAAAAGAACGGCACCGCCAGAAAGATGAGCCAGTCCGTGAGGCGTGTTTGCTGAGAGGCTGGCTTGATCGACATGCTTCGAAATGATGGCTGGGCTTCAAAAGAAAACGGCGGCTTTCCAGGGAAAACCGCCGGAATGGAAAGGGACGCCCCGAAGAGCGTCCCGAATGCCGATCAGGCCGAATAATACATGTCGAATTCGACCGGATGCGGGGTCATTTCGAAACGCATGACTTCCTGCATCTTCAGCTCGATGAACGAGTCGATCTGGTCGTCGTCGAACACGCCGCCGGCGGTCAGGAACTTGCGGTCCTTGTCGAGGCTTTCCAGCGCTTCACGCAGCGAGCCGCAGACGGTCGGGATCTTCTTCAGTTCCTTGGCGGGAAGGTCGTAAAGGTCCTTGTCCATCGGCTTGCCGGGGTGGATCTTGTTCTTGATGCCGTCGAGGCCGGCCATCAGCATGGCCGCAAAACCGAGATAGGGGTTCTGGGTCGGGTCCGGGAAACGGACTTCGACGCGCTTTGCCTTCGGGTTGGAGCCGAAGGGAATACGGCAGGAGGCGGAACGGTTGCGCGCGGAGTAGGCGAGCAGAACCGGCGCTTCATAACCCGGCACCAGACGCTTGTAGGAGTTGGTGGTGGGGTTGGTGAAGGCGTTGATGGCCTTGGCGTGCTTGATGATGCCGCCGATGTAATAGAGGCAGGTCTCGGAGAGGCCGGCATATTCATCGCCCGCAAACGTCGGCTTGCCGCCCTTCCAGATCGACTGGTGCACGTGCATGCCCGAGCCGTTGTCGCCGAAGATCGGCTTCGGCATGAAGGTTGCCGTCTTGCCATAGGCATTGGCGACCTGGTGCACGACATACTTGTAGATCTGCATCTTGTCGGCGCTGGAGACCAGCGTGTCGAACTTCACGCCCAGCTCGTGCTGTGCGGCGGCCACTTCGTGGTGGTGCTTTTCGACGACAACGCCCATTTCGGCCAGGACCGTCAGCATTTCGGAGCGCATGTCCTGCAGGCTGTCGATCGGCGGAACCGGGAAATAACCGCCCTTGACGCGCGGACGGTGGCCGAGGTTGCCGGTCTCGTAATCCGTATCGTCGTTGGACGGCAGTTCGGACGAATCGAGCTTGAAGCCGGTGTTATAGGGGTCTGCCTTGTATTTCACGTCGTCAAAGACGAAGAATTCGGGCTCGGGGCCAACAAAAACGGTGTCGCCGATACCGGAGGCCTTGAGATAGGCTTCGGCCTTCTTGGCGGTGCCGCGCGGGTCGCGGTTGTAGGCCTCGCCCGAGATCGGGTCGAGAATGTCGCAAAGGACGACCAGGGTGGACTGGGCGAAGAACGGGTCGATGTGGGCGGTGGCCGGATCCGGCATCAGCACCATGTCGGACTCGTTGATGGCCTTCCAGCCGGCGATCGAGGAGCCGTCGAACATGACGCCATCGGCGAACATGTCTTCGTCCACACAGACAACATCCATGGTGACGTGCTGCAGCTTGCCCTTGGGGTCGGTAAAGCGCAGGTCCACGAACTTGATGTCGTTATCCTTGATCTGCTTCAAGATATCGTTTGCGGTCGTCATTTAAACGTTTTCCTTGAGTGTGATGATGACGAGGTGAAAACCCAAGCCTCCCCGGCTCGGGACGTTCTTGATTATATGGCGTCCACGCCTGTTTCACCGGTACGGATGCGGATGACTTCCTCGACATTGGAAACGAAAATCTTTCCGTCGCCGATACGTCCCGTCTGCGCCGCGTTGCGGATCGCCTCGATGACGGCTTCCGCATTCTCGTCCGCCAATACGACTTCGACTTTCACTTTCGGCAAAAAGTCCACGACGTACTCTGCACCGCGGTAGAGTTCCGTGTGGCCCTTCTGACGACCAAAGCCTTTTGCTTCCGTGACCGTGATTCCCTGAAGTCCGACTTCCTGAAGGGCTTCCTTCACTTCATCGAGCTTAAAAGGCTTAATGATCGCTTCGATCTTTTTCATGAGAAAATATCTCTCCGCTTCTCCCGTTAAAGCAGGTTCTTCCCGCTCTGCCACAAGAATGCACGTATTGTGCCAGATCGGAAGCGGGCTTGAAGAAAAAACTTCGCTCCCTCGGCTTTCCGGCACAAAATGCATTCGCTTTTTGTGGTTTTGCGGCGAATTTCTCGCGAAAATCTGAAAAATCCATGAGCATTTCTGTGAATTTGTATTATTTTAGATATATTGAATATTTAAGGATCCGCGGGTACGCGAAAACTTGATTGTTTATGTTTTATGCAATTGATTATTATTTGGGCTTGGATATTTGCTTATTTTTGCATCGATTGCCTTTTCGGCGTTTTGAAGGGATGATCGGCGCATGACATCCCTTTCGCAGCTCTTCCTGATCGACCCCGTTGTGATGGCCCGCATCGATGCGGCGGCCGGGCAATCGGGTATTCCGCTTTACGATCTGATGGAGCGGGCGGGGCAGGCGGTTGCGGCTGCCGCCCTGCGCCATTATCCGCAGGCGCTGCGTTTCGTCGTGCTGTGCGGCGGCGGCAATAATGGCGGTGACGGTTACGTGGCGGCTCGGGTGCTCCTGCAATGCGGGGCTGCGGTGGCGGTTCATCATCTCGGTGACGCCGGCGCGCTCAAGGGCGATGCCCGGACAGCGTTCGAACGGAGCGGGGTCATGCCGCTGCCGCTCGGCGACTACAAGCCTCTTGCCGGCGACGTGGTCATCGATGCGGTTTTCGGGGCCGGATTGTCGCGCGATATTCCCCGCGAACTTGCTCTTGTCATCGAGGCGGTGGCCAGCATTAAGGTGCCGGTTCTCGCCGTCGACCTGCCCTCCGGGCTCTGCGGCCGGCGGGGCATGCCTCTCGGAGCCTCATTCAGGGCCGAGCGGACCGTGACCTTCATGGCGCGCAAGCCGGGCCATCTGCTGATGCCGGGGCGGGCGCTTTGCGGGACGATCGAGGTGTTCGATATCGGCATTCCGTCCCGCGTGCTCGATGCCCATGCCGGTTCTGTGGCGGAAAACGATCCGCTTGTCTGGCGGCATGCCTTGCCCCATGCCGACATGGAGACCCATAAATTCCGCCGCGGGCATCTGACCGTGTTTTCCGGACCGGCGCATGCAACCGGTGCAAGCCGCATGACGGCGCTTGCGGCGCTGAAGGCGGGAGCGGGTATCGTCACTATTGCCACCCCGAAGGCAGCGCTCGATGTGCTTTCAGTGACGTTGACGGCCGTGATGAACACGCCCATGGATAATGGCGATGATCTGCAAGACTGGCTGGACGACGGGCGCCACGGCACGTTCGTTCTCGGTCCGGGCTTCGGCGACCTCGAAAAGGCGCGGCAATTCGTGTCCATGCTTGGAGACAGGGCGGTGGTGCTGGATGCCGATGCGATCACGGCGTTCAAGGATCATAAGGAGGCCCTCTTCGCGCGCGTTACGTCGGGCACGGGCAAATTCGTGCTGACGCCGCATGAGGGTGAGTTTGCGAGACTGTTTCCTGATCTCGTTAAGGATGCTGGATTGAGCAAGATCGAGAGAGCGCAGGTCGCCTCGGCGCGCAGCGGCGCGGTGCTGGTCTACAAGGGTGCGGATACGGTGATTGCTTCGCCGGACGGCCGGGCGCTGGTCAACACGAACGCGCCGGCGAGCCTTGCGACGGCGGGATCAGGCGACGTGCTGGCCGGTATCATCGGCGCGCTGCTGGCGCAGGGCGCGCCCGCCTTCGAAGCGGCTGCGGCCGGGGTGTGGCTGCATGGCGAGGCGGGCCATAGAGCGGGTGCCGGGATGACGGCGGAAGACCTGGCCCATGCGGTTCGGCCGTTTGGGTGAATTGGTCTGATTTGCTGGCTGCTCGCTGAACCTGCGATCTTACCGCAGTTCTATCATCCGCACTTCGTCACCCCGGACCCGATCCGGGGTCCTGTGTATTGCGCTTGTGTTATAAGGGTTGCGGGCGGAAGGCCGTCGGGGTCCTGGTCGATTGAGACCGTTTGCTGGCTTTGGC